>NZ_JBWLKN010000029.1:0-89098 GCF_059026195.1 Streptomyces sp. A01 | reverse complement strand
GGACGCCGCCGAACAATCATTGCAAAAGCCCTGTCGGGCAGCCCCTTTCGGGGTCCCCGACAGGGCTTTCTTGCGTTGTCGATGTGCTTTGTAGACTGCGCTCATGCGCTACGACCTGATCATCTTCGATAACGACGGCGTGCTCGTCGACAGTGAGCCGATCTCGAACCGCCTTCTCGCCGCGTATCTCACGGAGTTGGGCCACCCCACAACGTACGACGAGTCGATCCGCGACTACATGGGGTCGGCCATGCACCGCATTCACGATCTGGTGCTTGAGCGCTATGAGCGGCAGCTGCCGCCGGACTTCGATGCGACCTTTCACCACCGCGTGTTCGAGGCGTTCCGCCGCGAACTCCAGCCCGTCGTCGGTGTGGGCGCTGTGCTGGAGAAGCTGCGGGCGGACGGCGTCCCGTACTGCCTCGCGTCCTCCGGGAGCCACGAACGCATCCGTGTCGCGCTGCGGAAGACGGGCCTGTACGAGTTGTTCGCCGAGGAGCACATCTTCAGCTCGCAGGACGTCGGACGGGGCAAGCCCGCTCCCGATCTGTTCCAGCATGCGGCCAAGACGATGGGCGCGGCGCCCGACCGCTGTGCCGTAGTGGAGGACAGCCCGCTCGGGGTGCAGGCCGCCGTCGCCGCGGGGATGGACGTGTACGGGTTCACCGCGATGACCCCGGCCGACAAGCTCGCCCAGGCGCACGCGCACTTCTCGGCCATGGAGGACCTGCCGCAACTCCTCGCGTGATCGGTCTACCCAGCGGTAGTGGCGGGCCGTACGCTGCTCCGCCATGACAGCTGCGCGCCTCCGGCATGGTCGAGCCGCCCTCACCGTGAGCTTCGCCGTGCAAGGCGTCGTTTTCGCGCTGCTGGTCACGCGCATTCCGCGGCTTCAGGACCGGTACGGGATATCGGACGGGCTGCTGCCCCTGTTCCTCGCTGCCGTACCGGTACTCGCCGGCGTCGGGAGTGTGGGCACCGAACGCCTTGTGCGGTGGCTGCCGCCCAGCAACGTCCTGCGGTGGTCCCAGCCGATGGTGTGCCTCGCGCTCGCCCTGGCGGGGGCGGGGGACGCGCTCTGGCAACTCGCCTGCGCGCTCGCGGTCTTCGGTCTCGCGGTCGGCTCGCTGGACGCGGCCATGAACATGCTGGGCGTCGGGCTGCAGCGGGCCTACCGCCGCAGCATCATGGTGGGATTCCACGCCGCGTACAGCGTGGGCGCCATCGCGGGCGCCTCGCTCGCCTGGGTGGGCGCACGCGGGGAGCTGTCGCTCGCGGTGCTGTACGGGGCGGCCGTCGCCGTGCTGGCGCCGGTCGCCCTGGCCGCCAGCCGCTGGTTCGCTGACCAGCCGTCGGCAGAAGCAGCGGCGAAACCTTTCTCCGGAGCCGCCGGAGCCGCCGGAGCCAAGGTGTCCATGCGGCCGTTGTTGCCGCTGTGTCTGGTGATGGCCTTCGCGTACATCGGTGACTCCACCGTCTCCAACTGGAGCGCGAAGTATCTGGAAGACGTGCTGGACAGCTCCGAGCAGGTGGCGACCGTCCCGTACAGCCTCTACATGGCGACGACCCTGCTCGGGCGGGTCGTGGGGGACCGGGCGGTACGGCGCTTCGGTCCCGTGTCGGTCGTACGCGGCGGTGCGCTGCTCGCGGCGGGCGGCTTCGCCACCGTCGCCGCCGCTCCGGGGGCCTGGGCGGGAATGATCGGGTTCGCGCTGCTGGGGCTCGGGCTGTGTGTGATCGTGCCGCAGACGTTCGCGGCGGCGGGGCAGCTCTTCCCCGGTGCGGCCGCCTCGGACACCGCCATCGCACGGCTGAACGTCTTCAATTACGTGGGCTTCCTCGTCGGCTCGCCCCTCGTCGGTGTGGTGGGCGGGACGTGGAGCTATCGCGCGGCAATGCTGATACCCATGGGGCTCGTGTTGGCGACACTGTTCTACGCCCGTTCCTTCGCTGTCGGCGATGCCAGATACGGTGACGGGCATGAGCGGCCGCGCACAGCTGATGTGGGATGAGGCAGTAACGGGCTACGACTTCGGCCCCGGGCATCCGATGGACCCGGTTCGGCTGGGGCTGACGATGCGGCTCGTGGAGGCGTTCGGGCTCGATCGCGCGGTCGATGTGGTGGCCGCCAAGTCCGCCGGGGCGTCGACCCTGGGGCTCGTACACCGGCAGGACTATGTGGCGGCGGTGCGCCGGGTATCGGCCGATCCGGCCTCGGCGGACGGTTCGTATGGTCTGGGCACGCCGGACGACCCGGCGTTCGCGGGCATGCATGAGGCGTCGGCGCTGATCGCCGGGCAGTCCGTGGGGGCGGCGGAGGCGGTGTGGAGTGGCAGGACGCGGCGTGCGGTGAACTTCAGCGGGGGGCTGCACCACGCCATGGCGGGCAGCGCGTCCGGGTTCTGCGTGTACAACGACGCGGCGCTCGCGGTGGCGCGGCTGCTGGAGCTGGGCGCGCGGCGTGTCGTGTACGTGGATGTCGATGTGCATCACGGGGACGGCGTGCAGGCGGCGTTCTGGGACGACCCGCGCGTGCTGACGATCTCGCTGCATGAGCATCCCCGGACGCTGTTTCCGCAGACCGGGTGGCCGGAGGAGTCGGGCGGCGACGCGGCGGAGGGCGGCGCGGCCAATGTGGCGCTGCCGGCGGGGACCGGGGACGCGGGCTGGCTGCGGGCGTTCCACGCCGTGGTGCCGGAGCTGGTCGCCGCTTTCCGCCCCGAGGTGCTGGTCACGCAGCACGGCGCTGACACGCATATCGACGACCCGCTGGCGCACCTGGCGGTGACGGTCGACGCGCAGCGCGCGGTCGCCGCGAGCTGCCGCGAACTGGCGGACGAGCACGCGGACGGCCGCTGGGTCGCCCTGGGCGGCGGGGGTTACGCGGTGGTCGACGTGGTGCCCCGGACCTGGACCCATCTGGTCGGGATCGCCGCTGGCCAGCCGGTCGATCCGGCGGCTGAGACGCCCGAGGAGTGGCGGCACGAGGTGTACGCGCGGACGCGGCAGCAGGCGCCGAAGCGCATGACCGACGGGCGTGAGCCGCGGTGGCGCGGCTGGGACGAGTGGGGCTATGACCCGGCGGACGCGCTGGACCAGTCGGTCCTCGCCACCCGGCGCGCGGTGTTCCCCGCGCACGGGCTGCTGCCGTAGCCGCGCCGTTTCCGCCGCCGTGACGGAGGACCCGGCGGTGGGGCGGTTTCGCGCGGTGCGGCTCCCCGCCGGAACGTTCGTGCCTGTCAGGCCGCCCGCGCCAGGCCCGCCCGCGCCCAGTTGGAAGAGGTCGGACGCTCGGACTCCTCCTACCGATTACGCCAAGTGTGGGCCGTATGAGCGTTTCTGAGCGGTGATCAGTGGTGATCCGCCACGATCAGCGGTGTGTTGAGCACCTCCGCCCTCCGGGCGTATCTACTGGCGGTGCGGCTTGCCGGGACCGTGGCAACCAGCCGGGAACGGAGCCTGCAGCGTTATAGGCTGTTCGTCGCGCGCGACCCTCGCGCGACGATCGGTCTTGAGTCCGAACATGACTGGACCTTCGCCGAGTTGCTTAGTCTTATGAGCGCTCGGTGCGGTGTTTCTGACAATCCCGGGTATGTCACCGGCCAGGATGTGATCGATCCGGATCGTACGGTTGCCGCGCTCGACGCCTTCGCCGATCGGCTGGGTTCCGTAGCGCGGCGTCGGGCCCCGGTGCTGCTCGGCACCGGCCATCCGCACCGTCTCCTGGGCTTCTACGCCGAGCTGGCGGACGCCCTCTCGTCGGCTGGATGTCCTGTTCTCACCCCAGCGCAGGGTAGCTGTGTCGACATAACGACCCGGTTTGGAGTACGTACGCACAACCTTGACTACGACCGAGGAGTCGCGCTGATGCGAGAACCCGGCGCTCGAACACCCGGAAGTGAGCCGGGCGTGCATACCCATTCTCCGCTCCCCATCCGTGTCGCTCTGGCCACCGCCGCAGACGCCGGCACCGCCCTCCCCGATCTCGTCATCGGGGACCACGGGTGGGTCTGCGGTGCAGGTCAGCTAGGTATCGCGGCCATCGGTCTGGCCGACACGGACGACCCCGCGCTGTTCGTCGGAGAGGCGGAGGGACAGGTGTCCGTCGCCGTTCCGCTTGATGACGCTGTGCGGTCTGATTACTACCGGCCGCTTACTCGCTATGTACTCAATCGAGCGTGTCTGTCACAGTAGGCGGCTGGTCGCTACTCCTCTTCCCCACTCGTATCACCCGCCCCTACTCTGGGGAGTGAGCGCGCAGCGACGAGGAGTCACCGGAGGGGAAGCCGGTGCCCGTCATGTGCGGAAGGTTCAGGTGTGTCATGGCTGCTGGCGAGAGGCCTCTGAACGAGGTCCAGTTTCTGACCGTGGCGGAAGTCGCCTCGGTAATGCGAGTCTCGAAGATGACCGTGTACCGCTTGGTGCACAGCGGTCATCTGCCCGCTATCCGGGTCGGGAGGTCGTTCCGGGTCCCGGAGCAGGCGGTGCACGAGTACCTCCGCGAGTCGTATGTGGGGGTGGAGTCCGCCTAGCGCGCCCTCGGATTACGCCGTTCGCTCGGTGCCGGGTAGGCTGGCCCGATGTAGGTCGTGTGGGCTCGGACGCCCCGCACCGAGTGAATCGAAGTGAGCGAGGGTAGTCGTGGGCTCTGTTATTAAGAAGCGGCGCAAGCGGATGGCGAAGAAGAAGCACCGCAAGCTGCTCAAGCGCACTCGCGTCCAGCGACGCAACAAGAAGTAAGCAACGCTGTGCGACGCTCCGCAGCCCTTCCACCTCATGGTGGGAGGGCTGCGGTGCGTTTGTGGCCGGGCGGGGAACCCGGGGCGCGGGTGGGCTGGAATTGCCACTTGTCGCAGCGGGTGGTCATCACAGCGCGCCATTCGGCGGATACGGTGAGTGGTAGGCGGTAGGGCCGGGCCCACTGGGTGGTGGCTCTCGCGATGGTGGGAAGGTAGGCGCTGATCTTGGGCAGGGTCGTGCTCGTCACCGGAGTCGCACGGCAATTAGGGGGGCGTTTCGTCCGACGTGTTCAGCGTGAGCCCGACGTGGACCGGGTGATCGGCGTGGACGCCGTGCCGCCCGAGCACCACCTCGGCGGCGCCGAATTCGTACGGGCCGACATCAGGCACCCGACGATCGCCAAAGTACTCGCCGAGTACTCCGTGGACACCGTCGTCCACATGGACATCAACGGCACGCCGCTCGGGCCCAGGGGCAGCCGCGCGTCGGTCAAGGAGACCAACGTCATCGGCACCATGCAGCTCCTCGGGGCCTGCCAGAAGGCGTCGGCGGTGACCCGGCTCGTGATCAAGTCCAGCACCAGCGTCTACGGCTCGGCGCCCCGCGACCCCGCCGTCTTCGCCGAGACCACTCCGCCCAAGTCGCTGCCGAGTGGCGGCTTCGCCAAGGACACCGCCGAGGTCGAGGGGTACGTGCGGGGCTTCGCCAGGCGCCGCCCCGACGTCGCCGTGTGCGTGCTGCGGTTCGCCAACGTGCTCGGCCCGTGCGCGGACTCCCCGCTCGCCGAGTACTTCGCGCTGCCCGTGCTGCCCACCATCATCGGCTTCGACCCCCGGTTGCAGTTCGTCCATGAGGATGACGCGATCGAGGTGCTGCGTATCGCCGCGGCCGAGCCGCGCCGGGCCACGCTGAACAGCGGCACCTTCAACATCGCGGGTGACGGCGTGCTGCTGCTCTCGCAGGCCGCGCGACGACTCGGCCGCCCGACTCTGCCGTTGCTCCCGCCGACCGTCACCTGGCTGGGCTCGATGCTGCGCTCGGTCGGCTTCACCGACTTCTCGCCGGAGCAGATTCGCCTGCTCACTCACGGCCGGGTCGTGGAAACGACGCAGATGCGCGAGACACTGGGATTCCAACCCAAGTACACCACCGCTGACGCCTTCGCCGACTACGCGCGCAGCCGCGGCCCGGGGCTGCTGCCGCCCGAGGCTCTCGCTCGTACCGTCGACCGGATCGCCGCGGTGCTGCCTGCCGGCGGCGGCCAGAATTGAGGAGCGCACCACGATGGCGGACGCCAAGGTCATCCCGTTCGGTGAGGAACCTCGGTCACGGAGGAAGGGCAAGCGGTCGTCGCGTACGAACCGGTCCCAGGCACCGCTCCAGCCGGTGCCCCCGCAGCAGGAGGGGGAAGACCTGCCGCGGGTGAACGGCGTGCCGCCGGGCTCCCGCGAAGAGACGGCGGCCGGCCCCGAGCACGGTGGGCCGGAGGCGGACGCCGGGGCCGGCTGGGAGCAGCGGCTGGCGGGCGGCCTGAGCTTCCTGCGCCGCCGGATCACCGGCGAGTACGAGGTGGACGACTTCGGCTTCGACCAGGAGCTCACCGATCAGGTGCTGATGTCGATGCTCCGCCCGATGTACGAGAAGTACTTCCGGGTCGAGGTGCGGGGCATCGAGAACATCCCGGACGCGGGTGGCGCGCTCATCGTCGCCAACCACTCCGGAACGCTGCCGCTGGACGGGCTGATGCTCCAGGTGGCCGTCCACGACCACCACCCGGCCGACCGCCATCTGCGGCTGCTCGCCGCTGACCTGGTGTTCATGCTGCCCATCGTCAGCGAGCTGGCCCGCAAGGCCGGGCACACCCTCGCGTGCGCCGAGGACGCGCAGCGGCTGCTGGAACGCGGTGAGGTCGTCGGCGTGATGCCGGAAGGCTTCAAGGGGATAGGGAAGCCGTTCTCCGAGCGCTACAAGCTCCAACGGTTCGGCCGAGGCGGCTTCGTGTCCACGGCGCTGCGGGCCGGGGCGCCGATCGTGCCGTGCTCGATCGTCGGCGCCGAGGAGATCTATCCGATGATCGGGAATTCCAAGACGCTCGCCCGGCTGCTCGGCTTCCCGTACTTTCCGATCACGCCGACGTTCCCGCTGCTCGGGCCGCTGGGCGGAGTGCCGCTGCCGACGAAGTGGACGATTCAATTCGGCGAGCCGATCCCGACGGATCAGTATCCGCCGGGATCGGCCGACGACCCCATGCTGATGTTCAACCTGACGGACCAGGTGCGGGAGACCATCCAGCACACGCTGTACAAGCTGCTGGTACGGCGGCGCTCGGTCTTCTTCTAGAGCTGGGTCTTTAGGGCTCCGTCTTCCTCTGGAGCTCTGAGCTGGAGCTCTGGCGCCGCGCTCGGGGCGCGGTGGTCCGGTCGTGTGGCGAGGGGTGAGGATGTGGCTGGGCCGGTGCTGTGTCCGGACGGGATACGTGCGGACACGGCACCGGACTCTCAGCCGTTTGCTCCCTTCACGTCCTTCGCGTCCTCCGCGTCGAGGCCGAGGCCCGGCAGCAGGTTGGGCAGCAGCGGCGGGATGGTGACGTCCGGCTGAGGCGCGTCGTCGCTGGTCTTGCCGGAGGGGGACGGGATGCCGACGTCGGCTGGTGGCTCCAGCAGACCGGTCCCGCCGAGCAGCCCCTCTGTCTTTTTGGCCTTGCTTTCCGAGACCGACGGGCGTGGGTGGCTGTCGGCCTTGTCCGGGCGGTCTTCCTTGGGAGTGGAGGAGCGCGGCGCCGGACGGTCCGGCTGCGGGGCGCTGGTGCTCCGGGGGGCGCTGGGTTCGGGCTGGGCGCCTCGCTGCTCGTCCGGGTCGGGCGGGAAGAGCGAGCGCAGCGGCTCGACCTCCTCGTTTATGGCGTCGAAGACCAGGCTCACCTCGTCGCCCACGTCCCTGAGCTGAAGGGGCAGCCGGTCACGGAGCTGGCTCCAGCCGTCGCGGTGGGACTTGGTGAAGGACGACAGCTCCCGCATCGGCCCCAGGGAGCCGTCCCGCTCGTACACCCTGTGCAGCAACCGGTGGCCTTCCGACGCGTCATGGCGCATTCCGGACAGCGCCCTGCGCACCTCACCGAGCGACTCGTGGTCCAGCTCGCCCGCGCGACCGCGCTCCATGAGGCGGCGCGCCTCCTGCATACGGGTCGACGCCTGGTCCAGATAGATGCGGCCGCGGTCGCTGTCGTCGTCCGCCATGCCGCGCTTGAAATCCTCCATGCCTCGCTTGAGGCCGTAGAGCGAATCACCGGGCAGGGCGTCGGAGCTGGCTCCGGCGACACCGCCGAACGCCCCAGCGGCCACTCCTACCGTCAGTCCTCCCGCCGCGAGCCCTTTTGACCACCGCGAGCGGGGACGGAACCGGTGGAGCGGACTCGCCCGGTGGCTCCCTTTGCCGGAGAACCGCGGCGAGCGCTGCTCCGGCACCTGGACGGCGCCGTCGGCGAAGGCCGACTCCATGGCGGCGATCAACTGGGCCCGCTGAACTGTCTTGACCTCTGGGTCCAACTCCGGTGCTGGTAGCTCGCCGAGCTCGCTCGTCAGGGCCAGCATCCGGCCACGTTCGGCGTTGTCCTCCGTGGGGTCCGGTTGTCCGGCTGCCGTGTCCTGGAGTTCCTGCTCCTCCAGGGCTTGGGCGAAGGCGTGAGCCCGCCGGTGCGCCGATACGTTCGCGATCACGGGCGGCACCTCCTCTCGTCATCATGGTCGACTCCTCAGGGCGCCTGGGAGGTTGCACGCCTTGAGCGCTTCCACTCGATCGAGTGAGTAGTTGCGGGCATGGCGTGACCGCAGGGAGCCTGCATCCCGCACAACGAGCGGCGCGGCAGGCGGGTTACGCGGTCCTGATGATCGGACCGCCAAGTGGCCTAGGGAGGAGTCGCCGGTTGACCCGCGAGAAGATCGCGAAAGGGCCCACGGAAGGACCGCCGAGCGCGTCGCGGGTGACCGGTGAGGACGAACCGACGGGTGAGGACGCTGCTCGGCTGGCTGCTGAGATCAGCGGGCGTCGTCCGGGAGGAGGCGTGCGAGAGTGCGTACCGCCCGGTACTGGAGGGTCTTGATCGCCCCTTCGTTCTTTCCCATGACGCGGGCGGTCTCGGCGACGGAAAGGCCCTGGAGGAAGCGCAGCGTGACGCACTCCTGCTGCTGCGGATTGAGCCTGCGCACCGCCTGGAGGAGCGCCGCGTTGGAGAGGGATTCGAGGACGGAGTCCTCCGGGCTGCGCTCGACCTCGTTGGCGTCGAGCATCTCGCCCGTGGTGACCTCAAGCCGGAAGCGGCTCGACTTGAAGTGGTCGGCGACCAGGTTGCGGGCGATGGTCACCAGCCAGGCGCCGAAGTCACGGCCCTGCCAGGTGAAGGTACCGATGCGGCGCAGGGCCCGCAGGAAGGTCTCACTCGTGAGGTCTTCGGCGGTGGCCCGGCCTCCCACTCGGTAGTAGATATAGCGGTAGACGGTGTCGGAGTACTGGTCGTAGAGGCGGCCGAACGCTTCGGCTTCGCCGGACTGGGCGCGTTCGACCAGCTCCATCATGCGATGGCTGTCGCTGTCGGCGCTGGGACGGCGGGCGGTTGGGGCACCGCCACGGGCGCGCCTGCTGACGGTCGTGCTTCCGTTGGCCAGGGTGTAGCAGGGCGCGGCTGAGGCTGCGGGGACGGGTGTGGCGAATGCGGGGACAGCGGGGACGGCGTACGCGGTGGGGACGAAGCCGCGCAGTCGGTCAACGACCGTTGCGCGGAGCGTAGCCAGGCCCGAGGCGTCAACCCCGACGTGTGGGTACACGGGACTCCCAGAGGCAGAGCTTCCATCACGTGCAGTGCGGGACCGTTCACTCGTCGTAGGGACGTGTGGGTACCGGTTGCGTCTGAGGAGAATAACGCTTCGTATAGGTGACGCTACACCCAGTTGCTTAAATCGCCGTTTCCGTCCGGTCTGTGATGCCTTGACGGTCGTTCAGAGGTCGAACAGCGATCGGTAATTGATCGAAAAGCTTCGCGTTCTGTTTAATTGCGGGGCCTGTTGTGGCAATCAGGACGTAACAGGACTGGCGGGAGCCGCGTGGGGGTATGCAGCCTGGATTGGCCGAAACCCCCTGTTGGGGAGGGTGGCTGCGGCTTCCGTGGCCACCGCTGTGCCGGGACCTGTGGCCGATGGCCGTCCGCCCGGCGGAAGCTGCGCGCGCAGGTGTCCGCGTGGCGGCCCGGTTGATCGGGGCGGGGGCGCGGGCCGCGCGTGGCGGTCGCTGTGTGTAACCGTTTCCCCGAAGCCGTCGGCGCGGCCTGGATGCCGGCGGCGACGAGGGTGTACCGGAGAGGGTGTATAGGGGCCGCGACGGTTTCGCGGCGTTCGGCGGCGAGGGCCGTGCGGTGCCGGTGGCCGCCGCGATGCCGTGGCGGCTCGATGGTGTCTCGGCGGTGGCGCTCTCAGTGGCGGTGGCGGTCTCAGCGGCGGCGGCGGTGCAGGGCCACCGCGGCGGCCGCGCCACCGGCGACCGCGCCGACTCCGGCGGCGGCCGGGATGCCGACCTTGGCCGCCTTGCGGCCCGTGCGGTAGTCGCGCAGCCGCCAGCCGCGCTCGCGCGCGTACTTGCTGAGCCGGGCGTCCGGGTTGATCGCGTACGGGTGGCCGACGATCGACAGCATCGGGATGTCGTTGGCGGAGTCGCTGTACGCCGCGCACCGCGACAGGTCCAGGCGCTCGGCGGCGGCGAGGGCGCGAACCGCCTCGGCCTTCGCCGGGCCGTGCAGCGGCTCGCCGACCAGCTTGCCGGTGTAGACGCCGCCGATGGACTCGGCGACCGTGCCGAGCGCGCCGGTCAGGCCGAGCCGCCTGGCGATGATCGTCGCGGCCTCGACCGGGGCGGCGGTGACGAGCCAGACCTTCTGCCCGGCGTCGAGATGGGCCTGGGCGAGGGCGCGGGTGCCCGGCCAGATGCGCTCGGCCATGTACTCGTCGTAGATCTCCTCGCCGATGGACATCAGCTCGGAGACGCGGTGGCCCTTGACGATGGACAGGGCGCTGTTGCGCGCGTCCTCCATATGGGCCGGGTCCTCGACGCCGGCCAGCCGGAACCAGGTCTGCTGCCAGGCGAAGCGGGCGAGTTCGCGCTTGCGGAAGAAGTGCCGCTTATAGAGGCCGCGGCCGAAGTGGAAGAGCGCCGCGCCCTGCATCACCGTGTTGTCGAGATCGAAGAACGCGGCGGCGAGGTCGTCGCCGGGTACGGGGAATTCCGGTTCGGCGCTCTCCTCGGGGGCTCCGGCGAGCTCTCCCTCGACGTCTCCCTGGAGTTCCTGTGCGGATTTACGCGCGGCCTCCGCCGCGGCCTCGCCGGCCAGCACGCTGCGTGCTGTAGCCGAGCGCCTGCGGGGAGTGAGCCATCCAAGAGCGGCCATAGCGCGAGCATAGCCAGTTTGTTCGGTCCATCCGGAGTCGGGATGTTTCGGCGGACGTGAACTTTCGGCTACGGGTTTCCGCCAGCGCGGCCGCTGTGGCGCATGCGCGGGGCCGGTGGGGGTGGTGCCGGAGGCGTGTCCTGGTGCTGCCGCGTACAGCCGGGAACCCTGCATTCCGGCCATGCGGGTGCTTCCGCTTGCGGGCTTGGCGTCGCGGTGGCCGGATGAGGCGCGGCCCAGGTGGCGGCGGTTTTCAGCCGCCGAGTGCCTTGCGTAGCCGGGCCGGGTCCACGCGCCAGAAGTCGTGCTGGGCGCCGTCGACGAGGATGACCGGGATCTGCTCCCAGTACTTCCGGTGCAGCTCCTCGTCCTCGGTGATGTCCTTCTTCTCCCATGAGGCGCCGAGTTCGGCACAGACCTTTTCGATCACCTGCTGTGCGTCGTCACACAGATGGCACCCGGGCTTGCCGATCAGCGTGACGGTGCTCTCGGCGGGATTCTTCGCGGCGGTGCGGCGTAGCAGCGGGCTCATGCTGGACATTGTGCCTGGGGCCGACGGGTTCGGAAGGGCGGCCGCGGTCGATTACGATCGTGGGCGATTTGTAGGTATCCGGGGGCATAGCGGTGAGGAGTGTGGGTGCGTGCCCCCGTTGGTGACCCCGCGATTGCGGTGTGAGTGGCGTGAACGGTGTGACTCTGGTGGCAGTTCCGGAATCGGCCCGAAAGGGTGCGTGACACCGGTCACTTTGGTCGGACAAAGCGGACACCATCTTTGTGCACGCGTTCACAAAGGCATAGCCTGCACTTCACGGGGCGGCCCTGGGACGTGCGGCCGCCCGCAGCCCCGCTCTACCCGCAGGAGCACCGTGGCAACTGGCCGAACTCACCGACCGGCGACCCGTAGCCGAGGGATTCCCGAGGCCACCGTCGCCCGGCTTCCGCTGTATCTGCGCGCGTTGACCGCGCTCTCCGAGCGCTCGGTTCCCACGGTGTCCTCGGAGGAGCTGGCGGCCGCGGCGGGGGTCAACTCCGCGAAGCTGCGCAAGGACTTCAGCTACCTCGGCTCGTACGGCACCCGCGGGGTCGGCTATGACGTCGAGTACCTCGTCTACCAGATCTCCCGCGAACTGGGCCTGACCCAGGACTGGCCCGTCGTGATCGTCGGAATCGGTAACCTCGGCGCCGCCCTCGCCAACTACGGCGGGTTCGCCTCCCGCGGCTTCCGCGTCGCCGCGCTCATCGACGCCGATCCGGCGATGGCGGGCAAGCCCGTCGCGGGCATCTCGGTGCAGCACACCGACGAGCTTGAGAAGATCATCAGCGACAACGGCGTCTCGATCGGCGTCATCGCCACCCCGGCCGGTGCCGCTCAGCAGGTCTGCGAGCGTCTCGTGGCCGCCGGTGTCACCTCGATCCTCAACTTCGCGCCCACCGTGCTCACCGTTCCCGACGGCGTGGACGTACGCAAGGTCGATCTCTCGATCGAGCTGCAGATCCTCGCGTTCCACGAGCAGCGCAAGGCGGGCGAGGACGCGGCCCAGGACGCGTCGCAGCCCCCGGCCCCCGCGCGTAACGGCGGCCGTGAGCCGGCCGCCGCGGCCGCGCGCGCCGCCCGTACGGCCGCCGAGCGCGCCGCCCGTAACGCGTCGGACAACAACAACGGACCTGACGGGGACGTGCCCGCCGTGATGCCGGCATGAGTCTCCTGGTCGTCGGCCTGAGCCACCGCAGCGCCCCGGTGAGCGTGCTTGAGCGCGCCGCGCTGCCGGGCGAGCGGCAGGTCAAGCTGCTACAGGACGCGCTGGCCGCCGAGCCGGCGACGGAGGCGGCGGTGCTCGCCACCTGCAACCGCATCGAGCTGTACGCGGACGTGGACAAGTTCCACGCGGGGGTCGCCGAGCTGTCCACGCTGCTGGCGCGGCACACCGGTGTCGAGCTGGACGAGCTGACGCCGTTTCTGTACGTGCACTACGAGGACCGGGCCGTTCACCACCTCTTCTCGGTGGCCTGCGGGCTCGACTCGATGGTGGTGGGCGAGGGCCAGATCCTCGGCCAGATCAAGGACGCACTCGCGCTGGGGCAGGAACTGCACACCGCCGGGCGCCTCCTGAACGACCTGTTCCAGCAGGCCCTGCGGGTCGGCAAGCGGGCGCACAGCGAGACGGGGATCGACAAGGCCGGGCAGTCGCTCGTCACCTTCGGCCTGGAGCAGCTGGCCGAGAGCGGCCCTGTGGAGCGCTGGGCCGCGGGTAAGCGCGCGCTGGTGATCGGCGCGGGCTCGATGTCCTCGCTCGCCGCGACCACGCTGGCCCGCGCCGGTGTGGCCGAGCTGGCCGTGGCCAACCGCACGCTGGACCGCGCCCGGCGACTGGCGACGGCGCTGGCCGAGCAGAGCGCCGCCGTGACCGACGGCGTGGCGGCCGACGCGGCCGTGGACACCTTCGGGCCCGGCGGCACCGTGCCCGCCGACAGCTCCGGCAGCTCCGACGCCGACGCCGCGCACGTGTGCGTCGCCGGGGTGCCGACCGCGGACGGCACGTCGTGCGCCAAGCACGGCGCCCCCGCCTCCGGCCACGCCCTGCTGACCCGCGCGGTGCCCATGAGCGAGGCGGTCACCGAGCTGGCCGAGGCGGACATCGTCGTCTCCTGTACGGGCGCGACCGGTCTCGTGCTGGACGCCGACAGCCTGCGGAAGGCCGCCGGGCAGCGTCAGGACCGGCCGCTCGCCCTCCTCGACCTCGCCATGCCGCGCGACATCGACGCGGCGGCGCACCGGCTCGACGGCGTACGGCTCGTGGACATCGAGTCCCTCGCCGAGGCGTCCGCCGACGCACCGATGGCCGCCGACGTGGACCAGGTCAGGGCCATCGTGTCCGACGAGGTCGCCGCGTTCGGCGCCGCCCAGCGGGCCGCCCACATCACCCCGACCGTGGTCGCCCTGCGCACCATGGCCGCGGACGTCGTCACGAGCGAGATCGCCCGGCTCGACGGACGCCTGCCCGATCTTGACGAGAAGCAACGCGCGGAGATCACGCAGACCGTGCGCCGCGTGGTCGACAAGCTGCTGCACGCGCCGACCGTGCGCGTGAAGCAGCTCGCGAGCACGCCCGGCGGTGCCGGATACGCGGACGCGCTGCGCGAACTCTTCGATCTCGACCCGGAGGCGGTCGCGTCCGTCAGCCGGGCCGATGTGAACGACCCGAAGCGAGGCCGAGCATGACCGACAGCTCACCCCCCACACCCGACCGGCGCGAGGCACCGCCTGGCCGCGTCGCCGCCGGGCTCGGTGGCCCGCTGCGCCTCGGCACCCGGCGCAGCCAGCTCGCGCTGGCCCAGTCCGGACAGGTCGCCGCCGCCGTGCGGCAGCTCACCGGGCGCCCCGTCGAACTGGTCGAGATCACCACGTACGGCGACACCTCGCGCGAGCACCTGGCGCAGATCGGTGGCACCGGCGTCTTCGTCTCGGCGCTGCGTGACGCGCTGCTGAGCGGTGAGATCGACTTCGCCGTTCACTCGCTGAAGGACCTGCCGACCGCGCAGCCCGACGACCTGGTGCTGGCGGCCGTGCCGCCGCGCGAGGACCCGCGCGACGCGCTGGTCGCCCGCGACGGGCTGACGTTCGAGGGGCTGGCCGCCGACGCGGCCGCCGCCGGGCGTGTCGCCCGCGTCGGCACAGGTTCGCCGCGCCGCATGGCGCAGCTCAACGCGTGGGCGCGGACGCACGGTTTCGAGATCGAGACCGTGCCGATTCGCGGCAACATCGACACTCGGATCGGCTTCGTCCGGTCCGGGGAGCTCGATGCCGTGGTGCTGGCTGCGGCCGGCCTCACCCGCATCGGCCGGATCGGGGAGGCGACCGAGATCATCGACGCCGACGTGATCCTGCCCGCCCCCGGCCAGGGGGCACTGGCGATCGAGTGCGCCGCGTCGAACGCGGACCTCGCCGCCCAGCTCGCCGAGCTCGACGACCCGTACACGCGGGCCGCCGTGACCGCCGAGCGTTCCCTGCTCGCCGCCCTGGAAGCCGGCTGTAGCGCCCCTGTGGGCGCACTGGCCGACTTGCTGGTTGATGGGCAGGTCATGACCGAAATGCGCCTGCGCGGCGTCGTCGGCACAACCGACGGCTCGGCGCTGGTGCAGCTGTCCACCACTGGTCCCGTACCCACCTCTTCTTCTCGTAGCGTGGCCGACGGCACCGTGACCCCCACGACAATGGGTCGCGAACTCGCCGCCGACATGCTCGCCAAGGGTGCGGCCGGTCTTATGGGGGAGCGAGCACTTTGAACCCCACCGCCCCAAACCACCCCGGCTGCGGGCACGTCACCTTCCTCGGTGCCGGGCCAGGCGACCCCGGACTGCTGACGCTGCGCGCCGTGGAGGCACTAGCCACCGCGGATGTGCTGATCGCTGACGCGCAAGTGCTCGACGTAGTACGCGCGCACGTACGGCCGAATGTCGCGGCCGACGCGCAGAGCGCACTACGGCAGACCGAGGCTGACGGCTCGTCAGCGGCCGCCGGAGTCCCGGTGCTTAGGGACACCGCCAATCTTGTCATGGCGGCCGCGCGCGGCGGCAAGCGGGTCGTCCGTGCCGTCGCGGGCGACCCCGGCCTCGACGGTTACGCCGCCGAGGAGATGCTGGCGTGCGCCGGTGAGCGCATCGCCTTCGAGGTGGTACCCGGTGTCGCCGCCGCCGTCGGTGTCCCCGCGTACGCCGGTGTCCCGCTGCGCGACGCCCGCGGTGCCGACGTCCGCTTCGTGGACGCCCGCACCGCTGACGACCGCTGCTGGAGCGAGGTCGGCGCCAGCGATGGCACCGCCGTCGTCTCCGCGACCCTGGAGACCGTCGCGGCGGCCGCGGGCGAGCTGGTGGCCGCGGGCCGCAAGCCCGACACGCCGCTGACCGTGACCGTCGCCGGTACGACGACACGGCAGCGGACGTGGTCGGCGACCCTCGGCTCGATCGCGCAGGTACTGAAGTCCGCGAAGGTGCTGCCTTCCGCGGACGGCGGGCAGCCGGTCATAGCTGTGGTCGGCGAGCGCGGCGCGGCCGAGCGGCGCGACCAGCTGTCGTGGTTCGAGTCCAAGCCGCTGTTCGGCTGGAACGTCCTCGTACCGCGTACGAAGGAACAGGCCGCCTCACTCTCCGACCAACTGCGGTCCTACGGCGCGGTGCCCAGCGAGGTGCCGACCATCGCCGTGGAGCCGCCACGCACCCCCCAGCAGATGGAACGCGCGGTCAAGGGCCTGGTCACAGGCCGCTACGAGTGGATCGCCTTCACCTCGGTCAACGCCGTCAAGGCGGTGCGCGAGAAGTTCGAGGAGTACGGTCTCGACGCCCGCGCCTTCGCCGGGATCAAGGTCGCCGCCGTGGGCGAGTCGACCGCCAAGTCGCTCGTCGAGTTCGGCGTGAAGCCGGACCTGGTGCCGAGCGGCGAGCAGTCCGCCGCCGGGCTGCTGGAGGACTGGCCCCCGTACGACCCGGTCTTCGACCCGATCGACCGCGTCTTCCTGCCGCGCGCCGACATCGCCACCGAGACCCTGGTGGCCGGGCTGATCGAGCTGGGCTGGGAGGTGGACGACGTCACCGCGTACCGGACGGTGCGCGCGTCGCCGCCGCCCGCGGAAACCCGCGAGGCGATCAAGGGCGGCGGCTTCGACGCGGTGCTCTTCACCTCGTCGTCGACCGTGCGGAACCTCGTCGGCATCGCGGGCAAGCCACACAATGTCACCGTCATCGCCTGCATCGGCCCGGCCACCGCGAAGACCGCGGAGGAACACGGCCTGCGGGTGGACGTGCTGTCGCCCGAGCCCTCGGTGCTCAAGCTCGCCGAGGCGCTCGCCGAGTTCGGTGCGGCGCGGCGAGCCGCCGCGATCGAGGCCGGGGACCCGGTCACGCGCCCGAGCGAGCGGCGGCCCGGATCGCGTAGGAGGGCACGCTCTTGACCATGGACTACGGCAGCTTCCCCGGGGCCAGGCCCCGGCGGCTGCGCACCACCCCCGCCATGCGGCGGATGGTCGCCGAGACCCGGCTGCACCCGGCAGAACTGATCCTGCCCGCGTTCGTCCGCGAGGGCGTCAGCGAGCCGGTGCCGATCGCGTCCATGCCGGGCGTCGTGCAGCACACCCGGGACACCCTGCGGAAGGCAGCCGTCGAGGCGGTCGAGGCGGGCCTCGGCGGGATCATGCTGTTCGGCGTGCCCGAGGAGTCCAAGAAGGACGCCGTGGGCACGCCGGGGACCGACCCGGACGGCATCCTCCAGGTGGCCCTGCGGGACGTCAGGTCCGAGGTCGGCGACGAGCTCGTGATCATGTCGGACCTGTGCCTGGACGAGCACACCGACCACGGCCACTGCGGCGTCCTGGACGCCGAGGGCCGGGTGGACAACGACGCCACGCTGGAGCGGTACGCCCAGATGGCGCGGGCGCAGGCAGAAGCGGGCGCGCACACGGTCGGCCCGAGCGGCATGATGGACGGCCAGGTCCGGGTCATCCGTGAGGCGCTGGACGGCGCGGGCTACCAGGACGTGTCGGTCCTGGCGTACACCGTGAAGTATTCGTCCGCGTTCTACGGCCCCTTCCGGGAGGCCGTCGGCTCCTCGCTCATGGGCGACCGCAAGACGTACCAGCAGGACCCGGCCAACGCCAGGGAGTCCCTGCGCGAGCTGGCGCTCGACCTCGCCGAGGGCGCCGACATGGTGATGGTCAAGCCCGCCCTTCCGTACCTGGACATCGTGCGCCAGATCGCGGACGCGGTGGACGTGCCGGTCGCCGCGTACCAGATCTCCGGTGAGTACGCGATGGTCGAGGCCGCGGCGGCGAACGGGTGGATCGACCGGGAACGGGCGATCATGGAGACCCTGACGTCGGTGCGCCGCGCGGGCGCGGGGATGATCCTGACCTACTGGGCGACGGAGGTCGCCCAGCGCCTGCGGGCGGCTGGGTAAGCGCGCCCACGCGCGCGTACGCCGCCTGTTCGGCCGCGTACGTACGCCACTTGTGAACGCTGTGAACGCCGTACGACAGCCCCCGCCCGGGTCGACCGGGCGGGGGCTGTCGCTTCTCGCTCGTCACGGCGGGTCTTCCGGGACCGCCGGTGAACTGGGCCGCGTCCCGCTTCTTCTGCTGTTGGCGAATCCGCTGAGAGCGTGCGTCCGGCCCGAACACGCCGATCAGGGGGCACAGTCACCCCATGAGATTGCTGATGCTGGGTGGAACGGAATTCGTGGGCCGAGCTGTCACCGAGGCGGCCCTGGGACGCGGATGGCAGGTGACGGTCTTTCACCGCGGGCACCACGCGGCGCCGGCCGGGGTGGCGGCCCTGCACGGCGACCGCACCGCGGAGGGCGGGCTCGCTGCGCTCGCTGAGGGGGAGTGGGACATCGTCGTGGACACCTGGTCCGGCGCGCCGTCGGCGGTCCGGGACACCGCCCGCCTGCTGGCCGACCGGGTCGGGCGCTACGTCTACGTCTCCAGCGGGTCGGTGTACGAGTACCCGTCGGCGGCCGGACACGACGAGGACTGGCCGGTGGTGGCCGGGTCCCCCGACGACGGCGGGGACGTGGACTACGCGCGGGCCAAGCGCGGCGGGGAACTGGCGGTTCTCGCGGCCTTCGGCGACCGGGCGCTGCTCGCGCGCGCGGGGCTGATCCTCGGCCCGTACGAGAACATCGGGCGACTGCCCTGGTGGCTGGGCCGGATGGCGCGCGGCGGCCCCGTGCTCGCTCCGGGCCCCCGCGATGTGCCCTTGCAGTACGTGGACGCGCGCGACCTCGCCAACTGGTGCCTGGACGCCGCCGAACGCGGCCTCAGCGGTCCGTACAACATCATCAGCGAGCCTGGTCACACCACCACCGGCGAACTGCTCGACGCCTGCGCGCGGGTCACGGGGAGCGACGCCGAGCTGCGCTGGATGGACGGGGAAGCCCTGGTCGCGGCGGGTGTTGAGCCGTGGTCGCAGCTGCCGGTCTGGGTGCCGAGGGGTGAACTGCACGACGCGCTGCACCGCGGCGACGTCTCCAAGGCCCTTGCCGCCGGGCTGCGCTGCCGCCCCGTCGCGGAGACCGTGGCGGACACCTGGGCGTGGCTGGAGAGCATCGGCGGCCAGCCGCCGCAGCGCCCTGACCGGCCGCAGGTGGGCCTGGACCCGGAGGTCGAGGCGCGGTTGCTGGCGGGCTGAGAGCGGAGAGCCCCGCCCTGCGTGCCGGTCGTACGGCGGGGCCCCGGCCCCGCACGGTCGCGGGGCTGGGGCGGGCTCCGGGCCGTCCGGACGTCGTGCGCGCTAGCCGATGAACTCCACGTCGGGGAAGCGGGCCGTCGGCCGGTCGAGCAGCGGCTGGTGGCGGCCGCGCAGGTGCTGGTCGAAGAAGGCGGTCAGATAGGCGCGGCGGGTCGCGGTGAAACGCTCGGGAGGCACCGTGCCGACCTGCGCCCGCGCCCGCGCCGGGATGCCGAACCGCTCGTCGAGCACGGGGATGACGATCTGGAAGTCGGTGTACGACTGGTGGGCCGCCTCCTTCGACCACAGATCGCGCTTCCAGCCGGGCGAGTGCTCCCAGAGGCCGGCCAGTCCGATGACGCTGGGCGAGCGGTGATGGAAGGGAGTCCCTTCCGGGCCGCCGAGCATGCTGCCCATCAGCAGGAACGGCTGGCGCAGGCCCCGTACGGCCGCCTGGACGGGCTCGGTCCTGCTGTAGATGAGTGGCCCGTCCTGGCCGACACCGGCCCGGATACGGCGGTCCACGAGCATGGCCTCGGCCATGCCGGAGGGGCCGAGGGAGTGCCCGTAGGCGCCGACGCGTGAGATGTCGACGGCGGCACAGAGCCCGTGCGGCAGCGGGCGCCGTGCGGCGTCCGGGTTGTGGCCGCGCGCCAGGAGCCGCAACTGGTCGAGGACGAAGCGGAGGTCGGCCACCCGCGTGCCGACGGCTGCCCTGGTCCGCTGGTCCGGGGGCAGGTCGATGAGCAGCGGTGAGGACGTACGGAGGTCACCGTCGGGGAACTCGACCGCCATCGCGTCGTAGGTGTGGTCGACGGTGACGACGACGTAGCCGTGGCTGGCCAGCTCGGAGACGGTCACGGTGTCCGAGCCGCGCGGCGCCTGCAAGCCGGGCGTGTACAGCACCACCGGCCTGCGCCGGGCGCCCGGGGCGACGGGGACACCGGTCCTGGCATGGGTGCTGGTGCCCGCCCAGTCCACGGCGCCGGCGGGGAGGCCGAAACTCCGCTGCGCGTACGCGTCGATCACACCGGCCGTCCGCGGCCTGGCGTACGGCGCGGTGGGGCCTTCGGCGCCCCCGCGGGCCGGATACCAGACGCTGACCATCAACTCACGGGCGCGAGGCGGCCCTTCGGCCCACTGCTCGTCGCGGTGGCGGTCGATGAGGTGGAGTTCGGTCATGCCGACCGCGTGGCGGCCGGTGGGGGCCGGGAGGTCGAGGCGGAACGGGGTGTTCCGGGTGGTGTTCTGGCGGGTGGCGGCCCCGACGGGACGCGCCAGGACAGCGGTCAGGCCGGTGGCCGCCGCACCGCCGAGAACGGCGCGCCGGGCCAGGGAGATTGATCGGGGAGGCCTCATGGTGTGACCTTCTCTTGTGAGGTGGAGCGGTCGTGCGTGATGGCGCGGCCGCTGCCGGTGAAGGGGCGCCCCGGCCCCGCGTTGTCGTGCGGGCCGGGGCCAGGACCGGTGGCGAGGGCGCTGTCAGCGGGGCGCGCCTCAGTCGTCGAGGAACTCCACGTCGGGGTAGAGCGGTGACGGGCCGTCGAGCAGGGGCTGATGGCGGCCGCGCAGGTGCTGGTCGAAGAAGGCGGTCAGATAGGCGCGGCGGGTCGCGATGAAACGCGCCGGGGGGACCGTGCCGATCTGGTCCAGCATCTCCTGCGGCAGGCCGAACCGCTCGTGGAGGACGGGGAAGGCGGCCTGGTAGTCGGTGTACGAGTGGTGAGCGGCCTGCTTGGACCACAGGTCCAGCTTCAAGCCGGGCGTGTTCTTCCAGAACAGCGGCCACGAGGGCATGTGCAGATGGTTGACCGGGAGGCCGTTGAACACGCCGCCCATCATCATCAGTGGCTGACGCAGGCCGGTGAAGGCGACCGGCGGCGGGTCGGACTCGTCGTAGCCGAGCGGCCCGTCCTGAACGACACCGGCCCGGATGCGCCGGTCGAGGCGCATGGTTTCGGCCATAGCAGAGGGGCCGAGGGAGTGCCCGTAAGCCCCGAGGCGTCGCATGTCCAGCGCGCCCCTGAGGCCATGGGGCAGGGGGCGCCGCGCGGCGTCCGGGTTGCGGCCGCGCGCCAGTGCCTGCAACTGGTCGAGGACGAAGAGGAGATCGGCGACCCGGCAGTTGATCACCGTGCGGTTCCGCTTCTCGAACGGCTCCATGTCCATGAGCAGCGGGGAAGGCCGGCAGAGCCGTCCGCCGGGGAACTCGACCGCCAAGCCCTCGTAGGTGTGGTCGACGGTGACGACGACGTAACCCCGGCTGGCGAGCTCGGTGACCAGGAGGACATCGGAGTTGCGCACTGAGTGGAACCCCGGCTCGTACAGCACGACCGGGCTGCGGCGGGCGCTCGGGGCGACGGGGACGCCGGTCTTGGCGTGGGTGCCTATGCCAGCCCAGTCCACGGACCCGGCCGGGATCGCGAAGTCGCGAACGGCGAGCTCCTCGATGGCCGTCGCTGTCAGCGGACCGCCGTAGGGCGTGGCCGGCCCCTCGGCGCCCCGGCGCGCCGGGTACCAGATGCTGATCATCAGTTCGCGGGGGCGGCGCGGGCCCTCGGTCCATTGCTCGTCGCGGTCGTGGTCGATGAGGTGCAGGTCTGTCATGCCGACCGGGTAGGGGCCGGTCGGAGGCGGGAGGTCGAAGCGGAAGCGGGTGTCCTTGGTGGCGGCGTCGGCGGTGGCGGCGAAGGGGGACGCCAGGGCGGCGGTCAGTCCGGCCGCGGTGACACCCCCGAGAACGGAGCGCCGGGACAGGGGAGTCGCGGATATGTGTCTCATGTTCTTGCCTTTCGTACGTACGCGGCGCGGTACCGGCGGTGAGGGCGGTACGGCGGTTGGGTGGGAGGTCGAGTGAGTGGCATATGGGGCAGGTGAGGTGAAGCGACCCCATGTGGTTCGGTCGTTGTGACGGTGGTCGGGCTGTGGGGCATGTGGGTCGGGAGCGTCCGAAGACACCGCTGCGACCCGTGTTGGGGCGTGCTGTGAGCGAAGGGTGTGGCCAGAGCGGTCGCAGTGATCAGCGCGAGGGCGTGTGGGCGTGCCCGGGTGAAGCCGCGCGTGGGGGCGCGGAAGGGGGTGCGGGCGCGGCCGGCCGCTTCGTTGCGCGGCGGGTCGGGGCGAGGTGGGAGGTGCGTTGCTGCCTGGGCCGGGAACTCCGCGTCAGATGCGCGGGTCGGGGAGCGGCAGGCGGCGCCGAGGCGCGTCGCGTTCAGGCTCGGCCTCGTAGTGGCCGGTCAGGGCGGCCGGGGAAAAGCCGTCGCGGGCGCCCCGGGCAGTGGTGGCCGTGAACGAGGGGGATGGGGCGGCGGTCAGCCCCGCTGTGGCGGCAGCACCGGGAAAGGTGCTCCGTCGCAGGGGTGTTGATCGTGGATGCCTCATGGGGTCAACCCTGGCATGCGCTGTGGCGGCAGGGGAGGGTGGGGCGAAAGACTGGCCGGATACAGGCTGGTAATCGGCGGATATGGAGAGAAGTGGTTTATCTGCCGGAAGGCGTGAGGCGCCGGTCCGTGGCGGGTATGACAGTGGCCCCGGCCCGCCGTGAAGGGCGTGGCCGGGGCCTGTCGGTGACTCTCGCCGGTGCGGCGGCTCGTGTCAGCGGCGACGCGGAGCGGTGCCGTGAGCCGTCGCGGTGACCCGCGTCAGCGCGTCGCGGTCCAGGAGTGCGCGACGTCCACGATGAGGTGGTTGTCCGTCTGCGTCACGCGGAACGGCAGCTTGGCGCGGACGCCGAGGCCGATCTGTGTGTCACCTTCGAAGCTGCTGCCGAAGCGGGCGTCCTTGAACGTCTTGAACCCGGTGATGTTCACACCGGGAAGCGGCTGCCCCGCCCGCCCCTTGTAGGTCGCCTGGCCCGTCGAAGGGTCGTAGCTCGGCGCGGCCGCGCGCACCTCAAGTATGGCGCCGCCGTTGACCTTGATCAGGTCACCGGAACCGTCCTGGCGCAGCTCGTTGACGTAGCCGACGCGGTACCCGATGGGCTCGTCGCCCGTGCCGCGTACGTCGAAGACCAGGCGGTCGAAGCAGGCGTGCTGCCCGGCCCTGATGTTCTCCAGCGGCTGGTAGCTGGTCGGTTCGCTGCTCTTGCCGCCGCTGCCCCACGTCGCGTTGCAGGTGGCGTCGGACGCCGCGGGTGGCGTGGCAGCGTTGGCCGTCGCGGCTGTCGCCGACAGCCCGGCGCCCGCCAGCATGATCGCAGCCATTGCAGTGCCCCACCGTCGCATTACGTACCCCCAGATGATTGCCGTCGATTACACGTCTTTCCGCGCTGATACACGCTTATGACGCGCATACGCGCTTATGACGCGTGTACCTCTCAAGACGTCCGGCATGCCCCAACGGTTGTGCGGATATTGCGCGTTGGCGCGATCTTGGTGGTGAACTGGCTGGTGGCGGCCGGGATTTGGCTCGTAGCGGAACGTGGGTGAGGGCTGTCGGGCGCTGAGGCAAGGGGCCTTACCCCCTGTCGGGTGTCGTGGTGGGTCACTGGTGACAGGAGAGGGTCGCGGCGAGACTCGGGCCATGGGAATCACGCAGCCAAGCACACGCGGCAGAGCAGCCATCCGTTCGGTTCCGGCGCTCGCCCTCGCTCTCACCGCCTCCCTGGTCGGTGCCGCCCCCGCTGCCGAGGCGGGCACCCCCGGCGCCGGGACCCGCGCCCAGGCACCCGCCTCCGACACGCCGCTGACCTGGGGGAAGTGTGCGGATGCCGCGGCGGGTCCGCGGCAGGAGTGCGCCACGGTCGCGGTCCCCCTGGACTACGCCGACCCCGGCGGCCGGCAGATCAGCCTCGCCATCTCCAGGGTCCGCAGCGAGGAGCCGTCGGCTCGCCGGGGCGTCCTGCTGATGATCCCCGGCGGGCCAGGCTCGCCGGGTCTGAACGGCCCGACCACGAAGGGGAAGAAGCTGCCTAAGGCGGTGCGCGAGGCGTACGACCTCATCGGCTTCGACCCCCGGGGCGTCGGCCGCAGCACGCCCGTCAGCTGTGACCTGGCGCACGAGGACCTCGCCATGACGAAGCTGCGGCCGTGGCCGGACGTGGACGGCGGCGTCACCGGCAGCGTGGCCAGCGGCCGGCACATCGCGCAGACGTGCTCCCGGGACGGCGGTGAGCTCATACGCAACATCAGCACCAGGAACGAGGCCAGGGACATCGACCGCGTCCGCCAGGCGCTCGGCGAGCGCAAGCTGTCGGCGTGGGGCTTGTCGTACGGGACGTACGCGGGCTCCGTGTACGCCCAGATGTTCCCCGGCCGCACCGACCGCTGGGTGCTGGACAGCAATGACGACCCGGACCCGAAGCGCGGGGCACGCGCCTGGCTGGCCAACTACGCCGTCGGCGTCGAGGACAGCCTGCCCGCCTTCGCCGCATGGGCGACCGCGCCGGGCAACCCGGACCGGCTGGCGGAGAAGCCAGCGGCCATCCGCCCGATGATCCTCAGCCTCGCGGCCCGCCTCGACCGACGGCCCATTCCGTGGGACGGCGCCAACCCGGCGGAGCTGAACGGCAATGTGCTGCGGCATTCCCTGGTCGACGGCCTGCACTCCAAGGACCGTTTCGCGGCCCTCGCCCAGCTGATCCGTGCGGCGCGCGACGGCCGGCCGCTGCCCGCTCCGGGCAAGCCGTCGGACGACGAGCTGCGGAACATCATGGCCGTCTCCGTGGGCACCCTCTGCAATGACGTGTCCTGGCCGCGCTCGATCCCCGGCTACGAGCGGAAGGTCGCCGAGAACCGGGCACGGCATCCGCTCACCGCGGGGATGCCCGCCGGTGTCATGCCGTGCGCTTTCTGGCCGTACGAGCCGAGGGAACCGGCGGTACGGATCACCTCGCGCGGCCCGTCGAACGTGCTGCTCGTGCAGAACCTGCGGGACGTCGCCACACCGCACAGCGGGGCCGTGAAGCTGCGCCGCGCCTTCGGTGACCGGGCGAGGATGGTCTCGGTGGACGCCGTCGGGCATGGCGCGTACGTGGCCAACGGCAACGCCTGCGGTGACCGGACGGTCACCGACTTCCTGGTCACGGGCAAGCGCCCGGCCCGCGACACGGTCTGCGCGGCGAGCGGCTAGCCGTCGTCCGGCGGATCGTGCTGGAGGTGCCTCTGCCTGTGTGTTGGGGAGTGCGGGTGTGTTGTGGCTGGTCGCGCAGTTCCCCGCGCCCCTGGTGGGGCGCATGCTGCTTGGGCGCGTGATCCGGCCTCGTCCGTCGCCAGCGGATTGTGTCGGTCGGACGTGCGGGTGCGAGTGCGGGTGTGTTGTGGCTGGTCGCGTCGTTCCTCGCGCCCCTGGTGGGGCACAGTCCTTCGCTGCTGTGCCGGGGCTGGTTCCCCGGGGGCCGCCGCCCAGTTCGCCGGACCGAAAAAGAATCACGTGGCGGCGCGAGGCGATCTAGGGTGAGCCGCTGTGCCCGGCACCGGGCTCACCGGGCACACCGGTTCGCGGGTGCCCCGCCCCGTGCGCCATCCCGGCCCGTGCCCGGGGCGACCGCACGCGTGAGAGGAGAGGCGCCATGACTTCCGTAATCCCCGACCCCACCGTTCTGCATCCGCTGCCCGAGCACCACCGGGTGGTGCTGCTGAAGCCCCTCGTCAAAGATCCACGGATCGAGGTGGGGGACTTCACGTACTACGACGACCCCGACGCGGCCCACCTGTTCGAGCAGCGCAACGTGCTGTACGCGTACGGGCCCGAGCGGCTCGTGATCGGGAAGTACTGTGCCATCGCCACCAACACCACGTTCGTCATGGCGGGGGCCAACCACCCGGCCATGGGCGTCTCGACCTTCCCGTTCACGATCTTCGGCGGGGCGTGGGCCGAGCGCACCGGCGACATCCTCAGCGGCATGGCCACGCGTGGGGACACCGTCGTCGGGCACGACGTGTGGTTCGGGCGGGGGGTCACGGTCATGCCGGGGGTGACGATCGGCGACGGCGCGATCATCGCGACGGGAGCCGTCGTCACCGCCGACGTGCCGCCGTACACCGTCGTGGGCGGCAACCCGGCCCGGACCGTCAAGCGGCGCTACGACGATGCCGACGTCGACCGGCTGCTGCGCGCCGCCTGGTGGGACTGGCCCGTCGAGCTGATCACCGAGCACGTCCGGACGATCATGACCGGCACCCCGGCCGACATCGAGGCCATCGCCGCCGAGCACGGTCTGGTGGCGGCGGAGCCGAAGCCGGAGCCGGAGCGGTGATCCGGGGCCGCTGGATGGCTCAACCGCGCGCGTACGGTACGCCGCATCCCCTTCTGACCGGCACCCTACAGAGAGAACACCGCACACCATGAGGATCATTGTGGTCGGCGCGACGGGCGTCATCGGCAGCGCGGTCGCCGCAGCGCTGGACAAGGAGCACGAGGTCATACGGGCCTCACGCGGCGGCGCCGTGCGCGTCGACCTGGAGGAACCGGCTTCTGTGGACGCCCTGTTCGATACGGTCGGCGAGGTGGACGCGATCATCTGCTGCGCGGGCAGCGGGCGCCTCACACCGCTGGATTCGCCCTCGGACGACGACTTCACCTATGGCCTGGACAGCAAGCTCCTCGGCCAGGTCCGGCTGGCCCGCCGGGCCCTGACGCGGCTGCGGGACGGCGGGTCCATCACGCTCACCAGCGGGACCTTCGAAAAGCCCACGCCCGGCGGCGCGTTCGGCGTCCTGGTCAACGCCGGGCTCGACGCGTTCGTACGGGCCGCCACCATCGAGATGCCGCGTGGCTTGCGGATCAACGCGATCAGCCCGGGGTGGGTGGCCGAGACCCTGCGGAAGCTGGGCATGGACGACGTGGAAGGGACACCGGTGAGCGTGGTCGCCCGCGCCTACGCCGACGTCGTCACGGGGAAGGCCAACGGGGAGGTGGTCTTTCCGGTGGCTGACCGGCTGACCGGCTGGCGGGTTGACCGGCTGACCGGCGGGCGCGTGTCGTAGCGGCGCGCGCCGGTGGTCTCCGGGCTGTCCGGTCCGGGCCCGCCCGGCCCGGACCGGCCCGCCCTCGCCCGGGCAGCCGGGCGCCGGGGGACAGGTGGGGTGGTCCTGTCCGCCCGGCGCCCGGCTCGGCGCGGGGGCCGGGGGTTACCGGGTTACCCGGCGCTCTCGCTGTCCTGGCGGGCGATGCGGTGCGCGGCCCGCGCCGCGAGACCGGCGATGTTGCCGCTGCTGGCGACCTCGACGGCGGGGATCTCGCAGTCGAGCTGCTTGCGCATGGTCATCATGAGTTCGGCGCCCATCAGGGAGTCCATGCCGAGCTGGTGCAGCGGCCGGTTCGGGTCGATGCGGTCCGGTGTGGTCTGAAGGACCTCGGCGACCATGCGGACCAGGACCGGGGTGAGGAGCGCCGCCGCCTCCTTCGGTGACGCCTCGGCCATGGCCCGGCGCAGCTGCTCCAGCTCCTCATCGACCTCGGTGCTGCGGGCGGGCAGGATATGGGCGGTGAACCGGGGCACATGGATCGACGGTGCGGCGACGCGGCCCACCTGCTCCCAGTCTCTGTCGGTGACGCGCATGGCGACGATGACGTCACGTTCCAGGGACACGAGACGGCCAAGGTCCTCGCACGCCTCCCCGGCCGTCATGGAGGGCAGCCCCTTGCGGCGCAGGGTCTCGGCCAAGCCGGAACGGGCGACGTATCCGGTGTCGCCGATGGCGCCCCAGCCGACCGCGAGGGCGGGCAGCCCGGCCTGCCTGCGGTCCCTGGCGATCGCTTCGAGGGCGAGGTTGCCCGCGGCGTAGTTCGCCTGGTGCTGGTTGCCGACCAGGGCGGAGACCGACGAATAGAGGACGAAGAAGTCCAGCCGCCGGTCCCGGGTGAGGGTGTCGAGGACGAGGGCCCCGCCCATCTTGGGGGTGAGGGCCTTCTCGACGCGTTCGCCGGTGAGTTCGCGCAGCGGGCCGTCCTCCAGTGCCATGGCCGCGTGCACGAGTCCGCGCAGCGGGTGCGGGCCCGCGTCGATGCCGTCGAGGAGAGTCCGCATCGTGTCGAGGTCGGTGACGTCGGCGGCGTGGGCGGTGACGCTGACGCCTCGGCCCTGCAACTCCTCGATGAGTTCCGGCGCTTCGGGGGAGTCCGCGCCCCGGCGGCCGGTCAGCGCCAGGTGCCGGGCGCCGCCCTCGGCGAGCCAGCGGGCGGTGGCCGCCCCGAGCCCGCTGAGCCCACCGGCGATCAGATAGGTGGCGTCGGCGTCCAGCCGGAGCGGGCTCGGCGGGGCCTCGACGTGGGGCGGTTCGTCGAAGGACAGCACGACCTTGCCGATGTGGCGGGAGTGCTGCAGCGCGGTGAACGCCTCCTCGGTCTGGGCGGCGGCGTACACGTCGTGGAGGATCGGCCGGTACGTGCCGTTCCTGACGCGCTCGCCGACCTGCTCGAACAACGTGGCCGTGGTTTGCGGGTCCTCCAGCATCAGCAGGCCCGCGTCGACCCCGT
The DNA here is from genome assembly GCF_059026195.1 of Streptomyces sp. A01. Taxonomy (NCBI): domain Bacteria; kingdom Bacillati; phylum Actinomycetota; class Actinomycetes; order Kitasatosporales; family Streptomycetaceae; genus Streptomyces; species Streptomyces sp. A01. The sequence continues at coordinate 60,294 of NZ_JBWLKN010000029.1, read as the reverse complement.
AGAAACAGGTGTTGTCCAGGAACGGGCGCATCGGCAGGCGGTTGTTCGCGAACAGGTCGCGCTTGCCCAGTTCGACGAAGCGGCCGCCCGGTGCGAGGACTTCGAAGCTGCGCGTCAGTGCCTCACCGGCCAGCGAGTTGAGCACGACATCGACGCCGCGACCGCCGGTGATCTCCTTGACCTGGTCGGCGAAGTCGAGGGTGCGGGAGTTCAGGACATGCTCGGCGCCGGACAGCCGCAGCAGGTCGCGCTTGGTCTCCGTCCCGGCGGTCGCGATGACTCGTGCCCCGCGTGCCTGCGCGAACTGGAGCGCGGCGAGGCCGACGCCGCCCGCCGCGCCGTGCAGCAGAAGCGTCTCGCCGGGGGCGAGCTTGGCGAGGTTGTGGAGGCTGTGGTGCACGGTGAGGAAGACCACGGGCATGGTGGCCGCTTCGGTGAACGACAGGTTGTCGGGCAGCCGCGCGGCCAGCTGTGCCGGGACGGTCAGATGGGAGCGCAGGGCTCCCGGGGTGAAGGCGAAGACCCGGTCTCCGGGGTCGAGGCTGGTCACCCCTGAGCCGACCTCGGTGACCACGCCGACGCATTCCAGGCCCAGCGGCATGGCGTCGTCCGCCGCGCCCCGCGCCGCCGTGCCGCCCGCGGCGGGGGGCGGCGGGACGTGGCCGAGTGCCTGCATCACGTCGCGGTAGTTCAGGCCGACTGCCCGTACCTCGATGGCCACCTCGCCCGCTGCCGGTGGCGCGGGCTGGACGGGGTTCCAGGCGAGCCGGTAGCCCCGGCCCGGGTTGGGCACCGTCAGGGCGCAGGCGGGGAGGGAGCTGCCGGGGGCCGGTGGTGCGGGGGCTGTGGCGGTGGTCTCGCACACGCGGGGGACGAAGCGCCCGTTCCTGGTCAGGGCGATCTCGTCGTCCACCGCCGGGTCAAGGAGCTCCCGTACGAGACGGCTCGCGGCCTCCTCGGCGCTCGCGGCGTCGACGGAGACGCGGCGTACGGTCATCCGCTGGTGTTCGTTGGCCAGCACGCGCGAGGCGCCCCACGCTGCGGCGGTGCCCGGTGCCACGGCGAGCTCGGGGGCGGGCAGGACCCCGGTGGGCTCGCTGACCAGCCACAGGCCGGTCGAGGTGGTCTCGCGGATCGTTTCCGCGGCCGTGGCGAAGGCGCGCAGCGCGGCGATGTGACCGGTGGCCCGGCGGACCAGGCCGAGGGGGTCGCGCTGGGCCGGGAGACCGGAGCTGCCGTCTCCGCCGGGCGGGCTGCCGGGCTCCCGGCTGTCCTCCCGGAACGTCTCTTGGACGTCTCCTGGGAGGGGAGAGCTGTCGTCCCCGAGCAGCATGACGGTCTCCGTCGCGGGGTGCCCGGCGAGCGCGGCGGACCACTCGGCGGGGTCCTCGCTCAGTTCCAGCCGGTGCGCCTCGCCCTGGCCCGCGGCCTTCAGGGCGGCGGCCAGCGCGGCGGCACGCTCGGCGCGGGAGGGCTCGGCGGCCACGATCCAGCGGACGGCCGGTGGCTCGGTGACCGCGGACTCCGGTGCCTGAGCGGGGGACGGCACCGCTGGTGAGGAGACCGGGTCGGCGCGCCGCGCCAGGATGACCGAGGCCAGGCTGTAGTCGTCGTCGGCCTCGCTGCCCACCGTGACCGTGTCGCTCAGGCCGCTGTCGGCCAGCACGCGGGGCCACTCGGTGGCGTCCAGCAGAGGACCGGCCGGGCGCAGGCCGGTGTCGGTGTGTGTCCAGAACCCGTCGACGAGGCCGAACAGCAGCGCGAGCACGGAGGGGTCGTGGGTTTCCACGGCGAGCAGCTGCCCGCCTTCGGCGAGGAGGTCGTGGACGTGCCGGAGGGAGCGGCGCAGGTCGCCGGTGGCGTGCAGCGAGTTGGAGGCGACGACCAGGTCGTATCCGCCCGCCGGGAACCCCTGGGCCTGGGGGGACTCGTTCAGGTCCAGCGTGCGGTAGTCCACGAAGTCGTAGTCGGCGAAGCGGGCCTGGGCGCGCGGGAAGAACGAGGCGGAGACGTCGGTGAAGACGTAGTGGGTGCGGTCGCTCGGCAGGGCGGGGAGCAGGAAGGTGGTGGCGCCGCCGGTCCCCGCGCCGATCTCCAGGACGCGCAGCGGCCGGTCCCCCGGCCACTGCTCCGCCATCACGGTGACGGCGGAGCGGGCCGCCCGGTTGATGAGCCACGTCATGGTCGAGTTGTCGTAGAACCGCTCGACCAGATGCCGGTTGGCCTCGGAGAACAGGATGTCCAACGGGTTCTGACGGCCGGTGAGCAGGTCGCCGAGCCGACTCCCCAGGCTGCCGAGCAGGGACGCCCAGCCGGACTCGGCGTTGTACCGCCCGAGGAAGTAGCGGTAGTGCTCCTCCGGCGCGGCCGGCCGGATCGGGCGCCAGCGCGGAGCCGCGTCGTCCGCGCTCTCCTCGCCGCCGGTCCTGACCGTCTCCACCAGGCCCTCTCTCTCGGCCATCTGGAGCAGCAGCTCGACCAGGCGGCGGTAGAAGGGCCGTACACCGGCGGCGATCAGGTCACCGACGCTGAACGGCGCCGCGCGGTCGGGGAGCAGGGTGGCGACCGCGGCGGCCGCGAAGTGGGCGGTGACCTTCCGCAGCGTCGCGGGCCGGGACTCCCGGGTGTGCCACTCGGCGGTGTACCGGGCGACCTCGTCGGCGCAGGCGGCGGCGATGTCGGCCGGGAGGGGCAGCGGGGCGGGGACGGCGGGGTCGTTCGCACGCGGCGCGGCGCGCATCTCGGTGACGAAGTGCCGCACCGGCTTCGGCGGCGCCGTCTCGAAGCGGCGCAGGCGGCAGCCTTCGAGGGTCAGCGCGACCGTTCCGTCCAGGTCGCTGACGGTGGTGTCGAAGACCGCTTCGCGGCTGTCCGCCGTCCGCAGCCGTACGTGGACCAGGCCGGTCGGCGGCATCGGGCGCCAGGCGCGTACGGACTCGATGGAAGCGGGCAGGAACGCCACGCCTTCCCGGTCGACGCTCAGCAGGTGGGCCCCGGCCTGCAGGGCGCCGTCGAGCAGTGCGGGGTGGGCCCGGTAGCCGGTTTGCGGGGCGCGGGCCGCGTACTCGGCCAGCACCTCGCCGTCGCCGATGTGGAGTTCGCGCAGCGCCTGGAAGGCGGGGCCGTAGGACAGCCCGGACCGGCCGATGAGGGCCTGGTGGTCGGCGCCGGTCAGCCGCCGCGCAGCCGGGAAGGCATCTGGCCCGCTGAGCGGTTCCGGCTGGGCGGCGTGCAGGCGCCGGACCTGGCCGCGTGCGTGGGTGTGCCAGGGCCCGTCGGTGCCGGTGCGGCTGGCGACGCGCAGGGTGCCGGTCTCCTCCGACAGCGAGGTCTGCGTCCAGACGTGCATCGCGTCGTCGTCCCACGGCAGGACCATGACGCGCGGGATGTCCAGGTGGGTGATCTCGACGGCGGTGTCGAAGACCCGGTGCCCGGCGGCCAGCCCCATCTCGACGTACGCGGTGGCGGGCATGACCACGGCGTCGCCGACCTCGTGGTCGGCCAGCCAGGGGATGCGGGCCGGTTCGACCTCACCGTGCCAGGCGGGGTCGGCGAGTACGGCGCGCTCCCCGAGCAGCGGGTGGTCGTTCGTGCCGTCGCCGCAGCCACCGTTCCACAGGTAGGGACCGCCGATCCAGTGCCGTTCACGCTGCCAGGGGTACGCGGGGAGGGAGGCGACCCGCCCGGCGACGGGGAAGTAGCCGTCCCAGTCGGCCTGCGCACCGGCGGCGAGCAGCTGGGCGGCGGAGGCGCACAGCGCCTCCTGCCCGCCGCTTTCGCGGCTGAGTGTCGGCACCACGGCGGTGGGCGTCTCGGCGTCGGCCGTCAGCCGCCGCAGGTAGCCGCGCAGCACCGGGTGCGGGCCGACGTCGAGGAAGATGTCGCATCCGGCGTCCGTCAGCCGCTCGACGGCCTCCCCGAACAGCACCGGTTCGCGGACGTTGCGCCACCAGTAGTCCTCGTCCAGTTCGGTGCCGGTCAGCACGGCGCCGGAGACGGTGGAAGCGAAGGGGACGGCCGCACGGGAGGGCTTGATGTCCCGCAGTCCGCGCAGCAGTGGTTCCCGTACGGGGTCCATGAGGCGGCTGTGGAAGGCGTAGTCCAGTTCCAGCTCGCGGAAGAACACGTCCTGGTCCGCCAGTTCACGGCCCAGGTCGACGAGGGCGTCGGCATCGCCGCTGACGGTCACGTCACGGGCGCTGTTGACGGCGGCCAGTTCCAGCCGCCCCGCGTAGGGGGCGAGCACCGTCCGGGCCCGTGCCGCCGACAGGCCGACGGCCGCCATCCGCCCCGTGCCGCGCGTGGCGGCCTGGGCGCGGCTGCGTTCGACGACGACGGCGGCCGCTGTGGCAAGGTCCAGGATTCCGGCCGCCCACGCCGCCGCGATCTCCCCGACGCTGTGCCCGGCCACCGCCGCCGGGCGGATGCCGCGTGCCCGCAGCGCCGCGACGACGCCGACCTGCACGGCGAACAGCAGCGGCTGGGCCACCTCGGTGCGCTCCACATGCCAGTCCTGCGGCTCCTCGGCCAGCCGCTCGGCGACGGACCAGCCAAGACCGGGCCGCAGGACCTGGTCGGCCTCCTCGACGGCGGCGCGGAACACCGGCTCCTCATACAGCAGTTCGGCGCCCATTCCGGCCCACTGGGAGCCGTTGCCGCTGAAGACGAACGCCACCTTGCCGCGCTCGGTGCCCGGCGTGGCGGCCGAACCGGCCTCGTCGCCGGCCAGGTCGCGCAGCCGCCGGGCCGCCTCGGCCGGGGTGGCGGCCAGCACGGCGGCACGCTCCGGGCGCTGCCCGACCCGGCGGCACGCGGTCCACGCCAGGTCGTAGAACTCCTCCTCCTTGCTCTCCTCCAGCCGGTCGGCCATCCGGCGTGCCGCCTCCCGCAGCGCCGGTCCGTTGTGGGCGGAGACCAGGACGGGCAGCTCGCGTCCCGGCCCTGGCACCGGGGACGCGGCGTCGGCGACCGGGGACGAGCCCAGGACGATGTGGGCGTTGACGCCGCCGAAGCCGAAGGAGTTCACGCCGACCACGGCGCGACCGCCGTCCCCGTCGAGCGGGCGCGTCGAAGTGACCGGCTCCAGACGCCAGTTCTCGAAGTCGATGGCCGGGTTGAGCGGCTGGCTGTGGAGCGTCGGCGGGATCTGCCGGTGACGCAGCACCAGCAGCGCCTTCATCAGCCCCGCGATGCCCGAGGCGGGCTCCAGGTGCCCGACGTTGGACTTCACCGACCCCACGGGCAGCCCCGGGCCCTCGTCGCGGGCCATGCCGAGGGCCTTGCCGATGGCCTCGCACTCGATGGGGTCGCCCACGGGGGTACCGGTGCCGTGGCACTCCAGGTAGCCCAGCTCGCGCGGGGAGACCGAGATGCGCTCGTAGACCTCGCGCAGCAGCGTCTCCTGAGCCCGCTGGCTGGGCAGGGCGATGCCCGAGGTGCGGCCGTCGGTGTTGACGCCGCCGCCCAGGATGACCGCGTGGACCCGGTCGCCGTCGGCGAGCGCCCGCGCCAGCGGCTTGAGGACGACGAGACCACCGCCCTCGGCCCGTACATAGCCGTCGGCCTCCTCGGAGAAGGTGCGGCAGCGGCCCGTCGGGGAGAGCATCGACGCCTTCGAGAAGCCCACGTACTCCAGCGGGCTGAGCAGCGCGTGCACCGCACCGGCCAGGGCCAGCTCGCTCTTCCCGTCGCGGACCGCCTCGTACGCCTGGTGCAGGGCGACCAGCCCCGAGGAGCAGGCGGTGTCCACCACCGTGCTGGGCCCGCGCAGGTCGAGGAAGTACGACAGCCGGTTCGCGACGATCGACATCGCCCCGCCGGACATGGTGTGGACCCCCTGGGCACGGGGGTCAAGCCCTTGCAGATAGGCGTACGACTGCATGGACGCCCCGACGGACACCCGCGTGTCGGTTCCGGCCAGAGCCGCCGGGTCGATCCCGGCGTCGTCCAGCACCTCGACCGCCAGCTCCAGCAGCAGGCGCTGCTGGGGGTCCATGCGGTTGGCCTCGCGCGGCGAGACGCCGAAGTAGTCGGCGTCGAAGCCGCCGATGTCGTCCAGGAAGCCACCGGCGGCGGTGTAGCTCTTGCCGGGCCGACGCGGGTTGGGATCGACCCAGCGTTCCTTGTCGAACCGGTCCTCGGGAACCTCGGTGATCAGGTCGCGGCCGTCACAGAGGGCGGACCACAGGCCGTCCGCGCTGGTGATGCCGCCGGGAAGACGCATGGCGAGGCCGACGACGGCGACGGCGTTCTCGACGGGGCCCGGGTGGTGGTCGTTCATGGGGGTCCGTTTCTGTGCGTGGGGGCGGGGGGCAGGGGAACGGCGCGGGGGAGGCCGCGGGTGGGGGCCCGCGCTCGAACCCGCGCGGGTCGGCTCGCGCGGGTGGGCCGGCGGGCGCGGCCGGGTCAGCGCAAGGCCGACAGCAGGTAGGACTCGTCGATCTCGGTGTCAGCGGGGGCGGACAGCCCGAGCGCGGCAAGCCCACTGGTGTCGTACGTACGGCTGGTCAGCAGGTCGGCGAATCCGCCGAGCAGTTCACGCGCGGCCCGCTCGGCCTCCGACAGCAGCCGGGGCGGCTCGGGCGACATGGTCAGGCGCAGCCCCAGGCTCTTTGCCTGGGCGGTCAGCACGGTGCTCGCCGGGGTGCCGCGCGGGTGCACCACGTGGTACGTGTGCACCCCCGTCAACGTGGCCCGCGAGACGGCCTCCACCATCGCGTAGGCGGCCCACTCCACCCGCACCAGCGGAAGGACGTCGTCCGGGTGGACCCCCGGCATGTGGCCATGGCCCCCGGGGGCGATCAGCTCCGGGTAGGAGCGCCAGACGCTGCGGAACGCCTTAACGGCGGCCGCCAGCGGGTGCTGTGGGCGCCCGGGGTAGGGCGCCGCGTCGGTGACCAGGGCCCCCAGCCGGAAGACGGCGACGGGGCGCCCGCTGCTCGCCGCCCACTTACGGACCAGCAGCTCGCCCTCGTATTTCGACTCCTCATAGGGGGAGTTGAAGCCGTACGAGGCGTCCAGCTCGTCCTCGCCGACCACACCGTGCGGCCGGGCCCCGGCGACGGCGATGCTGCTCGCGTGGCACAGCAGCGGCTCGCGGCCACCGGCGTCGGCCAGGTCGAGGATGTGGCGGACTCCGGCGATGTTGCGCGCCAGAACCGCCCGGTCCTTGGAGGCGAAGGAGATGTCGGCGGCGCAGTGCCAGATCACATCGAGATCGTCGGCGAGCTCACGAAAGGCCGCCTCGTCCAACCCCAGCCGTGGGGCGGTGACATCGCCGGTGACCACGCGCAGCCGATCGGGCAGCTCCTGAAGGTCCCGGGCCGAGGCGCCCTGGTACTGGTAGAACCTGACAACGCGCTCGACGGCAGGCGGGGAGCCGCGGCGGGCGAGGAGGGTGACCTGCGGATGGGTCCGCAGCAGCTCCGGAATGAGATGGAGGCCGAGGAAACCGGCACCTCCAGTGATCAACACTGACAAGAGGGGGCCTTCGGTATGTATGCGGAGTGTCCGGCAGGTGGGGATATCGGCTGATAGCGCAATGTGCCACATATAGCGACTTTCGGGGCGAAATGAAACGCTCCGCGCTCGCGACGCACTCTGCCGTGGGACCCCGCGTCGACGCGTTGACGTGTTGACGGCCGTACGTGTGGTGTCGCGGGAATTCGCGGACGGTGAGGCAGGATCGTCACGTTCCCCAAACGCCCCAATTGTCCCGAGGTGTCGTGTGATGAGCACACAATCCATGCAAGGGCCCACGCTCGTCGGTGGTGATCCCTGGCTCGTCCGCCTCCAGGCCAGGCCACGTGCCCGGGTCCGCCTGTACCTGTTCCCCGTTCCCGCGCACGGGGCGTCGTTCTACCACCGGCTCGCCGCCGAACTCCCCGACTTCATCGACCCGGTGGCCATTCAGGCGCCAGGCATCGAGGAACGGTCCGGGGAACGCCGGCCCAGGACATGCACCGAGCTGATCGAGGCGGCGACCAAGAGCATCACGGCGGCGGCGACGTCCCGGCCGATCGCCTTCTTCGGCCACAGCTCAGGGGGAATCGCCGGATTCGAGACCGCACGATCGCTCCGGGCGGCAGGGGAGCGCGGGCCAGTCTGGCTGGGCGTGTCCGCCTCCCCCGCCCCCCAGCACGCATGGCGCAACGTCCGCCGCAGCATGCGGCCCGACCGCACCTGGAGCCTGTTTTTCGGCGAACTCAAGGAAACCCCGGACCTGTACCGGCTCGCCATCCGGATGTTCGCCCGCGACAGCCGGGTGCTGGCGTCCTACCGCTACACCCCGGGTCCGCCGCTCGACTGCCCGGTCTCACTCTTCGCCGCGACCCGCGACGCGCTCATGACCACCGAGTTCACCGACGGCTGGCAGCACTGCGGAGCGACCCTCAGCACCCGCTGGTACGAGGGCGGCCACATGTACCTCCGCGACCAGCCCCAGGCCGTGGCCAGGCACTTGGCCGCCGACATCAGCGGGGTGCTGTCCCTGTAGGAAGGCCGGTGATTTCGCCGATGCGCCCGGGGCCGGTGTGCCCGGACAGTTGCCGCTGCCAGCAACCGAGGCGGGTTCCGCCGCGCCGGCCGCACGCCGGCGGCTCACAGCGTCAGTGAGCCGCCGGTCCGTGCCTCCCGGCGGCGGGGTTCCCTTGCCCCTCCCGAGAGGAATCAACCGTCGTGCAGCAGCGGAGAAACGAGACCGGCACCCCCCCACCAGCCGCCCGCGGACCGCACCGCTTCCGGACCCGCCTCCTGGGGACGGCGTGTGCCGCCCTCCTGTCCGGGGGCGGCCTGATAGCCGGGCAGCCCGGCAGCGCGAGTGCCGCGGAGAATCCGTACGAACGGGGCCCGGAGCCCACCGTGTCGAGCATCGAGGCCGCACGCGGCCACTACGCGGTCTCCGAAACCCGGGTGTCGTCCCTGAGCGTCACCGGCTTCGGCGGCGGCACCATCTACTACCCGACGGCCACCAGCGACGGCAGGTTTGGAGCCGTCGCGATATCCCCCGGATACACCGCCAGCCAGTCGTCCATATCCTGGCTGGGCCCGCGGCTCGCCTCACAGGGCTTCGTCGTCTTCACCATCGACACCAACACCACACTCGACCAGCCCGCCAGCCGTGGCGCGCAACTCCTGTCCGCTCTGGATTACTTGGCGCAGCGCAGCTCCGTGCGTGAGCGGGTCGACGGCAGCCGGCTCGGCGTCATGGGCCACTCCATGGGCGGCGGCGGCTCACTCGAAGCCGCCAAGAGCCGCCCCGGACTCCAGGCGGCGATACCGCTGACAGGATGGAACCTCGACAAGACCTGGCCCGAGCTGCGGACGCCCACCCTGGTCGTCGGCGCGGACGGTGACACGGTCGCCCCGGTCTCCTCGCACTCGGAGCCCTTCTACGAGAGTCTGCCCGGCTCTCTCGACAAGGCGTATCTGGAGCTGAACGGCGCGAGCCACTTCACGCCGAACACCTCGAACACCACGATCGCGAAGTACAGCGTGTCGTGGCTCAAACGGTTCATCGACAACGACACGCGCTACGAGCAGTTCCTCTGCCCGCTGCCGCGCCCCAGCTCGACCATCGAGGAATACCGGGGCAACTGCCCGCACACATCCTGAGCCCTCGCCCTCGCCCTGATGGCGACCGCCGCCCTCGCCCTGATGGCGACCGCCGCCCTCCGCCCTGATGGCGACCGCTCCCGCGGCCGCCATCAGGCCGCGCCTACGCGGGGGCTTCCGCGAAGTTTTACGCACAAGTAACGTCATGGCCGTGGCCGGAATGATGACGATGAAGGGCCCACTCCGGATATCCGGCCGGAGTGCGGAACTGCGCGCCATCCACGCCTTGTTGGCCGGCGTCCGCGATGGGCGGGGCGGAGCGCTGGTCCTGGCGGCGGCGCCCGGACTCGGCCGCACCGCCCTGCTCGCCCACGCCGCCCGCGCCTTCGGGGAGGGCACGGTCCTGAGCACGCGCGCCGTCCCCGCCGAGAGCCTGATCCCGTACAGCGGAGTGCACGCCCTGTGGTGTACGGGAACGACCCTTCGTGCGGCGGGCGGCCACGGTGTGCCCGGTACACAAGAGCCGGGGCGGCCCAGGGCCGAGGGGAACGGCGGTTCCGGCGCACATGAGGCGGGGCGGCACAGGGCCGAGGGGAACGGCGCGTCGGGCACTATCGCGATGCCGGAGGGACCCGGCGCCCTGCTCGGCATGGTGCGCGCCTTCGCCGCCGGGCGGCCGCTGCTGATCTGCGTGGACGACGCCCATCTCTGGGACGCCCCCTCCCGCGCCGCCCTGGGGTACGCCGCCCGCCGACCCGGCGGGCAGCACCCCATCGGTCTGCTGCTCTCCGTCGCCGCTCACCGGGCCGGTGATCCGCACCTGGCCGCGCTGCCCGTCCTGCGCCTGGGCCCGCTCGCACCGCCCGAGGCCGCCGCGCTCTTCGACGACCTCAGCCGCGGCCGCGCGGACACCGCTGTACGAGACGAGCTCCTCCAGGCCGCGAACGGCAACCCCGGCCTGCTCCACGCCCTCGTCGCCCACCTGACCACCGCCCAACTGACGGGGCGGGCCCCGCTGCCCCGCCCGCTGTACGACGGTGCGGTGCCGCCGTACGACGGCGCCGTCGACGGGAACGAACTGCCTCCGCACACGCGCGAGGTTCTCCTGCTCGCGGCCGCGGCCCACGAGCCGGTGCCGGACGGGACGGGCGCCGACGTGGATCTCGTCCTGCGCGCCGCCGAAGCGGCCGGCCTCGATGCCGAGTCCCTCCGTCCGGCGGAGGCGGCCGGAATGGTGCACCGCGCGGGCGACCGCATCCACTTCGCCCCCCCTGGCCTGCGGCGGGCCCTCTACACCGGCGCCCCGCCCGCCCGCCGCCGCGCCGCGCATCGGCTCCTCGCCTCGGCCCTGGACGACGGTCGTACGCCACCACTGCTGCGCGGGCTGCACCGTGCGCTGTCGGCCGAGGGGCCCGACCCCGCCCTCGCCGCCGCGCTGGCCGCCGCGGCGGACGCGCCGGGAACGGCGCCGTCCCACGCGGAGCGTGCGGCGGCCCTCGCCGCAGCCGCCGACCTCACCGAAGCCGCGCGGGACCGCGCCCTGCACCGCATCGCCGCCGCGGATCACTCCCGCCTCGCGGGCCTGCCCGCACAAGCCCATGAACTCCTCAGCACCGCCCGGTCGGAGTCCGCAGAGGCCGAGGTACGCGGCGCCGCCGAACTCGTCCGAGGACTCCTGGCGCTGGAGGACAGCCCCGTCGCCGATGCCCGCGAGGCACTCCTGCTCGCGGCGGAACTCCTCACCCCGCACGACCCGCCCCGCGCCCGCGAGGCCCGGCTCCGCGCCATGGCGGCGGCGTGGGACATGGGAGACGCCGCGGCGTACCTCGCGGCCCTGGGCACGCCGCCGGAGCCCGCACGGCCCCCGGCTGCCGCCCGGCCCGCTCCTGGTGCCGCCCCGCCCCCGGCGGTGGCGAACGCCGCCGACCCGTCGGCTGAGGAGTACCGCGCCGCCATGTCGCTCGTCATGCGCGGGCGGCTCGGAGCCGCGAGCAGCGGGCTGCGCAGGGTCATCGCCCAGGAACAGCGGGCGAACGAGCCCGCACGGCTGCTGCGGGCCGGGGCCGCGGCCCTCGTCGTGGGGGACCTCGCGGCGGCATCCCGCATCAACGCCCGAGCCCTCGCCGCCGCACGGGCACAGGGCATGGACATCCACGTACCACAGGCCCTCGAATACCTGGCCTACGCCGAACTGCGATCCGGGCGGCACGCGCGTGCCCGAGGGCACGCAGAGGAAGGGCTGCGCGCCGCGCGCCGCACCGGGCAGCGCAACATCGCCGCGCACCAGCACGCGATCCTCGCGCTGGTGGCGTCCGTCGAGGGCGAGGACGACGCCGTCGCCGCGCACGCGTCCGCCGCCGCGCGCACCGCCGACCGGCACGGGCTCGCGCAGGCCGCGACCCTGGTCCAATGGGCGCTGGCCCGCGCCGACCTGAGCCGTGGCCGCGCGGCCGAGGCGACCGCGCGGCTCGGCCCTGTGGTGCGGCCGGGGCCGCGTCGTGGCCACTTCGCCGTACGCATGCTCGCCGTGCCCTGCTTCGTGGAGGCCGCCGTCCTCGTCGGCGAGGGAGAGTCGTCCCACGCCGGTGTCGAGGAATTCGCCGACTGGGCGGCACAGGGAGCCGACCCGCAGGCCCCCGCCCAACTGGCCCGCTGCCACGCGTTGCTCGCCGCCCCCGAGGACAGCGACGCGCTCTACACCGTCGCGCTCGCCCGCCACGAGCTGGTGGGCGGCGACTTCGAGAGCGCCCGTACGCAGCTCCTGTACGGCAAGTGGTTACGCCGCAGACGCCGCCCCGGCGAAGCCAGGGGCAGCCTGCGTGACGCCCTGATCTCCTTCGAACGGTGCGGCGCCCGAGCCTGGGCCGAGCAGGCCCGAGCCGAGCTGCGCGCCACCGGCGAAGCCGGCGCCCCCGAGCCTCCAGGACGCCTGGCACAACTGACCCCGCAGCAGCTGCGGATCGCCCGCCGCGTAGCGGAAGGCGCCACCAACCGAGAAGTGGCCCGGCACCTGTCCGTAAGCCCCCGCACCGTCGACCACCACCTGCGCAACGTCTTCGCCCTGCTCGGGGTGCGCTCGCGCGTCGAACTGTCCCGCCTGGTGGCCAGGTCGGAACAGCTCAGCTTGGGTGACCAGGTGTGAGCGCCGCTCGACGACAGGCCCTAACGGGCAGCGGGTCAGCTGGTGAGGTGGTCGAGGTGTCCTGTTTTCGCGGCACGTATGAAGGCGTGGAGGGGGCCGGTTGTGGTGGTGAGGGTGGTTTCCGGGGTTTCGCTTTCGCGGAGGTGGATGGTGCCGTTGGGGGTAGCGGCGAGGTTGAGGCAGCTGTTGCCTTCGCCGCAGTAGGACGATTTTCGCCAGGCCAGGGTGGTCATGGTCGCCTTCCTTTGCCGAAGTGGATTAGCTGGCGAAGTGGTCGAAGTGACCCGACTTGGTGGCGCGTATGAAGGCGCGTAGAGAGCTGGTTGTGGTCGTGAGAGTGGCTTCCGGCGCTTCGCTCTCGCGGAGATGGAGGGCGCCGTCGGAAGCGGCGGCGATGTTGAGGCAGCTGTTTCCCTCTGCGCAGTAGGAGGACATCCGCCAGGCCAACGTGGACAAGGTTTCTGCCTTTCATAAGCTGTGAGCGATGCTATGGATGAAGTCGCGGGATGCGTCTGCCTTGAGGGCAGCCGCCTCCATCCGGTCCAGGAGTGTGCGGTACTTAGTCAATTGTGCTTCCGCGTCGAGAAGTACGGACCCGTGAGACTGGTCAAGTTGGACCGTATCGAGTTGAGGAACCGGGCCAGTCGCGTAACAAACGGACTGGCCGGAGCCAGGGAATGCGCCGGACGCGAAGGGGATGACGACCACGCTGATGTGGTCACGTTCGGTCATGTCGAGGATGTGTTGGAGCTGAGCCCGTGCAGTCGCTGGGCCGCCGAATTGCATCCTGACGGCCGCTTCGTGCAATACGGCGGTGAACATCGGTGGTTCGTCGCGGTACAACACCGCCTGTCGCTTGATGCGATGGGAGAGCCGGTGCTCAATCTCCGGGGGCGGTAGGGCAGGTACGCCTTGCTGGAAGACCGTCCGTGCGTGGTCGATCGTTTGCAGCAGGCCCGGGATGTGCACGGTGTGGCCGATGCTTAGCGCTGTGGCGTGATGCTCAAGCTCCGCCAGGTCGAGCAGCCCCGGCGGCAGAATTCCCCGGTACTCCTCCCACCAGCCACGTTTCCGCTCGCCCGTCATACCGGCGAGCGCGTCCACGAGTGCTTCGTCCGGGCAGTCGTAGTTGCAGGCGAGGGTGCGGACCATCGTCGCGCTGACGGCAGCGCGGCCCGTTTCGATGTTGCTGATCCGCGCCTGGTTGCCGCCCAGCAGCGCGCCCGCCTCGCGGGCTGTCATGCCCGCCTTCTCTCGCAGTTTGCGCAGCTCAGCTCCGAGACGTTGCTGGCGGGCAGTGGGAGTTGATCGCGACGCCATGAGCCTCCTCTTCCGGTCCCGGCCAGTCTGCCGGGCTTCGGGCCGCCAGTCCACGGAATGATGTATTTATCCGTAGGTCTGGAAACCATCGTCCGCCAGCCGCTACGGTGTGTCTCAAGTCACTCACGCAGTGACACCGGTAACCCGGAAGCGCACCGTACCCCTTCATGCCCGCTGCCCGCCCAGGGCGCCGGTGTGTTCAGGCGCGGCAAGGCCACCGCTCGGTGTCGCGTCGACGTGGGCCAAGTCCGTGCACCGCCAGGAGACTTGCATGAGCATCGACGCGCACGTACCCGTCGTCCTCGTACCGCCGGAGCCGCCCGACTCGTGGGCGTACAACCTGGAAATCCCGCATGACCTACGCGCTCCGCGCATCGCTCGGCACACCGTGCGGATGATCCTCGCCGAGCACGGGCTCGGCCATCTCATGGACACGGCCGAGTTGTTGACGTCGGAGCTGGTCACCAACGCGTACCGCTACTCGGAGGGGCTGGCGTCCGTGCGGGTCTCCTGGGCGGGGCGGCGGTTGCGGGTGAGCGTGACCGACACGAACCCCGAACTGCCGGTGCTGAACGGCGCCCCGACCGCATCCGACGACGCGGACTGCGGTCGGGGGCTGGCGCTGCTTGAGCTGTGCGCCGATCGGTGGGACGGGGTCGCGATCCGCGAGGGGGTCTTCGGGAACGGGGGGAAGCTGATCTGGTTCGAGCTGGGCGCGGGCTGGCGGGACGGCTGAGGGAGCCGCTCCTGGTCAATACGGCTAGCGGACGGTCACCCGGAACCCGGCCGTCACCGTGCCCTTCGGGGTCGTGACCGCGACCTGCGCCCGGTAGCGGCCGGGGGCCCGGTAGGTGTGGTCGGGGGTGGCCACCCGGAACAGGCCGCCTGCGGAGAGACTGGTGCGGGGTCGGTCCTGATGGACCGTGCCCGTCGCCTTCGTACCGTCGCCGAAGTCGATGACGGCTGTGGCGCCTTCGGTGACCGAGGGCGCGGCGACGCGGGCGATCTCGCCGGACAGGATGGGGGAGCGGCGCAGGACGGTGTTCTCCGCCTTCGCGGTGACCGGCCAGTCCGCCACGGGGGAGGGGTAGAAGTTCGTGCCCTGAGCGGTGAATCGGGCTCCCAGGGCGGCCAGGCGGCCGGAGAAGTCCCTGGCGTCGCGCTGGTCCTGCGGGGTCCAGCCGATCTCGGCGATCGACGGCAGGCGCGGGAAGGTCAGCCATTCGGCCTGCTCGACGCCGCGTACGGTCTCCGACCACAGCGGGGCCTCGACCCCGGCGACGTCCGACTCCCGCAGCCCGTCGCCGACCGGGTCCCAGTCGTAGTAGCGGTCGAAGTCGCAGGAGGTGGAGCACGCCCAGTCGAGGCCGATCGGGCTGCGCGCGTCGTACTTCTGGTCCAGGTAGGCACGGTCGGCAGGCGACATGATCACCTTCGCGCCGCGCCGCACCTGTTGGAGCACCGGCTTCATGTCACCGGCCCAGTACTGGATCAGGGAGCCCGGTGGGAGGTCGGTCGCCGCGTACTCGGTCCAGCCGATGCTGGTCTTGCCCAGCCCGTTCACCATCGGCACGACGTTCTTGACGTACGTCAGATAGTCGTCGTGCCCGGTCACCTTCGCCTCGTCACCGCCGATGTGCGCGTAGCGGCCCGGCGTCAGGGCGGCGAGCTGCGACCAGACCGTCCGCAGGAACTCGTACGTCACCGGCGACTTGGCGTCCAGCGTCGAGTAGCCGACGTCGGACGTGTTGTTCATCGGCTTGGCCTTGCCGTCCGGGTTGAGCTGGGGGATCGAGGCGAGCGCCGAGTTCGTGTGTCCGGGGCCATCGACCTCCGGGACGATGGTGACGAAGCGCGAGCGGGCGTACGCGACGACGTCGGCGTAGTCGGCCTGCGTCCAGTAACCGCGCTTGGCCGGTCCGGTGCCCAGTGGCCTGCCGTTGCCCGTGACGTCCGAGCCGCCGGTGGAGCCGACGCGGGTCAGCTCCCGGTACGGGAGCCGTGACGGGTTGGCCGACGGGGACTTGATCACGATGCGCCACGCCTGGTCGTCGGTCAGGTGCAGGTGCAGGATGTTGACCTTGAACTGGGCGATGGCGTCGATGTACCGCTTGGTCTCGGCGACGGTCTGGTGGCTGCGCGCGATGTCGAGCATCGCGCCCCGGTAGCCGAAGCGCGGGTAGTCGGAGACCGCCACGGCGGGCACGGTCCACGGGCCGGTGAGCACGTCGGGGCTGTCCACCCAGGGGCCGAACAGCTGGCGCAGCGTCTGCACGCCGTTGAACAGGCCCGCGGGCCTGTCGGCGGAGACCTTCGCCGTCCGGTGTCCCGTGGTGAGGCGGTAGCCCTCGTCCGCGTGGCCCGCGGGCGCCCTGCCCGCGCCGAGGTCGAGCACGATGTCCCCGGTGCGCGGCCTGCCGGAGCTGACCGGCAGCGGGTATCCCGTGGAGCGGCGCAGCGTACGCGCGAGGGTGCGGCCGACCGGTGTGGCCGCGCCGCGCGTGACGACGATCCGGCTGTCGTCGGTGAGCGTGAAGGGCGCGCCACCGCGCGGCTGGGCGGACACCGGTTTGGGGACCAGTTGCTGGAGACCCGCCGCGGGTGGCGCGGGCGCCCTCGGGCTCGTGGCGTCCGAGACGGCGTTCTGCTGGGTGTCCTGGGCGTTCCGCTTGGTGTCCTGTTCGGCGTTCGCGGTGGTGCCACCGGTCGTGATCAGCACCGAGAACAGGGCGATGGCGACTCCGGACGTCCTGAGTTTTCCGATCCGCATGGAGGAACTCCTCGCAGTGGATGGGGCGATGACGGCTCAGTTCCCGCTGGTGGCTCGACGCCGGTGAGGGCTCAGAGCACCGCTGCGAGGCTCGCTGTTCGGCACGGGTTCGCGGCCTGGCGTAGGCCAACTGTCGAGAGAGATCTACCGGCTTACAGGACGTGCAGGCCTACACCAGGTCTACACCACTGTGGAAGGTAAGGCCCCTGTGGCGGGTGGTCAATGGGACGCCGCAATGGGACGTGGCAAGACAACCCGAGTGTCCGGTGGCGCCGCCCCGTTACCGGTCCACCGGCCGTGGGAGGGTGCTGCGGTGAACGCACCACTGGAGGTTCCCGAGCTGGCCGCCGACGGGGGCCTTACGCTGCGGCCCTGGGGCATGGAGGATCTGCCGCTGGTCGAGGCGGCGGCGGGGGACGCCTACATTCCGCTGGTCACCACCGTGCCGACGCCGTACTCGCCGGAACTGGGCACCGCCTTCATCGAGCGCCAGTGGCACCGGGCGACCAGCCGCACCGGATATCCCTTCGTCATCGCCCGCGCCCAGGACGGCCACCCGCTGGGCGCCATCGGCCTGTGGCTGCGCGAGGACGACCCGGAGCGGGCCTCCCTGGGGTACTGGCTCGCGGGGCCGGAGCGCGGCCGGGGCGCCGCCGCCACCGCGCTCCGGGCCGTGAGCGACTGGGGACTTCGCGAGGTGGGCCTGGCGCGGCTGGAGCTGTTCATCGAGCCGGACAACGCCGCGTCCCTGCGTACGGCGGAACGCGCGGGCTTCCAGCGCGAGGGGCTGCTGCGCAGCTGGCAGCGGATCGGCGCCGCGCGCCGCGACATGGCCGTCTACTCGAAGATCGCCTCGGAAACCGACTGAGGCGCCCGCCGGTTGGCGCGTGGGCCCTCTCGGGCCGGGCGGGCGGCGGGACACCCGTACGTGGGCGCGAAAAGCCGGTCCGGCCAGTGAGGACCAGCTTGGCCAGTGAGGAAAGCCCACTTGGGAGGCGGCGGGGGAAGTCCTGGCTCAGGGGATGGCTTGGATGCGCTCCATGTGTTCCTCGCCCCACGCGCCGAGCGGGGCGATCGCCGCGTTGAGCGAGCGGCCGAAGTCGGTGAGCGAGTACTCCACCTTCGGCGGGACCTGGTGATAGACCTCGCGATGCACCAGGCCGCTGTTCTCCAACTCCCGGAGCTGGAGGATCAGCATGCGCTCACTGATGGTGGCGACCGACCGCCTCAGCTCTCCGAAGCGGAGGGGACCGTCGTGCAGCGAGAAGAGAATCAGTCCCTTCCATTTGCCTCCCATGACGTCGATGGCGGCGTCGAGTCCGCAGGTGTAGGTCCGCTTTTTCATCAGGCTCCTACTGACAGAAGTGTGAGTACCTGACAGAAATGTAGGTACTTGAGGGAATGTCTGTGAAGCCCCAGCATGGAGTGAGTGCCGCGCCGAGTGCGTAACGCCGCGCGAACTGACGCTTTTTCCTCCCCTTCATCCCCTCACCCTCGTCACCCGTTTCGCCCCGATCACCCATTTCACCCTCTTCACCCTCTTCACCCTCTTCGCTCTCCTGATTCTCCTCATTCTCCTCATTCTCTTCTCGATGACTGACACCTCACGGTGGGCTGGAGCAGCACATGTACGGGAACAATCTGACGCCGGTGACCGTCCTCGGGCTCGGCGCGATGGGCACGGCACTGGCCGAGGCCTTCCTTGCGGCCGGGCACCCGACGACCGTGTGGAACCGCAGTGCGCTGAAGGGCGCACCCCTCGTAGCGAAGGGCGCGGTCCACGCGGAGGCCGTCACGGAAGCGGTCGCCGCCAGTCCGCTGGTCATCGCCTGTCTGACCACGTACGAAGCCACACTCGAAGCCCTGGACCCGGCCGGTCCCGCGCTCGCCGGGCGCACCCTGGTGACCCTCAACTCCGGAACTCCCGGCGGCGCCCGGGAGATGGCCGCCTGGGCGGCCGGGCAGGGAGCGCGATTCCTCGACGGGGCGGTCAAGAACGTGCCTTCGGCCGTGGGGAATCCGGACACCCTGCTGTACTACAGCGGCGACAAGGCGGTGTTCGACGAGTACGAGGCGACGCTGCGGGTACTGGGCGGAGACACCGTTCACCTCGGCGCGGACGCGGACCTCGCCGCCCTGTACGAGACGGCCGTCGGCGGCACGTTGCTGCCCGCCCTCCTGGGCTTCTTCCAGGGCGCCGCCCTCGTCACGGCGCGCGGTCTGGAAGCCCGCACCCTGCTTCCGTACACCGCGAAATGGCTGGAGATGATTATCTCCGTCCTGCCGACCCTCGCGGAGGAGATCGACACCGGCGACTACACCAAGCTGGGCTCCTCCGTCGGCCTCTTTCACGCGGGCATCCCCCATGACCTCGAACTCGCCGAGGAGACGACCCTGGACGTCTCCTGGCACGCTCCCATGCATGACCTGCTGCGGCGGGCCATGGCCGATGGGCTCGGTGACCACAGCATCTCGGCGCTGATCGAGGTGCTCCGGAAGCCGGTGGGGCCGGATGCGTCACACGCGGAGGCGGTGAGCCGGTGAGCCGATGAGGTGGTGAGACCGGTGAACTGGTGAGGCAGGGCCACTCGGGCAATTCGCCCGCACTGCGTGGGGAATTCGGCCCGGCCTTTCGGGTGAAAGCGCCGGACGTACGTAAATGACGGTGGGTGGTGGCGGTGTCCCAGCGCGTACTTCCGGGCATGCTGATATCGCACATGTCGGCATTCAAGGCGCGGTAGCGGTAGTCGCCCCAGGCGGTACGGAATACGCGGTGCGCGCGATTCCTCGCCGACGGCCGTGGCGTCATGCGGCACGTGCCACGAGTGGCAGCGCGGCATATCCGGGTGCCGGAGGGAAAGGGTTGACAGAATTGACAAGAGCACATCACGGTGCGGTATGCGCATGAGGAAACTCACCACCGTCCTGGCCGCCGCTCTCGTGGCGATTGTCATCGAGGGCACCGCCCATGCCGCGCCGCCCTCCTCCTCTGCCTCGGCCGCCCCTGGCGACGGCAACGCGCACGGCGTGGCCTGGTTCCAGGCAAGACACGGTCTGCCGCAGACCGGCACGGTCAACGCGCGAACGGCACGGGAACTCCAGCAGGCGTCGGACGCGGAACTGCACCAGGTCTTCCGCACCGCCGCCGACCTCGGCCCGGAAGAACTGGCCAACGCCCGCACCGTGATCGGAGTCGGCAAAGGCGCCGGCATTCCCGAACAAGGCCAGGTCATCGCTTTGATGACGGCCATGCAGGAATCGAAATTCGTGAACTACCTGACGCCGGTGGACCACGACTCACTCGGCATCTTCCAGCAGCGCCCGAGCACCGGCTGGGGAACTCCCGAGCAGATCACCCACGTCCCCACCTCGTCCAAGTCCTTTTACGGAGTAGCCACGTTCGGCACCAACCCCGGCCTGCTCCAGATCCCCGGCTGGCTGGCCATGCCCCCAGGCAACGCGGCCCAGGCCGTCCAGCGCTCGGCCCACCCCGACCGCTACGCCCAGTGGGAACAGTTCGCCCGCGACCTCCTCGCCCGGGAAAGCCCGACGGTCGACCCGATCCCGTAACCGATCCAGTAGCCGATCCCGTAACCGGCCTGTGTCGGGGGCCGACCGGACCCGGGCATTCCGACCAACCGGGGGCGCCACCGGGCCGCCCTCTACGCCTTGTTACCTTCATACGTCGGAGAGTGAGGAGTGCTGTCCGCGAGGGGGGAACGATGGCGTTTGACCAGGGAGTGGGCCGAGCTGAAGCGGGACGCTTCAGTGAGCATGAATCTGGCCAGGGCCGAAGGGAACGGCGGGGGCTACGTGAAATCGGCCAAGGCGGCATGGAGCGATGCGGGCGCCGGCGTCGAGACGCTGGCGGGACACATCAGGAAAGCACTGGCGGAGCTGGAAGACGGGCAGAAGGGCGCGCTGGGCGGCGTGGAGAGTGCGGTGGCCCAGCGAGAGGTCTATGCCTCGTGGAAGCGCTACCTGAGCGACGTGAGCGGCAGATGTCGGGCATTGCGGGGAGTGCTGGAGAAGGCGGGCGCCGACCACTACAAGAACGACCAGGCGATACACGGCGCGTTCGACAAGGTGGGCGACCGCTACGACGACACTCCCACCGTCGGCGGCCGTGGCGCGGGTAAGTGAGCTGACCCATGGACTACGGCACGCTCAAAGCACTCAAGCCCCAGGCGTTCGAGGACGAGGCGGACGGGTATCGCACGGCCAGCAACATGGCAGGCTCGGCCAAGGACAGCATCGAGAACCAGATCACGGTACAGATGCGGAAGTTCCTGGAGGGCGAAGCCATGACGTCGGCGGGAAAGCAGTTCCTGTCCCTGGCGAAGAACTTCCACTACGTTCAGGTCGAATGCGGCCTCATCGGCACGGCCCTCAGCGCCTTGGCCGTCGACCTGCGGGCAGCCAAAAGCAAGCTGGACGCGGCCGTCGCGGACGCCGAGGGCGAGAAGTTCACGGTGGAAGCCGATGGCTCGGTCAGCTACCCGGCGGCGGGCGAGAAGGCCGACGGCAAGACACCGGCAGGCGGCACGGTGTCCGGCATCGCCTCGGGCAAGCCGTCCTCCGACCCGATCGACGTGTCCGGGGACGCCAGCAGCGCGGCCGACGCGCTAGACCGCCAAGCGGGCAACTTCAACCCCAACCCGAACCGTGCCCGGGCCCAGCAGTACGCCGACCGCATCGCCACAGCGATCAGAGAAGCGACGGAGGCCGATCAGATCTGGGCGCCGAAGCTGCGGCAGTTGAAGGCGGACGACGACCTGAACGTCTCGCACAAGGACTGGGCCGACGCGCAGCGGGACATGGGCGACGTCCGCAAGGGAGCGGCGCACTACCTCGACGACATCAAGTCCCCGCCCAAGGACGGCACCCCGAAGGACAACGCCGCCTGGTGGAAAGAGCTGTCCAAGGACGAGCAGGAGGCCCTGGTCACCTTGCGCCCCGCCAGTGTGGGTGCGCTGGACGGCCTTCCGGCCGAGGTCCGCGACGAGGCGAACCGGACGGTGCTCGCCGAGAAGCGGGGCCAGTACGGAATCAAGCTGGCGCAGGTCCCCAAGGAACCGGCCAAAATCGTTCCGGGATCGGTGGGGAGCCCGTATGCGACACGTTCGGCAAAGTGGATAGCGTGGGATAAGGAGTGGGGGGACAAGAAGTCACATCTTGATGCCTCCCTAAAAGGCATGCAGTCTATCCAAAGCCGCTTGGACAGTACTGACACGGGCCTGCCGCCCGCATATCTGTTGGGGTTTGACCCGGAAGGCAGAGGGCGTGCGATTATCGCCAATGGAAACCCGGACACGGCTGATCACACGGCGGTCTATGTGCCGGGCACGAAGGCGGGCCTGGGGAACCTCGACGGCGACATCAAGCGCATGACCGAACTGTGGAGATCGTCGGATTCGATGACCGATGGGTCTAAGGTATCCACCATCACGTGGCTAGGCTACGACGCGCCGCAGAACGTCGCGAAGGATTCCCCCTTCAGCCACTATGCAAACGATGGTGCTCCGGGGCTCAACCGATTCATCGACGGGCTCAACTCAACGAATGAAGCTGGTTCCGACAATCACACGACCGTGATTGGCCATAGTTACGGCACCACCCTGATCGGCTCTGCCGCCCGGCAGGGAGACCTTAACGCGGACGACGTGATCTTCGCTGGCAGTCCCGGCGTGCAAGTGGGGCGGGCGACTGACATGGACGTCCCCACGGGTCACGTGTGGAACGAGGAGGCCCTCGGAGACTGGGTACCAGAGATCGGCCGCGTCCCGCATGGTCACCGTGAGTGGCACTGGGACTCGGGCCTCGACTATGTCATCCCCAGCGATGACCGCTTCGGCGCTAACCAAATGAGCACTGACACCAAGGAGCACAGTGACTACTGGAAAAGCGGTTCGCAGAGCCTCCTGAACCAGGCGGGCGTTGTCACGGGAAATCCGGACCAGGTAGTCAAGGAGTAATGGTGAGAGATGCGTAGGTTCTACCGGACTGGTATGGGAAGTCGGAAGCTCTCTCTCGCCGCGCTGGCTGCGGTATCGGTGATCGTCATGACGGGGTGTTCGGGTATGGGTGATTCAGGTGCTAAGCAGGAAGAAAAGCCTGTGACTAAGGAAGTTTCTGAGGTCAAGGGCGAAGCGGAGGTGCTGTCCAGTGAGCTTCTGGACGTCATAGGCCTGCGCGGAGACGTAAAAGACTCAGGGCCGGGGGTTGGCGTCTGCGGAGGCAGGGATTCGGAAAAGTTCTATGTGATTCGCAACCCCTGGTCCCTTGTGGGTGCCCCGGCCGCGGACATGAAGCGGACCATGGCGCGACTGAAGGAAGACCTTCCGGAAAAGGGCTGGGACGTATCAGAGTCTGGTCGGGAAAACAGTGAGGCCCGAAGTCTCTACCTCGTCGCTGATTCCAAGAAGAGTAAGTTCTCGGTGCGTATCCGCCTGCTTGAGCCCTCGCCCAACTCCGAGTTGAAGAGGCCCATGCTGCACGTGGACCTCGTCTCAGCCTGCTTCCAGGTCCCCGACGGGCAGACCGTGGGGTACTAGAATAGTCGATCGCCGACGCCCCGCCTTCCCATGTAACAAGGGAAGGCGGGGCGCCGACGTGTGAAAGCCCGAGCCCGGAATGTGAGCCGTTACAGCCGCTCAGGCGTCCTGATGCCCAGGAGGGCCATGCCCTGGTGGAGGGTGCGGGCGGTCAGGTCGCACAGGAAGAGGCGGTTTTCCACCTGGGGCTGGCTGTCCGCCTTGAGGACTGGGCACTCCGAGTAGAACGTCGTGTAGTGCGAGGCCAGTTGGTACAGGTACGCGGCGAGCTTGTGCGGCTCGTACGTCGTGGCGACGTCGGACAGGACCTCGGCGAACTGGTCCAGGTGCAGGCCCAGCGCGCGCTCGGCCGGGGCCAGTTCGAGCTCCGGGTGGGCGGTGGGGCGGGTCTCGCCCGCCTTGCGGAGGATGGACTGGATACGGGCGTACGCGTACTGGAGGTAGACCGACGTGTCGCCGTTGAGGGAGACCATCTGGTCCAGGTCGAACTTGTAGTCGCGTGACGCGGACGTCGACAGGTCGGCGTACTTGATCGCGCCGATGCCGACCTGCGTCGCCCGCTCGGCGATCTCCTCGTCCGTGAGGTCCTGGGCCTTCTCGCGGACCACGGCGGACGCCCGGTCCACGGCCTCGTCCAGCAGATCCACCAGCCGCACCGTCTCGCCCTCACGGGTCTTGAACGGCTTGCCGTCCTTGCCGAGCACCGTGCCGAAGGCCAGCTGCACCGCGTCGACGTCGTCGTTGAGCCAGCCCGCGCGCCGCGCGGTCTCGAAGACCATCCGGAAGTGCAGCGACTGCCGGGCGTCCACCACGTAGAGCAGGGTGTCCGCCTTGAGGTGCTGGACACGGTCGCGGATCGCGGAGAGGTCGGTGGCCGCGTAGCCGTAGCCGCCGTTGGTCTTCTTCACGATCAGCGGGGTCGGGTTGCCGTCCGGGCCCTTCACGTCGTCGAAGAAGACGCACAGCGCGCCCTCGGAGCGGACGGCGACGCCCGTCTCCTCCAGGATGCGGCAGGTCTCTTCCAGCATGTCGTTGTAGCCGGACTCGCCGACCACGTCCGGGTCGCTGATCTCCATGTCGAGCTTGCTGAAGACCGAGTAGAAGTAGATCTTCGACTCGTCGACGAAGCGCTGCCAGAAGGCCAGCGTCTCCGCGTCGCCCGCCTGGAGCGCCACCACCCGGTCCCGCGACCGCGCCTTGAACTCGCCGTCGGAGTCGAACAGCGTGCGTGAGGACTTGTAGAGCCTGCCCAGGTTGGACATGGCCTCCTCGCCGGAGACCTCGCGCCCGTCCTTGTGGTCCAGCTCGTGCGGGTGCTCGATCAGGTACTGGATGAGCATGCCGAACTGGGTGCCCCAGTCGCCGATGTGGTGGCGGCGGATCACCTTCTCGCCGGCGAACTCCATGATCTTCGCCATCGCGTCGCCGATGACGGCGGACCGCAGATGACCGACGTGCATCTCCTTGGCGACGTTCGGCTGGGCGTAGTCGATGACCGTCGTGCCGGGCTGCTCCGCGTACGGAACGCCCAGCCGCGCGTCGGCGGCGCGGGCCGCCAGCGTCCGCGTGATCGCCTGGTCCGTGACCGTGATGTTGAGGAAGCCGGGGCCGGAGACCTCGATGTCCTTCAGCACGTCACCGGCCGGGAGGGCGTCCACGACCTTGGTGGCCAGCTCTCTCGGGTTGCCCTTCAGCTTTTTCGCGAGGGCGAGCAGCCCGTTGGCCTGGAAGTCGGCCCGGTCGCTTCGTCGCAGCATGGGGTCTCCCCAGCTCGAAGAGCTAGGGGAAGGGTCGGCGGAACCGGCCTCCGGCAGGGCAGCCGAGAGGGCGTCCGCGACGCGCTGGTGGACCGTAGCGGCTAGGGAAGGGACCGAGGCCATAACAGGGGTGCCATTCCTTTAGAGGTGCGAAGGGTCAGCCAAGTATCCCACGGCGCATCCAGCCGGTTTTTTGCCCGCGGGCCCGGAAGACGGGAAGCCGGTGTGACGGCGCGGCGCCGGAACGCGACCCCGGAACGCGACCCCGTAACGCAACCCCGGAAGCGCCCCCGCCGTCTGGGAGAATGGTCACCGCCAGGACCGCAAGGAAGGAAGTGCCGACCGTGGCTCAGAGCATCGAGGCCGACTGGGTCTCCCGTTTCGCAGACGAGGTCATTGCCGAGGCGGAGCGTCGCGCCCCCGGCAAACCCGTCGTCTGCGCCTCGGGCCTCAGCCCCTCCGGCCCGATCCACCTCGGCAACCTGCGTGAGGTCATGACCCCGCACCTGGTCGCCGACGAGGTCAGGCGTCGCGGGATCGAGTGCGACCACCTCATCTCGTGGGACGACTACGACCGGTTCCGCAAGGTTCCCGCCGGTATCGACCCGTCCTGGGCCGAGCACATCGGCAAGCCGCTGACCTCGGTCCCCGCCCCGCCCGGAAGCCCGTACGCCTCCTGGGCCGAGCACTACAAGGCCGCGATGATCACGGCCATGGGCGAGCTGGGCATCGAGTACCGGGGCATCAGCCAGACCGAGCAGTACACCTCAGGCGCGTACCGCGAGCAGATCCTGCACGCCATGAAGCACCGTGGCGCGATCGACGCGGTCCTCGACCGGTATCGCACCAAGGACAAGGCCACCGGCGCCTCCAAGCAGCAGCAGCAGAAGCAGCAAAAGCAGCAGAAGCCGGTCGACGAGGCCGAGATCCAGGCGGCCGAGGGCTCCGGCGCCGCCAGCGAGGATGACGGCGGCGCGGGCGGCGCGGGCTACTTCCCGTACAAGCCGTACTGCGGGGTTTGCGAGAAGGACCTGACCACGGTCGTCTCGTACGACGACGACACGACCGAACTGCACTACACCTGCGCCTGCGGCCACGCGGAGACCGTGCTCCTGTCCGAGTACAACCGCGGCAAGCTGGTGTGGAAGGTCGACTGGCCGATGCGCTGGGCGTACGAGGGCGTGATCTTCGAGCCCAGCGGAGTGGACCACTCCTCTCCCGGCTCGTCCTTCGTCGTCGGCGGCCAGATCGTGCGCGAGGTCTTCGACGGGCAGCAGCCGATCGGCCCGATGTACGCGTTCGTCGGCATCAGCGGCATGGCCAAGATGTCGTCCTCCAAGGGCGGCGTGCCGACCCCGGGCGACGCGCTGGAGATCATGGAGGCACCGCTGCTGCGCTGGCTGTACGCGCGCCGCAGGCCCAACCAGTCCTTCAAGATCGCCTTCGACCAGGAGATCCAGCGGCTCTACGACGAGTGGGACGCGCTGGAGCGCAAGATCGAGGACGGCACGGCCCAGCCCGCGGACGTGGCGGCGTACAGCCGCGCGACCCGCACCGCCGCCGGTGAGCTGCCCAAGACGCCGCGCCCGCTGTCGTACCGCACGCTCGCCTCGGTCGTCGACATCACCGGCGGCCACGACGAGCAGACGCTGCGCATCCTCAGCGACCTCGACCCGGCCAACCCGGTCAAGACGCTCGACGAGGCCAGGCCCCGGCTCGACCGCGCGCAGCACTGGATCACCACCCAGGTCCCGGCCGAGCAGCGCACGCTCGTACGCGACGAACCGGACACGGAGCTGCTGGTCTCGCTGGGCGACACCGAGCGGGAGTCGCTGCGGCTGCTCCTGAACGGCCTCGACGACCACTGGTCGCTCGACGGGCTCACCACCCTCGTCTACGGCGTGCCGAAGCTCCAGGCGGGCCTGCCCGCCGACGCCAAGCCGAGCCCGGAGCTGAAGGTCGCCCAGCGGTCCTTCTTCGCCCTGCTGTACCGGCTGCTCGTCAGCCGCGACACCGGCCCCCGGCTGCCGACGCTGCTGCTGGCGGTCGGTGCCGACCGGGTGCGCAAGCTGCTGGGCGCGTAGCGCCGGACCGGGCCCTCGCGCCGTGCCGGGTTCGCGCCGGGCGTGTGGGTGTGGCCGGCGGGCGTGACTGGTGTGTTCGTTGTGTGTACGGAGGGCCGCCTTCCCTGCTGGGGGCGGCCCTTCGCGCGTGCCGCCTGCGGTGGTCGCCGCTGGGGCGACTGCGTCGTTCGGTTGACCCGGACATCGGTCCAGCGGAGGACGATTCGGGCGCGCACGCGGGCGATGCTGGGCCCATGAGAGAGATCTTGGGCATCGTCGGAATCGTGGCCGCCATCCAGGGCGCGCTGGGACTCCTCGGCCGGTACTTCACGGACAGACCCTGGGGCATGCTCCAGCAGTGGTTCGACGTCCCCACGGTGGGCTACGTGGGCATAGCGGTGGTCGGCGCCGTCGTCGCGCTGTGGGGCGAGTCGGCCCGCATGGCACGCAAGCGGGGGCAGGTCTGAGTCACGTTTCCGCGCCCCTCCGCGCCCCCTCCGCGGTCTGGGAGTCCGCGAGCCTCGCACCGGAGTACCGCACCGGAGACAAGTCCTGAGCCCGCCCGTCTACGGGATGTGCTGCGTCTCCATCTCCATGCGGTACCGCTCGCGGAACTCGCGTAGCTCACCGCGTAGGGAGCTGGCGGGAAGCGGGCCCCCGCCGGGGCCTGTGACTCCGTAGAGGTCGAGCAGATAGCGGCTGAACGGCCGGGCCTCGGGGAAGTCGCCCCGCTCGGCTACGAACCGCCGGAAGGCGCCGTAGAACGCCTCCTCGCGCGGCACGTCGTCCGGAAGCCTGTTCACCAGGCTCACCGGGCTCACCGGGCCATCCAGCGCGGCCTCCAGCTCCTGGATCTGATTCTGATCCTGGTCCTGGCTCTGGTCCCGGTTCTGGTTCTGGTTCTGGTTCTGGACACCGTCGTAGTCGTGGTCGTCGGACGGCGGGGGTTCGGGGGCGGGTCTCGTCGTTTGCTGGTGTGGCACGCGCGGCTGGTCGGCCGTGTAGGGCGAGGCACCGCCCGCGTACCCGGTGACCTGCGCGTTGCCGAGCGCTCGACGGCGGCTGCCGGAGCCGACCGGCACGGTCACCTGTGCGGGGTCCGGCTCAGCGGCGTACGCGGCGGTGGGCGTCGGCTCGTCGGCAATCGGTGCGTCCGTACGCGGTGCGGTGGCTTGTTCCGCCTGTACCGCGTGTTCCGCGTCCCCCTCGGCGTTCCGTCCAGCGCCGTGGCCAGGGAAACGTTCGGGCACGGGCACGGGCACAGCCACGGGCAGGGGCTCGGAGACCTGCGGGGACGGGGACGGGGAGGCGTGCTGAGCCGTCGGTTCGGCCGCTTCTCGCTCGGTGGGCGACTGCTCGGTGGGCTGGGTGGCGGTCGGTGCGGCGGTCGCGTCGGACGAGGTGGGTGTGCCCACCGCCCCACCAACCGTGCCAACTGCCCCGACCGTGCTGGGCGACGCTGTCGGCAGCTCCGCGGGGCCTTCGTTCGCCGCGAGCGCCCGTCCGGTCTCCGCGGCCGCCGGCCGTGCCTCGGCGGCGGGGACGGTGATGCCCGCGGCGGCGAGCCCCGCCGGGGCGGTCTCCGCCAGCGGGACTCCGTAGCGGGCCAGTCGCAGCGGCATCAGCGACTCGATGGGTGCCTTGCGGCGCCAGGCGCGGCCGTAGCGGGCCTGGAGCCGGGCGCGGTAGACGAGGCGGTCCTGTTCGAGCTTGATGACCTGGTCGTAAGACCGCAGTTCCCAAAGCTTCATGCGGCGCCACAGCCGGAAGGTGGGGACCGGGGCCAGCAGCCACCGGGTGATGCGCACCGACTCCATGTGCCTGTCGGCGGTGATGTCGGCGATACGCCCGACCGCGTGCCGTGCCGCCTCGACGGCGACGACGAACAGCACGGGGATCACGGCGTGCATGCCGACGCCGAGCGGATCGGGCCAGGCGGCCGCCCCGTTGAAGGCGATGGTCGCCGCGGTGAGCAGCCAGGCGGTCTGCCGGAGCAGCGGGAACGGGATGCGAATCCAGGTCAGCAGCAGGTCAAGGGCGAGGAGGACGACGATTCCGGCGTCGATTCCGATGGGGAAGACGTGGGCGAAGTCGCCGAAGCCCTTGTCGCGGGCGAGGTCGCGGACGGCGGCGTAGGAGCCCACGAAGCCGATCCCGGCGATCATCACGGCTCCGGCGATGACCACCCCGATGAGTATTCGGTGTGTGCGCGTCAACTGCATCGCGGCCACCCGCGGTCCCTCCCCGCCATCGGCAACAGGCGCGCCCAGCCTGGCATACGCGTCAAGCGCCGACGGCGGGGGACCGTGTGGTGTGTGTGGTGTGTGTGGTCTGTCTGTGGTTTGTACGTGCGTCTGTCCGTGTGGTGTGTGTGGGACGTATGGGCTGGGTGGTGAGTACGGGGCGGCGTCCGGGCCGCGTACGCCCTGTGTGCCCGGCGGCTACTTGTTCCTGTCGGCCACGGCGGCGACGGCTTCCTTGGCCGCGTTCCGTGCGTCCTTCATCAGCTCGTCCGTCTTCGGCGGCTTCGCGTCCTCGTAGCCCGCGCCGTCGTACTCGACCGTGACGACCACGTTGGCGGTGCGGGTGACGACGGTCTGGTTCCTGAAGTCGTCACCGTCCTTCTTCGTGCTCGTGGCCACGGTGGTCGCCTCGTCGCCGATGCCCGTCGCCTTCGCGGTCTTGGCGTCCTTCGCCCCGTCCGCCGTGGTGGCCTTCTCGACCTGCTGGGCGGCGAATTTCTGGGCGCGCGCGTCACCCGTGCCGAAGCCGACGTCGGAGTGGAACAGCTTGAATGTGACCGTGAGCAGCCGGTACTGGTATCCGTCCAAACCGCTCCACAGGCAGCTGCCCGACTCGTTGATGTTGGCCGAGGGCAGCGTCTTGCCCTTCTTGTCCTTCGCCTTCGGGACCAGGTTCTCCACGGTCTTCTTCGGCAGCGTCTTGCACGCCTCGGGCAGCTTGGCGAACTTCGCGGGCTTGACGGTCGGCGAAGGGCTCGGGGTAGCCGACTTGGTGGCGTCGCTTGAGTCCTTGTCATCGGAGTCGGAGGAGCAGCCTGCGACGAGCATCACGGGTACGGCTGCGCAGGCGATGATTCGGGCGAGTCGCGGTGCTGTTCGGTGCATGGGTCGGTCCTTCGCTCATTCTCTGTCGATGGGCGGCCGTCCTGCCGCGTGACTAGACGGCACGGTACGCGGCCGATGCGTACGGCTGGCCGAAATGCGACGGTACTCGCCGGACTATTCGCTGAAGTGCCCGGGCAGCTTTCGGGCCAGGTCCTGGGCCTTGCGCTGCAGTTCTTCGCTGTTGGGGACGACCTTCTGGTCGGTGGACCACTGGTCGTATTCCAGCGTGACGACGACGTTGGCGGTTCGGAAGACGATGGTGATGTCGCGGTGGACACCGGAGTCCGCGGTGCTGAACTTGTCGTTCAGGAACGCCTCGTCACCGATCCCGTCCAGCTGACGGGGGGACAGGTCAGGACCGTCGCCGGAGTCACCCTCGTCTCCGTCTCCGTCTCCGTCCCCGGCGCCGCTGTCGCCGTCATCGCTCGCGTCGTCGTCCGGGTCGGCGGAACCGCCGGAAGCTCCGGGGTCGGCGCCCGGCTTGCTGCCCGGCTTCCCACTGGGGGTCGCGCCTTCGCCGGGGTCCCGCCCGGGCGCCGCCCCGGCGTCCGCGGTCGCACCGTTGCGGCCGTCCGTCGCGGCGCCGGTCTCGGCGCCCGCCCTGGTGCCGGTGCCCGCCCTCGTGTCCGCGTCCGCGTCCGTGTCTGTATCCGCGCCGATCTCCGTGTCGGTGCCGGTGGCGGCGTCGGTGCCGGTGCCGGGGGAGGGAGTGGCGGTCTTCGTCTCCTCGCCGTCCGGCTTGGCGGTGCCCGTCCGCGGGGGGCGCGTCGTCGGGGTGCCCGTCTCATCGGAGGTGGGGATCTTCGCGGCGGCCGACTTCTTCGCGTACGTCTCCGCCGCCCGGTCGTCGTCGCCGATCGCCGGGTCGTACGACACCACGCGCTCGAAGTCGAGCGTCAGGTGCCGGGTGCCCTCCGGCGTCGCCAGCTTCCAGCGGCAGCCGACGCGGCGGTCGGTGTCGTATGTGACGGCGGGCTGGCCCTCGAAGACCGCTTCCTGCTCGTCCTCGTCCGCGTTCTCAAGACCGGGCAGCATCGAACGCAGCGTGTCGCCGTCCACGGTGCCGCAGGGCTCTGGAAGAGTACGGAACTTACCGGGCTTGACGTTCGCGGTGGAACTGAAACTCCCGGATTTGCCGTCATCCTCACCGCTGGCGGATGAGCCGCCGGTGCATCCGGCGAGTCCGGTGACGAGCACAGCGGCGGTGAGCGCGGTGCCTGGTACGTACGGCCTTCGCTGCACTGTCCGCGGTTCCCTTCCCCGGAAAACTGGTTGCCGCGCCATGGCGGCTGGTGGAGACAATGTTTACCTCAACCGCTAGCACGTTCGCCGGTCCGCGGAGACATATGCGGCCTTGAGTCCGGCTTTTGCTTTTTCTGAGCTTTACGGGGGATTGGAGTCGTCGTGTCGTACACCGAGGTGCCAGGGGCGCAGGTTCCCATCCGCATGTGGGCGGACCCCGCGACCGTCGAGGGCGTGGCCATGCAGCAGCTGCGCAACGTCTCGACCCTGCCGTGGATCAAGGGCCTGGCCGTCATGCCTGATGTGCACTACGGCAAGGGGGCCACGGTCGGTTCCGTCATCGCGATGCACGGCGCGGTGTGCCCGGCGGCGGTCGGTGTGGACATCGGCTGCGGGATGAGCGCGGTGAAGACCTCGCTGACCGCGAACGACCTGCCGGACGACCTGTCGCGGCTGCGGGCGAAGATCGAGGAAGCCATCCCGGTGGGGCGTGCCATGCACGACGACCCGGTCGACCCGGGGCGGCTGCACGGCCTCCCGACGGCGGGCTGGGACGACTTCTGGGCACGGTTCAACGGAGTGGCCGAAGCGGTCAAGTTCCGTCAGGACCGGGCCACGAAGCAGATGGGGTCGCTCGGATCGGGCAATCACTTCATCGAATTCTGCCTTGATGAGGCGGGCTCGGTGTGGCTGATGCTGCATTCCGGGTCCCGGAACATCGGCAAGGAACTGGCCGACCACCACATCGGCCAGGCCCAGAAGCTGCCGCACAACCAGGGCCTGGTCGACAGGGACCTCGCGGTCTTCATCGCCGACACCCCGCAGATGGCGGCGTACCGCAACGACCTGTTCTGGGCGCAGGAGTACGCGAAGAACAACCGGGCGATCATGATGGCGCTCTTCCAGGACGTCGTCCGCAAGGAGTTCAAGAAGGTCACGGTGACCTTCGACACCGTTATCTCCTGTCACCACAACTACGTGGCCGAGGAGCGGTACGACGGCATGGACCTGCTCGTGACCCGCAAGGGGGCGATCCGGGCCGGGTCGGGGGAGTACGGCATCATCCCGGGCTCGATGGGCACCGGCTCGTACATCGTGAAGGGCCTCGGCAACCCGGCGTCCTTCAACTCGGCCTCGCACGGCGCGGGCCGGAAGATGAGCAGGAACGCCGCGAAGAAGCGGTTCTCGACGCGGGACCTGGAGGAGCAGACGCGGGGCGTGGAGTGCCGTAAGGACTCCGGTGTCGTGGACGAGATCCCGGGCGCGTACAAGCCGATCGAGAAGGTCATCGACCAGCAGAAGGACCTGGTCGAGGTCGTCGCGAAGCTCAAGCAGGTCGTCTGCGTGAAGGGCTGAGGTGTGGTGACGCGCTGACGTGTGTGTGCCGGGCTGGCGTGCGTGTGCCGAGGCTGGCGCGTGGTGCGCGGGCCGGTGAGGAGCACCGCGGCGTACGGGGGTGGCACAGGGGGCGGACGCGACGTCTGCCCCCTTTCGCTGTGCTCTCGCTGTGTTTTCGCTGTGCCGGGCCGGACCGGGATGAGCCGGGCCGGGCCGCTGGCGGCCTGCGTCAGCTCTCGCGGTGCACCTTGGAGTTCGACGCCTGGGCGCGGGGCCTGACCACCAGCAGGTCGATGTTGACGTGGCTGGGGCGGCTGACGGCCCAGGTGATGGTGTCGGCGACATCGTCGGCCGTCAGGGGCTCGGCCACGCCCGCGTAGACGGCGGCGGCCTTCTCCTTGTCGCCCCGGAAGCGTGTGCTGGCGAACTCCTCGGTCTTCACCATGCCCGGTGCGACCTCGATGACCCGGACCGGGGCGCCGCACAGTTCCAGGCGCAGGGTCTCGGCGATGACGTGCGCCCCGTGCTTGGCGGCGACGTAGCCCCCGCCGCCCTCGTAGGTGCCGAGACCGGCCGTCGAGGAGAGCACGACGACCGTGCCGTCGCCGGAGGCGGTGAGGGCGGGCAGCAGGGCCTGGGTGACGTGGAGCGTGCCGAGGACGTTGACCTCGTACATCGTGCGCCAGTCGGCCGGATCGGCGCTGGCCACGGGGTCGGCGCCCAGCGCGCCGCCCGCGTTGTTGACCAGGACGTCGACGGACGGGTAGTCGCCGAGGGCGGTGGCGAAGGCGTCGACGGCGGGTCGGTCGGTGACGTCGAGGGCGTACGCGACCGCATGGTGTCCCGCGTCGGTCAGTTCGGCGGCGAGCGCTTTGATCCGGTCCCAGCGGCGGGCGGTAAGGACGACGCGGTAACCGGCGGCGGCGAGCTGACGCGCCGTCGCGGCTCCGATCCCGCTGCTCGCGCCGGTGATGACGGCGGTACGTGCGGTCATGGATGCCTCCTCGGGCACTGCGGACATGATCTCCGCCCGCAGGATATGACGGGCCCGACGCGGGTCGCACGGGCGTTTCCGCGGCAGCCGCGGCAGCCGCGGCGTGATCGCGGCATGACCGCGACGTGAGGTGCGGGCCGTTCGGGGGAACGGCCGACGCGCCGTGGACCGGATTCTTCCTTTTGAAGGTAAATATGACGATACGTCCGCTAGCGATACCGGACACAGCGAACCCGCTACGTAGGAGAGCAGATCCATGCCCGTGCTCCATACTCGCCGACCAGGTGTTCTGTTCACCGGCGCGGTCGCCGCCGCAGCGCTGTTGGCAGGCACCGCGGCGACGACGGCCACCGCAGACCCGCACTCGAACCACCACCGGGATGGGCACCACAACAGGCACCACAGCCAGCACCACAACAAGTCGAACGGCTGCCACGACAGCGCCAGCAAGCACCACAAGATCCCCATGCGCGCCGCCCTCGACATCGCCGAGCAGACGGTCCGGGGCCAGGCCGACAGCGCCGAGCCCGAGTACCAGAGAATTCAGAAGAGCGACAAGCGCAAGCGCCATGTGTGGGAGGTCGAGGTCAAGCGCAACAAGGTCATCTACGAGGTGCTGATCGACGCCTACAGCGGCTGCGTTCTGTCGGTGATGAAGGACGACTGACCGGGTGCGACTGACCGGACGCGACCGGCAGGAGGCGATCCGCCGGACGTGACCGGTTGGCTGTGACCGGTTGGTTGTGACTGGTTGGGCATGGCCCCGTTGGGCGTGACCAACTGGTTGTAACCAACTGGGCGTGGCCGTCCGGACGGTGACTGATCGGACCTGGCTGGTCGGGAGCGACCGGCCGGGAGACAGTCGATCGGACACTGACCGGAACGCGGACCGGAACACTGATCGGACACCGGGACGACCGATCAGCGTGACCGGTCGGCAAGACCCATCGGAACCACTGACCGGAACCGACTGAGCGGGCGGCTGATCAGGGCGATTGATCAGCCCGCCCGCGGAGGGTGGCCCGCCGCCCAGGTCCAGGCAACTCGTGTCGAAAGGGGACGCGTGCGCCGACCGGTCGGTGGTGACGATGTGCTCAACGCTCCGGGAGCTGAGGTCGCCGGCGGCCTCAGCTCCCGCGCGGCGCGTACATGATGACGGCGACCCCCGCCAGGCAGATGAGCGCCCCGGCGATGTCGAAGCGGTCGGGGCGGTAGCCGTCGGCGACCACGCCCCAGGCGAGCGACCCCGCGACGAACACCCCGCCGTACGCGGCGAGGATGCGCCCGAACTCCGCGTCGGGCTGGAGCGTCGCCACAAACCCGTACGCGCCGAGGGCGATGACCCCGGCGCCGATCCACGCCCACCCCCTGTGGTCCCGCACGCCTTGCCAGACCAGCCACGCACCGCCGATCTCCAGCAGGGCGGCCAGGACGAACAGGGCGATGGAGCGTGCGATGAGCATGACGGAAGGGTAGGACGCCGGTTCCGGGGCGGGACGGGCAGTGGTGCTGGGGGCAGCGGTGTGCGGGGCCGTGGTGGCCGCCGTGCACCGTAGTTATGTGTTTATCTGACTGTTCTTGGGCGGGGGTAGGCGTATCGCGTCGGGGGTAGTGCTGAGGCGTCCGGGGGTGGCTGGAGGGGGGCGCGCCGAAGGAATGCGAACGGAAGACGAACGGATAGCCGCCAGGCCCTTCATGTCGCACTCCTGTACGCATTCACCCGCGCGGGCATGACGCGTTGACTCGCCGTGCGCGAACGCGTCGACCCGCGGCGACTGCTCGACGAAGGGTTGGGGACCGATGGCGCAGCCGTTTGAACTTCCGACGTTCTACATGCCTTATCCGGCACGGCTGAATCCACACGTGGAGGAGGCGCGGGAGCATTGCCGGCAGTGGGCCCACGACATGAACATGCTGGAGGGCTCGGGGATCTGGGACGAAAGCGATCTCGACTCCCATGACTACGCACTGCTTTGCGCCTATACCCACCCCGACACCTCGGGCCCGGCCCTTTCCCTCGTCACCGACTGGTATGTGTGGGTCTTCTTCTTCGACGACTACTTCCTGGCGGAGTTCAAGCGCACACAGGACCGGGAAGGCGGCAAGGAGCATCTGGCCAGGCTGCCCGCGTTCATGCCGATGGACCTGGCCACACCCACCCCGGAGCCGACGAACCCCGTCGAGGCGGGGCTCGCCGATCTGTGGGCCCGTACCGTGCCCAGCATGTCCATGGAATGGCGGGCGCGCTTCGCCGAGAGTACTGAGAACCTGCTCAACGAGTCGCTGTGGGAGCTTTCCAACATCAACGCGGGCCGCGTGCCCAATCCCGTGGAATACATCGAGATGCGCCGTAAGGTCGGCGGCGCTCCGTGGTCGTCCGGGCTGGTCGAATACGCGGCGGGCGCCGAGGTGCCGGAGGCGGTCGTTGGTTCGCGTCCGCTGCGGGTGCTGAAAGACGCGTTCTCCGACGGGGTGCATCTGCGCAACGACCTTTTCTCGTATCAGCGGGAAATCGAGGACGAGGGCGAGCTGAGCAATGGCGTGCTCGTCCTGGAGAACTTCCTGGGCTGTACGACGCAGGAGGCCGCTGATGCCGTGAACGATCTGCTCACCTCCCGGTTGCAGCAGTTCGAGAACACGGCCCTGACCGAGCTGGGCCCGCTCTGCCTGGAAAAGGGCCTCGACCCGAAGTCCTGCACGGATGTGACGGCCTATGTGAAGGGCCTCCAGGACTGGCAGTCGGGCGGGCACGAGTGGCACATGCGCTCAAGCCGCTATATGAACGGCGGCGGGAGTTCCGCGTCGGCCGGCGGCGTGCCCGGTGGCGTGTCCGGGTGGTCGGCCGGCTGGCCTCCCGGGCTGTCGTCCTTCGCGCTCGGCGGGGTCGGCACCTCGGCGGCGGACATCAAGTCGCTCATCGCCGCCACCGGCGCGCAGCGCGTCCGCTCCTTCACCCACGTCCCGTACACGAAGGTCGGCCCTTCACTGCTGCCGGACTTCGAGATGCCGTTCACCACCCGGCTCAGCCCGCATCTGGAGGCCGCGCGCCGCAATGTCGTCGAGTGGGCGGACCGCATGGGGCTGCTCGAAGCGCAGCCCGGCATTCCCGGCTCCGATGTCTGGGACGCCGCCAGGCTCATCGACATCGACCTGCCGCTCTGCGCGGCGGGCATCCATCCGGACGCCACTCCCGAGCAGTTGGACCTGTCCTCGGGCTGGCTGGCCTGGGGCACCTACGGTGACGACTACTACCCCGTGGTCTTCGGGCAGACCCGGGACCTTGTCGGCGCGCGGGTGGCGACCGAGCGGCTTTCGGCCTTCATGCCGGTCGACGGCTCACCCTGCCCCGTCCCGGCGAACGCCCTGGAGCGCGCGCTGGCCGATCTGTGGGCGCGGACGGCGGGACCGATGGCCCCGGAGGCGCGGCGCCAGTTCCGTACGGCCATCGAGACCATGACGTCCAGCTGGCTGTGGGAACTCGCCAACCAGGCGCAGAACCGGATTCCCGACCCGGTGGACTACATCGAGATGCGCCGCAAGACGTTCGGTTCCGATCTGACGATGAGCCTGAGCCGCATCGGCCACGGGAAGCGGGTGCCGCAGGAGATCTACCGCAGCGGGCCGATGCAGTCGCTGGAGAACGCCGCCTCCGACTACGCGTGCCTGCTCAACGACTGCTTCTCGTACCAGAAGGAGATCGAGTACGAGGGGGAGGTCCACAACGGAATCCTCGTCGTCCAGAACTTCTTCGACTGCGACTACCCGACGGCGCTCGGCATCATCCACGACCTGATGACGTCGCGCATGCGGCAGTTCCAGCATGTGGCCGCCAACGAACTGCCGGTCCTTTTCGACGACTACGAACTGTCGGAAGAGGCCCGGGAGGTCCTGAACGGTTATGTGGTGGAACTCCAGAACTGGCTCGCCGGAATCCTCACCTGGCACCGGGGCTGCCACCGGTACACGGAGGCCGACTTGCGGCGCGTCGCGGGCGCGGCGAGCTGGCCCCTGGGCGGCCCCACGGGGCTCGGGACATCGGCGGCGCGCCTGCCCGCGTTCTCGGCCAGGCGCTGAGCGGGCGGCCTGCGCAGCGGCCTGGTCAGGGCGGCGGTCGCGGACAGCGGGAGCCTGGCGGCCAGGAGGGAAGCCTGAGGGCCGGCCAGGAGGGAAGACCGAGGGGCGTGGGCTGTCGGGCCGTGCGCGGCCTGGTGGTCAGCGCACGCCGTCCCACACCGCCCGTTCGGCGCCGTCCGCCTGCTCCGTCGTCCGCCATTGCGGGTCGAGCCGCTGCACCGTCGGTCGTTCGGCGGTGTAGCGGGGCCAGCCCGGGTCGCCGTCGCGGGTGAAGGAGACCCAGGCGTCATGCGTCCGCTTGGCCAGTGCGTGGACCGGCTCGTCGTCGGGGATCAGGCCGAGCGAGTGGAAGTCGACACGGCCCAGGTTGTCGAAGACGAAGGGGAGTTCAAGGCCGTGGCAGGCGCCGAGGCGGCCGTCGAGGGCGGGGGAGGGCCAGCTGAACTCGTACCGCCAGGTCCCGGCCGGGTGTGGGGCGTGCGCGTCGGCGAGGCGGGCGGTCGGGACGGCGAACATGTAGTCGGTGCCGATGGCGGACAGCAGCTCGGCGGGGCCGTCGCCACGGCCCGCCTTCCGGTACGCGTCGATGACGCGGCCGGGCTCGGGGTGCAGCCGGGAGACCAGGGCCGGCAGTACGTCCTCGGTGACGGGCACGTCGGACAGGGTGAGCAGGAACAGGTTCATCTCATCGAGGGTGTTCCCGAGCAGCAGCTCGACGTCGGCCGCCGCGCCCGCCCGGACGTCGTCCAGCGGCTGGCCGCGCACCAGGTCCCCATCGACGACCAGGCCGAGCGGGGTGAGCCCCATCAGCGGATCGCGTGCGCCGTCCACGGTCAGGTCCGGGCGCGTGGCCGAGAC
Organism: Streptomyces sp. A01; assembly: GCF_059026195.1. Classification (NCBI taxonomy): domain Bacteria; kingdom Bacillati; phylum Actinomycetota; class Actinomycetes; order Kitasatosporales; family Streptomycetaceae; genus Streptomyces; species Streptomyces sp. A01. The sequence goes on along the minus strand of NZ_JBWLKN010000029.1, from coordinate 21,502 downwards.
CTGTTCCAGCGCGTCGACCAGGTCGCTGTCGGGTACGTCGGCGAATCCAGCGGCCGTGGCGGGGACACCGAGGCGGGCGGCGAGCGCCGCGCTCGTGACCTGGGCCTGGGCGGGGGTGAGCGACTGGGAGCCGCCGCCGCTGGCGCTGATGGCGCGCCGGAACAGGCCGGGCGGGGCGGTGGCGAGAAGCGCGCACACGGTTCCGGCTCCCGCGGACTCGCCGAAGACCGTGATGTTGTCGGGGTCGCCACCGAAGGCGCCGATGTGGTCACGCACCCACCGCAGGCCCAGAAGCTGGTCGTGCAACCCCCGGTTGTCGGGGGCGCCTTCGAGCGAGGCGAACCCGTGGACGCCCAGCCGGTAGTTGAGGGTGACCAGGACGACGCCGTCCTGAGCGAACCGGGTGCCGTCGTACAGCCCGGCATTGCCGCAACCTCGTACGAAGGCGCCACCGTGGACGAACACCAGCACCGGCAGCCGCGAGCCTTCGGTGCCGGGCGTCCACACGTTGGCGGTCAGGTACTCCTCGCCGCGCACCCAGCTGTCGCCCGTGATGTCCTGGAGCGGTGACTGGCCGGGCTCACCGGCCTGCGGGGCGCTCGGCCCGCTCTCCCGCGCGTCGAGTTCGCCCTGCCAGGAGGCTGGTTCGGGGAGCCGGAACCGCCGGGGGCCCGTAGGGCTCGTCGCGTACGGGATTCCGGTGAACACCGTGATCCCCTCCCGGACGCTTCCCCGGATGGTGCCCTGTGCGACGCGGGCGATCGGACCCACTGCCATTGGCTTCTCCCTGGAGCAGCGCGAGGTGGCGGTGACACGGTGACCTGTCTCGGTGGTGAAGCTACGCGGTCTCCGTGATGTGTCAAGAACGCTGACGGAGGCGACGTGAGAGACGGAAGGGGGTGACGTGAGGGAAGGAGGGTGTGGCGTGGGAGATGGAGGGGGCGGTCGCCTCCGCATCCGGGGGCCCCTCGTTGGTCCCGTCCGGCTCCAGCGCCTCAGATGCCCGGCACGTCGACGCGGGCGGTCTCCAGCTTGCTGCGCGGCGCGCCGGTGAGCTTGGCGGGCAGGGAGGTCGGGGCGGTGCAGCAGACGAGCGTGCGGCGGTCGGCGCCGGACAGGGCGACAGCGAAGCAGTTCTGGCTGGTGTGGACGACGTCGGTGACCGTGCCGCCCTCGGTGACCCGGTAGGCCGCGGGGCGGGCGGCCGCGGCGAGCCAGATGCCGCCGTCGGCGTCGGCGCAGATCCCGTCCGGCGCGATGAGCCGCCGACGGGGGAACCGCGCCCAGACGCGGCGGTTGGACAGGCCGCCGTCGGCGGCGACGTCGTACGCGGTGAGCCGCCCGTCCAGTGTCTCGGCGACGACGAAGGTGCCGTCGGGCAGCAGCGCCATGCCGTTGGGGAACTTCAGATCCGAGGCGACCGGGCGCGGTGAGCCGTCGGCGGCCACCAGCGCCAAGCGGGCCCCGGGGATCGGCAGGCCGAGGGCGGCGCGCACGCTGGCGGTGCGGTATCTGCGGTGGAGGTCGAAGCCGAAGTTGCCGACGTACGCGCGGCCTTGATCATCGACGAGCATGTCGTTGGCGTGGAACGTGGCGATCCCGGCCAGCGAGGCGTGCTCGACCAGCGTGCCGTCCGGCTCACGGCGCAGCACCGACCTGTCCACCATCGACACCACGAGCATCCGCCCGTCGGGCAGCCAGCCGATCCCGGACGGCTGCCCGGCCACCTCGAACAGCGTGGAGCGGGCGCCGGAGGCCAGGTCCACCGTGCACACCTGGTGCCCGTGCTGGTCGGAGAAGTAGCACAGGCCGTCGGGCCCGTGCCGGGGCGACTCGGCGAAGCGCAAGCCCTCGACCACGATCTCCGCGCGCGTCATGCGGGCGACTCTAGGGGGAACGGCCGCCCACCGGAACCGTCGCGACGGGGGCGGCGCGCCGGGCTACGGGTGACGCGCCGGAGGCGGCCGCCACCCGGCTCGCGACGCGCCCGCCCGGAGCCGCCCAGCGCACGGCGTCAGCGATCAGTTCAGGACAATGTCAGGACGGCGCCCGACCAGGACGGCGTCAGGACGGCGCCCGACCAGGGCGGCGCCAGGACAGCACTCGGTTCAGCACAGCGCCAGGACAGCGCTCGGTTCAGGACAGCGCCAGGACAGCACTCGTTGCGGACAGCGCCCGGCCTCACGGCCACACCAGGCAGTACGCCTGGTGTCCGGCCTCGTGGAGCCGGTGGGAGAAGTCCTGCCACTCGTGGAGAAGCTGGTAGACCGTGTAGGCGTTCCGGGGGCCGCCGCGGTCCGGGACGGTGGACCAGATGAAGGCGGCGGCGCCGACGGCCTCCTCGCCCACGCCGCGCAGCGGGTCGACGACCGTCATGGGGAGCTTGACGACGGCGTAGTCGGGGTGAAGGACGACCAGCTCCAGCGGGGGCACCTTGTGGAGGGGTATGCCCTCTATGCCGGTGAGGACCATCGCGGCCATCGTCTCCGGCTTGATCTTGGTGAACATGCCGTGGCCGAGCTCGTCGCCGCCGAGCTCTTCCGGGCGCATGGAAATGGGGACGCGGGCCGCCGTCGCTCCGTCGGGCGCGCCGAAGTACTTGTAGGTCACGCCCATGCGGCTGCCTCTGCTGTCGCCGCCGGCTTCGCTCCGCCGGTGTCGGCCAAGCCGCTGGCCCTCTCGGTCTCGTCGGGCCTTCCGGCCCGCCGCATGGGGAACTTCGGGGCGCTCGGGACCCCGGTCATCGGTCCCCTCGCCCAGTTCGCCACCGCGATGCATATCTCCACCCGACCACTGGCGGCCCCGGCCGCGCAACCCGATCATCGTGTCAGAGACCTCCCCCGAGAGGGCGCCGCGAAACGCCCCTCCGCAGGGCCCCATCAGCCTCTGACACCATGGCATGTGTGAGCTATCCGTTCGAAGGCCCAGTTTCGCAGACGAGCGGGGGCTGACGCCCGGTCGAGAGCGAGGAGTTCTTCCGAGCTTTCGCCAGTCGGTGGGCCACGACCGAACGTCGTGGCCTTTCCCTACGTTTCCGCAGGTCAGGACCCAAGTGCCTTTTCCCTATGAAGCCCCAGTCTCGCAGACGCTCTTCGACCGTGCCGCCGATGTCACGCCCGGTGGCGTGAACTCTCCCGTGCGCGCGTTCCGTGCCGTGGGCGGTACGCCCCGGTTCATGGTGTCCGGTACGGGTCCGTACCTCACTGACGCCGATGGCCGGGAATATGTGGACCTCGTGTGCTCGTGGGGGCCGATGATTCTCGGTCACGCGCATCCGGAGGTCATCGCCTCGGTTCAGGCCGCCGTCGCGCGCGGCACCTCCTTCGGCACGCCGGGGGAGGGGGAGGTGGCGCTCGCCGAGGAGATCGTCGCCCGGATCGAGCCGGTCGAGCAGGTGCGTCTGGTGTCGTCGGGCACCGAGGCGACGATGTCGGCGATCCGGCTCGCGCGTGGTTTCACCGGCCGCGCCAAGGTGATCAAGTTCGCGGGCTGCTACCACGGGCATGTGGACGCCCTGCTGGCGGCGGCCGGGTCCGGGGTGGCGACGTTCGGGCTGCCGGACACCCCCGGTGTGACCGGCGCGCAGGCCGGGGAGACCGTCGTCCTGCCGTACAACGACCTGGACGCGGTGCGGGCGGCGTTCGCCGCGCACCCGGGCGAGATCGCGTGTGTGATCACGGAGGCGTCGCCGGGGAACATGGGCGTGGTGCCGCCGCTGCCCGGGTTCAACGCGGGGCTGAAGTCCGTCTGCGAGGAGAACGGCGCGCTGTTCATCTCCGACGAGGTGATGACGGGGTTCCGCGTCTCGAAGGCGGGCTGGTACGGGATCGACGGCGTGCGGCCCGACCTGATGACGTTCGGCAAGGTCATGGGCGGCGGCTTCCCGGCCGCGGCCTTCGGCGGCCGTGCCGACGTGATGGGGCACCTGGCCCCGGCCGGGCCCGTCTACCAGGCAGGGACGCTGTCGGGGAACCCGGTCGCGACGGCCGCCGGGCTCGCGCAGCTGCGGCTGCTGGACGACGCCGCGTACGGGAAGGTCGACGCGGTGTCGCAAGAGGTGCGCGGTCTTGTGACGACCGCGCTCGCCAAGGAGGGTGTCGCGCACCGGCTCCAGGTCGCGGGCAACATGTTCTCGGTCTTCTTCACCGACTCCGACGAGCCCGTGGTGGACTACGCCGGGGCCAAGGCGCAGCAGGCGTACCGCTTCACGCCCTTCTTCCACTCGATGCTCGCGCAGGGCGTCTACCTGCCGCCGTCCGCCTTCGAGTCGTGGTTCGTGTCCACGGCGCACGACGAGCGGGCGATCGAGCGGATCGCCGCCGCGCTGCCGGGGGCGGCGCGGGCCGCCGCCGAGGCGACTGAATGATGGACGGTATGACGAACAGCGAGAGCGGCAGCCGCGGTGGCAGTGACAGCCGCGGTGGCAGTGACAGCGAGACGACCGTCGTGCATCTGATGCGGCACGGCGAGGTGCACAACCCCGACGGTGTGCTTTACGGGCGGCTGCCCGACTACCACCTCTCCGACCTGGGCCGGAGGATGGCCGACCGGGTCGCCGACCACCTCGCGGAGCGGGACGTCACGCATGTGGTGGCGTCTCCGCTGGACCGCGCGCAGGAGACGGCCACGCCGATCGCGAAGGCGCACGGCCTCGATCTGGCCGTCGATGAGCGGCTGATCGAGGCGGACAACGTTTTTCAGGGGAAGACCTTCGGGGTCGGGGACGGCGCGCTGCGCAAGCCCGCCAACTGGAAGTACCTGACGAACCCGTTCCGGCCATCGTGGGGCGAGCCGTACATCGAGCAGGTCGTACGGATGATGGCGGCGCTGGGCGCGGCGCGGGACGCGGCGCGCGGCCATGAGGCGGTGTGTGTGAGCCACCAGCTGCCGATCTGGGTGGTGCGCAGCTTCGTGGAGCGGCGGCGGCTGTGGCACGATCCGCGCAAACGTCAGTGCACGCTGGCTAGTTTGACCACCTTCACCTACCGTGGCGACAAGATTGTCTCGGTCGGCTATTCCGAACCGGCTCTCGATCTGGTCCCGCCGCATCTGCGGGCCGGTGCGAAGCCGGTGAAGGGCGGCTCCAAGGGCGCCGGGGCGTAACCGCGCCGGTACGTGGCGTACGGCGGCCGGCCTGCGGTCGGCGCCGTCCCCGCCATCCGTGACCGCTCCGGGGTGGCGCTGCGTTCGGGCCTGTCACGCTCCGCTGCCGCGCCGTAAAGCCCAGGCCAAAAGTTGAAAAGCAGGGGCGGTTTTCGGAACCCCATCGCCTGTCACGACATCTCACCCGTTGTCCCTATATAGGGATTATTGCGTGGCGAGTGGATGGGGAAGCGATGCGTGACATCAGTCGACGGGGGCTGCTCGGCCTCGGCGCGGGTGCGGGAGCTGCGGCGGCGCTGACCGTCGCGGGCTGCTCGTCCGGTTCGGGCGGCGGACACGGTGGTTCCAGGCCGGACAGCAAGCAGACCACCCAGGGCAAGGCGACGCCCATAGGCGACGGCTCGACCGCCGACACGGGCCCGCAGCCGCACCAGCCGGGCAAGCCGGAGCGCCTTGAACCCGGGCAGCTGCCGCCCCAGTTCGTGATCTTCTCGTGGGACGGTGCGGGGGAGGTCGGCAACGGCCTCTTCTCGCGCTTCCGCAAGCTCGCCGAGGACCACGACGCGAAGATGACCTTCTTCCTGTCCGGCATCTACTGCCTGCCCGAGTCGAAGAAGCACCTCTACCGCCCGCCGAACAACCCCGTCGGCGCCTCCGACATCGGCTACCTCACCGATGAGCACATCAAGGAGACGCTGAAGAACGTGCGGGAGGCGTGGCTTGAGGGCCACGAGATAGGCACCCACTTCAACGGCCACTTCTGCGCGGGCTCCGGCTCCGTGGGCCAGTGGACCCCCGCCCAGTGGCGCTCCGAGATAGACCAGGCCATGTCGTTCGTCACGAAGTGGCGTACGAACACCGGCTTCACCGATCTTGAGCCGCTGCCCTTCGACTACCGCAAGGAACTCATCGGCGGCCGCACCCCCTGCCTGCTGGGCCAGGACAACCTGCTGCCCACCGCGAAGCAGCTCGGCTGGCGCTACGACGCCAGCTCGCCCGGCGGCCGGCAGGTCTGGCCGACGAAGAAGCAGGGCATCTGGGACCTGCCGCTGCAGGCTGTGCCGTTCCCCGGTCACTCCTTCGAGGTGCTCTCGATGGACTACAACATGCTCGCCAACCAGTCGAAGAACTCGACCAAGGGCCCGCCCGCCCGCTACCCGGGCTGGAAGCGCGAGGCGGCCGGCGCGTACATCGCGGGATTCAAGCGCGCCTACGAGACGAACCGGGCCCCGCTGTTCATAGGCAACCACTTCGAGACGTGGAACGGCGGCATCTACATGGACGCCGTCGAGGAGGCGGTCAAGCACATCGCCGACGAGAAGCACAAGGACGTCCGGCTGGTGTCCTTCCGGCAGTTCGTGGACTGGCTGGACGCGCAGGACCCGCAGGTGCTGGCCTCACTGCGCGGCCTCGGGGTCGGGGAGAAGTTCACGGCGAAGCCGTGACGCCCGCGAGGGCCGGGCGGGCCCGGCGGCCGGGGAGGGCCAGAGAGGCGCCGCGGGTGCCGACGGGAATGGCCGGTACCCGCCCCGACCGGGGGTGATGGGCGGCGTGAGGGGGGCGGGGAAGATCCCCGGGGCGCCCATGCGAAACTTTTCACATGAGTGCCTGCCGTGCCCGCCGCCGACGCGCCTCGCGCCGTCGTCTCCCCGTCCTGGCCGCTGGGGCCGCGGCCGCCGCACTGACCCTTACCGCCTGCGGTACGGGCGGGATGTCCGGCGGCTCGTCCGATACGAAGTTCGTGCAGGGCACGGGCGGTGTGAGCACGGTCGCCAAGGGTGACCGGAAGGCCGCGCCGAGTTTGTCCGGCGAGGCGCTGGAAGGCAAGCAGATCAACGTCGACGACTACCGCGGCAAGGTCGTCGTCCTCAACATCTGGGGCTCGTGGTGCTCGCCTTGCCGGGCCGAGACGCCCAATCTGGTGAAGGTCGCCAACCGCACCAAGGACAAGGGCGTCCAGTTCGTCGGCATCAACACCCGGGACACCAACAAGCACAACGCGGTGAAGTTCGAGAAGGAATTCGACGTCCCGTACCCCAGCCTGTACGACCCGATCGGCAAGCTCATGCTGCGATTCCCCAAGGGCAGCCTGAACCCCCAGGCGATCCCGACGACGATCATCCTCGACCGGGACGGCAAGATCGCGGTGCGCGCGCTGACGCCCCTCAGCGAGGAAGCGCTCGACAAGGCGCTCAAGCCGCTGATCGCGGAGAAGTGATCCGCCTGTCATGAGCGTTCTCGCCGCCGCCACCGACCCCAACCAGACCGTCCTCACCGGCGCCCTGCTGCTCGCGCTGCCGGTCGCCGTCCTCGGCGGTCTCGTCTCCTTCTTCTCGCCGTGCGTGCTGCCGCTCGTCCCGGGCTACATGTCGTACGTCACCGGCGTCACCGGCACCGACCTCGGCGAGGCCAAGCGCGGCCGGATGCTCGCCGGTGCCTCCCTGTTCGTCCTCGGCTTCACCGCCGTCTTCGTCTCCGGCGGCGCGCTCTTCGGCAACTTCGGCTGGGAGCTCCAGCAGCACAAGGAGACGATCTCCAAGGTGCTCGGAGCCGTCACCATCCTCCTCGGCCTGTCCTTCATGGGAGTGCTCAAGGGGTTCGGGCAGCGGGAGTTCCGCTTCCACCAGAAGCCCGCCGTGGGACTGGCGGGCGCGCCCGTCCTCGGCGTGCTGTTCGGCATCGGCTGGACGCCGTGTCTGGGCCCCACCCTCACGGCCGTCAACGCGTTGGCGTTCAATGAGGCGAGCGCGGGGCGCGGAGCCCTGCTCACCGCCGCGTACTGCCTGGGCCTCGGCCTGCCGTTCATCCTCGTGGCCGTGGCCTACCGCCGGGCCCTCGGCGCGTTCGGCTGGGTCAAGCGGCACTACGTGTGGGTGATGCGCATCGGCGGTGGGATGCTCGTCGCGCTTGGGCTGCTGCTCATCACGGGAGTCTGGGACCGCATGATGGACGATATGCGGGTCTGGACCTCCAGCTTCAACGTTGGGATCTGATCCATGGCCACCACCGACACCGGCGCCGGCGACGCCGCTGAGGCGACGACCGAGGCGACGACCGGCCCCGGCGCCAGTGACACCGCAGCCAGTGACACAGCAGCCAGTGACACAGCGAGTGGCATCACCGGTGACACCGCCGCGGCCGCCGCCCGCGCCGCCGCGACCGAGGACAGCGATCTCGGCGCCGCCGGAGAGCAGCTGTCGACCGCTCCCGCCGAGGGCCAGGCCGTGCCGGGCTCGTTCGGCGGAGTACGCGCGCCCGGCGCGCTGGGCGCCCTGGCGTGGACCGGCCGCGAGGTCTTCGGCTGGGCCCGGTGGTTCTGGCGGCAGCTGACCTCGATGCGGGTCGCGCTGCTGCTGCTCCTGCTGCTGTCGCTCGGCGCCATCCCCGGTTCGCTGATCCCGCAGACCGGCATCGACCCGGTGAAGGTCGAGGCGTTCAAGGCCAGGCACGAGACGGTGACCCCGCTCTACGAGAAGCTGGGGATGTTCCACGTCTACAGCTCGGTGTGGTTCTCCGCGATCTACATCCTGCTGTTCGTCTCGCTCATCGGCTGCATCGTGCCGCGCACGTGGCAGTTCGTCGGCCAGCTCCGCAGCCGCCCGCCGGGCGCGCCGCGCAGGCTGACCCGGCTGCCCGCGTACACGACGTGGCGTACGGAAGCGGAGCCGGAGCAGGTGCTCACGGCGGCGCGGCAGATCCTCAAGCGGCGCCGTTTCCGGGCCCATGTGGCGGGCGACGCTGTCGCCGCAGAGAAGGGCTTCCTGCGCGAGGTCGGCAACCTCCTCTTCCATATCGCGCTGATCGTGGTGCTGGTGGCGTTCGCCGTCGGGCAGCTATGGAAGTCCGAGGGCGGCAAGCTCATCACCGAGGGCGACCAGGACGGCTTCACCAACAGCCTCACGCAGTACGACGACTTCAAGTCCGGGGCCTTCTTCGACAAGGACAACCTGGAGCCGTTCGGCTTCTCGCTCGAAGACTTCACCGCCCGCTACGAGCGCTCCGGGTCGCAGCGCGGCACCGCCCGCGAGTTCCGCGCCCACGTGAAGTACTGGGAAGGCGCGGACGGCAAGGAGAAGAAGACCGACATCGAGGTGAACGAGCCGCTGGAGATCGCGGGGAACAAGGTCTTCCTGCTCTCCACTGGCTACGCGCCGATCGTCACGGTGCGCGACGGCAAGGGCGACGTCGCGTTCAAGGGCCCGGTGCCCTTCCTCCAGCAGGACGGCAACCTCACCTCGTCCGGCGTGATCAAGGTTCCCGACTACCGGGACAAGAACGGCAAGAAGGAGCAGCTGGGCTTCCAGGGGTTCTTCGTGCCGACCTTCGGCGGCTCGAACGCGAAGACGATGTTCTCGCAGTTCCCCGCCCTGGACTACCCGGTGCTCTTCCTCACCGCGTACCACGGCCGGCTCGGTATCGACGGCGGGCTGCCGCAGAACGTGTACCAGCTCAAGACCGAGAACATGAAGCAGTTCAAGGACGCCGACGGCAAGTCCTTCGCGAAGAAGCTGCTGCCGGGCGAGACCATGACGCTGCCGAACGGGGCCGGATCGCTGAAGTTCGACGGCATCAAGACCTGGGCCAGCTTCCAGATCTCGCACCAGCCGGGCAACGAGCTGGCGCTGGTCGGCGCGGTCGCCGCGCTGGTCGGCCTGGCCGGGTCCCTGTTCATCCAGCGCCGCCGGGTGTGGGTGCGGGCCGTATCCGGCAAGGACGGCACGACCGTCGTCGAAATGGCCGGGCTCGGCCGCAGCGAGTCCGCCAAGCTCCCGGAGGAGCTGGCCGACCTGGCGGTGGCCCTGCAGGCGGACGCACCCGCCGAACCAGAACCGGAATCTGAGTCAACAGATCCTGCCGAAGGAGCGCGCGCGTGAATCTCGCGGCCGCAGCCAACGAGAATTTGGCCAATATCAGCAATGTGCTGATCTATTCGGCCATGGCGGTCTACACCCTGGCCTTCATCGCCTACATCACCGAGTGGGTGTTCGGGAGCCGCAGCAAGGTCGGCCGCACCGCCGCCGCGCTCGCCACCCCGGCGAAGGCCACGGTCTCCACCGTGACCGTCAAGGTCGCGGGGCAGGGCGGCGGCACCGCCGTCCTGGAGCGCCCCAAGGTCGTCACCCGGTCGGTCGCCGGGACCCGTGACGTGCCGGACGGTCCCGGCGCGGCCGGCGGCACCGAGAAGGGCGACCTCTACGGGCGGATCGCCGTCTCGCTGACGGTCCTCGCGGGCCTGCTGCACGTCGGCGGTGTGCTCACCCGCGCCCTGTCGGTGGAGCGCGCCCCGTGGGGCAACATGTACGAGTTCTCCATCACCCTGTCGATGGTGGCGGTCGTCGCGTACGTGATCCTGCTGGCCTGCGGCAAGAACGTCCGCTGGATCGGCCTCCCGCTGGTCACCAGCGCCCTCCTCGACCTGGGCCTGGCCGTCTCCGTCCTCTACACCGACAGCGACCAGCTGGTGCCCGCGCTGGACTCGTACTGGCTGTGGATTCACGTCAGCTGCGCGATCATCTCCGGCGCGGTCCTCTACCTCGGCGCGGTCGCCACGCTCCTCTTCCTCTTCCGCGACCGCTACGAGACCAAGCTGGAGAACCCGGACGGCAAGCAGCCCGGCGCCTTCGCCACCTCGGTCATGGAGCGGCTGCCGTCCTCGGCGACCCTCGACAAGTTCGCCTACCGCATCAACGCGACCGTCTTCCCGCTGTGGACCTTCACCCTCATCGCGGGCGCGATCTGGGCCGAGAAGGCATGGGGCCGCTACTGGGGCTGGGACCCCAAGGAGGTCTGGACGTTCATCACGTGGGTCGCGTACGCCTGCTACCTGCACGCACGCGCCACGGCCGGATGGAAGGGCCGCAAGGCCGCCTACCTGGCGCTCATCGCCTTCGCGTGCTTCCTGTTCAACTACTATGGCGTGAACATCTTCGTGACCGGCAAGCACTCGTACGCCGGAGTCTGAGGCCGGGCTTTCCCGCTTTTGCTCTTTCCGTCTTTCCCTCTTTCCCTCGCGCCGGGCGGGGCTGGGTTTCCCAGCCCCGCCCGGCGCGAGGGTCTGGGACGGAGCGGGCGACTGGGGGCGGGCTTGGGCCATGGCCCACCGTCGTCGCACTCGCCGCTGTCGCCGTCGTTCTCGTCACCGCGTGGCAAACCGGCAGCCCGTGAAACACTGCGCCCCGCGCACGGCATGTTGCCGTGCGCGGGGCTCATTCGTGTGCGTCAGATGTCGTAATCGCCGTTCTTCACACGTCCTATGAACTCGGCATCTACGTGCCCGAACGGAGAACGGATCGCGCCCGCTACCCCTCGCACAGGGCCCAAGTCAAGAACGCGCGTCGCCGAGCTGGGCGGGTCGTTGGCGAGTGGGGCCTGAGTGATGAAACGGCGGCAGACGTGGTCTCGGTGGTTGATGAGCTGGTCGCGAACGCGGTGACACATGCGCGCGTCCCGAAGGGGCGAGAGGTCGGCGACACGCTCCGGCTACTTGACAGCGTGCTCCGCGTGGAGGTGCGCGACGCGGACCAGGCGGAGCCGCGACCGCGAAAGCCTCTCGATCTCATGGAGAGCCCCGATGTGCAGGAGATTACAGAAGGGGGGCGGGGGTTGCTGCTGGTCGAGCTGTTATGCGATCGGTGGGGGTGCTCGTCCGAGGTCATCGGTAAGACCGTTTGGGCAGAGGTCCCCCTTAATTCGAGGGCGGGCGATGCGGAATGTTGATCTGTGACGGCTCGGTCCGCTTCGTGCTGTCAGCCTCCCCGGCGGTCATCGACTACGAAGAGGGGGAAGAACGCGAGCGAGCCTGATGCACCGCCCCGCATCCTTTCTGTCGCCGGGATGGTGGTGCGAGTTCATCACCCGTACCCCGATGTCTGACGACGGGTACGAACAGGTCCGAGTGCGAGCTCGGGGCGCCGAGATCTCCACCCAGGCCATGGTGTGGATGCGTCTTGCCGTTCGCGTTCTGCTGTCCGGGTTCGGTCCACACGACACCGAGCGTGCGTTCCGATGGCTTGACCATGGACAGTGGGAAGCGGTGATGCGGCTCAAGGCCGGCGAACGGTACGCGTTCGCCGCATCCGTGGGTGAGTCCCGCGTCGAGTGGTCTGCCCGTCCTGTGCGCCGGGCAACCACGAGCTCCCGTACTCTCTGGGACGCGGCCTCGCCCCGGGGAGCGCCCAGTCGGCAACCCGCGCGCCGTCTGTGACGCGGGTCACGGGAACGCGCCCGCCCCGAACGGACAGTGCATGGTGTGGAGACGAATCTGCGGACGCGGATCAGCGCCGGTGACCCCCTTGCCTTCGAGCAGGTCTTCGACGAGTACGCGCGCTCCGTCTACAACCATGCCTACCGACTGACAGGCGACTGGTCGACGGCCGAGGACGTGGTGTCGCTGACCTTTCTTGAGGCGTGGCGACGTCGGGACAGAATCGACCCCGACGGCGGCAGTCTGCGGCCGTGGCTGCTGGGCATCGCGACCAACACCGCGCGCAACACGCGCCGCGCCGCCCGGCGGCACTCTGCCGCGATGGCCCGGCTGCCACCCCCGGCCGTCGTACGGGACTTCGCCGACGACGTCGCCGCCCAGATCGACGACACCGACCTGCTGGACACCGTGCGAACGGCACTGGCCTCGCTGCGCCGCCCCGAACGTGAGGTGCTCGCACTGTGCGTGTGGTCCGGCCTGGACTACGCGGCGGCCGCCGAGGCGCTGGGAGTGCCGGTGGGCACCGTACGGTCCCGGCTGTCCCGGGCGCGCAAGAAGCTCGCGCGTGCGGTGGACGGCGCCACGCGCCCGAAGGAGCGTGCCCGTACGGCGGACGGTCAGGCCACCGCGGCGGAACGAGCCGCCGTGACCGGTCGGGAACCGCGTTCCCGCCACGGACAGGTGAGAGGTAGCCGCATCACCGCGGTGAGGCCCACCCAGGAGGGAAACCGATGAACAGCAACCTTCCACCTCTCCCCGAGAGGGACCTTCCGCCGGGCCGTCACGACCTCCTCAAGAAGCACCTGATGAGCGAGATCCGGCAGTCCAGCGAGCCGAAGACGAGCCCAGCGGGCCCCGCCCGCCCCGCCGCCTGGCGCCGCTACCTGCGCCCGGCCGTCGCGGGCCCGGCCATCGCGGGAGCGCTCGCGCTCGCCACCGTCGCCACTCTCACCCTGGCGGACTCCGACGAGGGCGGCACCCGAGTGGGCCGCGACGGCAAAGCGACGTACGCCTTCGCGCCGAACGCGGGCGACGACGAGAAGGCGGGTGCGCCGCAGCTCCTCGACCGCATCGCGACCGTCGCCGAGGAGTCGGAGACGAAGCCCAAGAGCGCGATCAGGGACGACCAGTTCGTCTATGTGGACAGCAAGGTCGCCTGGTCCACGGTCGAGGAGGGCAAGCCGCTCAAGCTCGGCACGCCGCACCGCCGTGAGACGTGGGAGTCCGTGGACGGCACCCGGATGGGGCGGGTCGTCGAGGAGGGCGAGAAGCCGGACGACGCGATGCCGGAGCTCAAGCCCGGCGGGCCCGGCTACGAGCGGGCCACCTACTACCGCCACCTGGAGTCGCTGCCCACCGACCCCGGCAAGATGTACCAGTGGCTGCGTACGAACGGGGTCAAGGGCAGTGGCCAGAACGTGAACCAGGCCGCGTTCGTCCTCGTCGGCGATCTGCTGCGGGAATCGCTGGCACCGGCCGACGTGAGCGCGGCGCTCTACCGCGCGGCGGCGAATATCCCGGGCGTGGTCGTGGTGGAGGACGCGGTGGACGCCGCCGGACGGCGTGGGATCGCGGTCGCCCGGGTCGACGACGACAACCCCGGCCAGCGTGATGAGTGGATCTTCGACAAGAAGACCAAGCAGCTCCTCGGCGAGCGCACCGTGCAGCTGAAGGACGGCCAGGGCGTCAAGGCGGGAACGGTCACCGGCAGCACGGCCATCTTCCAGCGTGCCGTGGTGGACAAGCCCGGCCAGCGCCCGTAGTCCTCCGGAACGCCTTCTCGCGTGCGCGGTGGACGGGGGCCGCGGCGGCGGAACCGTCACCGGTGGGCGTGATGTGGCCGGTCCATGCCGGGGTGCCGGCATGGACCGATCGCGGCAGCGCGACACTGGATGGCGAACCGCGGTCGGCTCCGGACTGGTGGAGGGGGGCCGCGATTCCGTGGCAGGAACTACCAGGAGGGAACCGATGGACGCGATCCGCCGCTCCGCTCGCCTCGCGGGCGGGATACCGTGCCGGTCCGTCATCGGCTCCGCGAGGAGCGTCCGTTGACCGAGACCCATCAGGAGCAGGGGCAGGAAGAGGGGCCGGGAGGGGGGCCGGGAGAGGAAGCCCGGCGCGTACCGGAGCAGGCTGGACCCGCCCGGCGGGGGAAGCCCGCGCGAGCGCGGGAGCGCGGGGAGACGGCTGGGCGCGAGCCCGGTGGGGGAGCGCCCGCGGCAGGTGACTGCGCGGGACGCGAGCCCGCGGTGGGCGAGCCCGTGGCACGCGCGGCCGAGGGGGAAGCGTCTGAGGGCTCGTCCGAGGGCTTGGACGACCTCCAGCGTGACGGACCCCCGGCGGGACCACGAAGACGCTGGCTCGGCCCCGAGTTCGCCGGGCCCGCCGTGGCGCTCGCCATGGTGTTCGCCGTCATCATGGTCATCACCCGGTCGACGACCGACGGTTCGGGCGAGCCGCGCCCCAAGCGCCAGGAACTGCGCCAGGGACCGGCGGCCAGCACGACCTTCGCGCCCGGCGCGCACGGAGGCGGCGACGAGAAGGGCGGGGCGCCACGCCTGCTCGCGCGCATCGCGGCGGCCGCGGATAAAGCGCCCTCGGTGGCCCCACGCGACGGCGAGTTCACGTACGTGCGCTCAACGAGCGCGTCCATGGCCGAATCGAGCGACGAAACCGTCTGTACGTTCATGGAGCCCGCTCAACAGCGGCAGCTATGGCGCTCGGTGGACGGCACCGAGCCGGGGCTGCTGCGCAGCGACCAGTACCCCGGCGAGCGGATCAGGCTGGACCCCGAGGGGCCGGGCCCCACCTCCACGGCCTACCGCCATCTGCAGAAGCTGCCCCGTGACCCCCGCACACTGCTGCGGTCGCTGTACGCGGCCGACCTCGACGGCAGGCCCGATGACCAGCGGGTGTTCAGCGCCGTCGGCGACCTCATCAGTGAGACGCTGCTGCCGCCCGCGACGGAGTCCGCGTTGTACCGGGCGGTCGCGCGCATCCCCGGAGTGGTCGTCATCAACGACGCGGTGGACGCCATGGGGCGGCGCGGGGTCGCCGTCGCACGGGTCGATGACCGGACCGGGGAGCGCGAGGAGTGGATCTTCGACCACAAGAACCTGGAATTCCTCGGCGTACGGGTCGTCATCGTCGACCCGGAGAAGGCACCCAACACCGCCAGGGAGAACTGCGACGCGCCCGCCGCCGGAGCCGTGACCAGCACCAGCGCGATAGCCGAGCGCGGCGTGGTCGGCTCGGCGGGCCAGCGCCCCACGAAGGCCGAACGGCTGCCGGAGCGGAAGCCGGAACCGCGGCAGCGCGTCCAGCAGCAGCGGTACGAGCTCAGGAAGGAACGGCAGGAGGAGCGGTACGAGCGCCGGAAGGACCGCCAAGAAAGGAAGCAGCAGCGGAAGCGGAGCATGACCCAGCGGGCCGGACCTCACTCCGGACCCCACTCGGGGCCCCACTCCGGACCCCAGCCCGGACAGCGGGGCGAGCCACGTGACAGGCCGCATGCCGAGCCGCATGCCGGGCCACCGGCGCAACCACGCCCTGGCCCAGGAGCCGGACCGCACGCCGAGCGACACGCCCATCCGGGACCGGGATCACGACCGGGACCGGGACCGGCATCAGGACGGACCCCGGGACCGGCACCGGGACCGGCGTCGGGACTGAAACCGGGACCGAAGTCAGGACCAGGGTCGGAGTCAGCACCGGGGCCCAAGTCAGCACCGGGGCCGGCATCAGCACTGGGGCCGCGATCGGCGCCGGGGCCAAGCTCAGAACTCGGCCCCGGGCCGGGGCCGACGTCAGGAGCCGGGCCGGCATCAGAAGCCATCAGCAGCGGAGTCACGGCCGGGTGAACACCGTGCGGCCGTGCCCGGCGGATCGTCTGGGGGATCGTGCGGAGGGGAGAGCGGGGCCCTGTGCGTGCGGCGCGGCCTGCGGGTGCGTCGTGGCTGGTCGCGCAGTTCCCCGCGCCCCTGGCTGCGCGGCTGACGCCAAGGCGTCAGCCGCGGGTCGGCCCCGAGCCGTCCTGTCCCTTGCCGCCCTTGCCGCCTTCGGGCCCCTCGGGGCCCTCGTCGTCGCCCCGATCGGGGTCCTTCTTGTCCTGCTCGGGGGTGCCGGGCTTGTCCTCACGTAGGGACTTCAGGAACTCCGGGTTGTCGTCGGGCGCGACCCAGCCGCCGCCCCGGCGGCCACCGGGGCGCACGCCGAAGCCGCCGCCCGCGGCCGTCTTGCGGGGCCTGCCCACGACCAGCCAGGCGATGGGCCCGAGCAGCACCTGTCCGAAAAGCAGGACGATGATGACCCACGCCACCTTCGGCAGCTTGCGCACCTCTTTTTCCGGGGTGTTCAGGCAGTCGATGAAGGCGTAGATCCACAGCGCCAGGACCAGCAGGAACGGCAGATACCTGAGCATGCTGGGAGGCCCCCTGAAGTACGCGGAGTCACATCTGGTGTCCTGGGCGGAAGGCCCGGTGACGGGTCCAGGGTAGACCGCTCGGGCTGCGGGGAGCGCCCCGTGCCGCGGAGGCCGCCGACGGGCGCGGCGCGTGCCCGGCTGCGAGCGGGGGTAACGCGTGTCGGATACTTGACCGTATGGCTTATGACGATCTTCGCTCGTTTCTGCGGGCGCTGGAGCGCGACGGTGACCTCAAGCGCATAAAGGCCGAAGTCGACCCGTATCTGGAAGTCGGCGAGATCGTCGACCGGGTGCAGAAGGCCGGTGGTCCCGCGCTGCTCTTCGAGAACGTGAAGGGCTCGGCGATGCCGCTGGCCATGAATGTCTTCGGCACCGACCGCAGGCTTCTGAAGGCACTCGGGCTGAAGTCGTACGGCGACATCAGCGAGAAGATCGGCGGCTTGCTGAAGCCCGAGCTGCCGCACGGCTTCGTCGGGGTGCGCGAGGCGTTCGGGAAGCTCGCGGGGATGACCCACGTACCGCCGAGGAAGGTCAAGGAAGCGCCGGTCCAGGAGGTGGTCCTGACCGGGGACGATGTCGATCTCGACCAGCTTCCGGCGCTGTTCACGTGGCCCGGCGACGGCGGCTCGTTCTTCAACCTCGGGCTGACGCACACCAAGCACCCCGAGACCGGCATCCGCAATCTGGGGCTCTACCGCCTCCAGCGGCATGACAAGCGCACCATCGGCATGCACTGGCAGATCCACAAGGACAGCCGCAACCACTACCAGGTGGCCGCGCGACGCGGTGAGCGGCTGCCGGTCGCCATCGCCTTCGGTGCTCCGCCCGCTGTGACGTACGCGTCGACGGCGCCGCTGCCCGGCGACATCGACGAGTACCTGTTCGCCGGGTTCGTGCAGGGCAAGCGCGTCGAGATGGTCGACTGCAAGACCGTTCCGCTCCAGGTCCCCGCGCAGGCCGAGGTGGTCATCGAGGGCTGGCTTGAGCCGGGGACGACGCTGCCCGAGGGGCCATTCGGCGACCACACCGGGTTCTACACGCCGCAGGAGGACTTCCCCGCGCTGACCATCGACTGCGTCACGATGCGCAAGCGCCCGCTGATCCAGTCGATCGTCGTCGGCCGTCCGCCGACGGAGGACGGGCCGCTGGGGCGGGCCACGGAGCGGTTCTTCCTGCCACTGCTCAAGATCATCGTGCCGGACATCGTGGACTACCACCTGCCGGAGTCGGGCGGCTTCCACAACTGCGCGATCGTCTCGATCGACAAGAAGTACCCGAAGCACGCGCAGAAGGTGATGCACGCCATCTGGGGCGCGCACATGATGTCGCTGACAAAGCTGATCATCGTGGTCGACGCGGACTGCGACGTGCACGACCTGCACGAGGTGTCCTGGCGCGCGCTGGGCAACACCGACTACTCCCGCGACCTGACCGTCGTGGAGGGCCCGGTCGACCACCTCGACCACTCCTCGTACCAGCAGTTCTGGGGCGGCAAGGCGGGCATCGACGCGACCGCGAAGCTGCCCGAAGAGGGCTACACCCGGGACGGCGGCTGGCCCGAGATGGTCGTCTCCGACCCGGCGACATCCGAACGGGTGACGCGGCGCTGGAAGGAGTACGGCCTGTGAGCGGCGAGGCCGCCGTAGGCGAAGGCAGCGCGGGGGCGGCTCCCCGCCCGCGTGGGCGGGTGTCGGTGTTCCTGCGCCTGGTGATCATCGAGCACTCGGTCTTCGCGCTGCCGTTCGCGTACATCGCCGCGCTGACCGCGATGTACGAGCGGGACGAGAACATCCACTGGGGGGTGCTGCTCCTGGTGACGCTGGCGATGGTGGGCCTGCGGACGTTCGCGATGGCCGCGAACCGGATCATCGACCGCGAGATAGACGCCCGCAATCCCCGGACGGCGGGCCGTGAGCTGGTCACCGGCGCCATGTCGGTGCGGGCGGCGTGCGGCGGCGCCCTGGTCGCGCTGGCCGTCTTCCTCGGTGCCGCCGCGCTGCTGAACCCGCTGTGCCTGATGCTCGCCCCGGTCGCGGTGGTGCCGATGGTCGTCTATCCGTACGGGAAGCGGTTCACGGACTTCCCGCACGCCATCCTCGGGCTCGCGCAGGCGATGGGGCCGGTCGGCGCGTGGATCGCGGTCACCGGGGAGTGGTCGGGGGACGCGGTGATCCTCGGGCTCGCCGTCGGCGTCTGGATCGGCGGCTTCGACCTGATCTTCGGCTCGCAGGACGTGGCGGCCGACCGGGCGCACGGGGTGAAGTCGGTCCCGGCCAGGTTCGGGGTGCCCGCCGCGCTGTACGGGGCGCGCGGCTGCCATGTCGTGACGATGGGGCTGCTGGTCTGGTACGCGCTGGCGACGGACGCGGGCGCGTTCTTCTGGGGCGGGCTCGCCGTGGTGGCCGTGGCGTTCGTCTACGAGCACACGATCGTCAGGCCGCATGACCTGTCCCGGCTCGACCGGGCCTTCTTCACGGTCAACGGTGTGATCGGCATCTGCCTGTTCGTCTGCACGCTGGCCGATCTGTTCGCGCGCGGACTCACGGTGTGACCCGAGGGGTGCGCGCCCGGCGGCCGGGTGACCCGATGGTGTGAGCGGCGGGGCGTCGGTCCCGCCCGCGCACCGGGGTCCGGGGCGGGTGCGGCCAAGGACGGTTCAGCGGGCAGGTGTGGCGCTCGCGGGGGTTGTCGGACAACACCCGGAACCCGGCGCCGGGGTGCCGGATAGGCTCGGTCTGTGGAAAGACTCCAACCCGCACCTCAGCGCCGTCCCTGGCTCGTGGGTGTGTCCGGCGCCTCGGGCACTCCGTACGCGGCCTCGGTGCTGCGCGCGTTGCTCAGCGCGGGCGAGGCCGTTGACCTGGTGGTCAGCAGGGCCGCCCGGCTGACGCTGCTCGACGAGACAGGCATTTCCTTCCGCGACGCGCACTGGCGGGAGGACCTGGGCCGCTGGCTGGCGCGCGGCGCCGACGGCACCGAGGACGCGTTCGACGTGGACACCTCGGTCGCCGACCTGCGGTACTGGGCGGCCGGGGACCTGGCGGCCGGGCCGTCGTCAGGTTCGTATCCGGCGCGGGGGATGATCATCGTGCCGGCGAGCACGGCGGGCGTGGCCGGGGTGGCGCTCGGGCTTTCGAAGGATCTGCTCCAGCGGGCGGCGAGCGTGACGCTCAAGGAGCGCAGGCCGTTGGTGGTAGCGGTGCGGGAGACGCCGCTGACAGGGCCGACGCTCAAGCACTTGGTGACGCTGGACGAGGCGGGCGCTGTCGTGCTCCCCGCCTCACCGGCGTTCTACGCGGGGGCGACGCACATCCAGGATCTGGTGGACTTCGTCGCCGGGCGGGCGCTCGACGCGGCGGGAGTGCCCCACAAGCTGTACCGCCGATGGGAAGGGGAACTCGGTGGTGCCAGTGGCTCGCGTGGCGCGCACGACCGGCGTGGCGCGGGTGACGCGCGTGGGGAGGTCTAGCGCGGTGCGTCAAAAGCGCCGCCGACCGGGCGGTCAGGCGGCGCTCTGTACGACGCGGATGTCCAGCGCCAGGACACGGGGGCCTCGCGCTGGGACCCGGGCGTCTAGCGCTTCTTGGCGCGCGCGAACCGGGACTTGGCAGCGGTCGGGCGCCGTTCGACGGACTGGTGGGCACGCGAGCGGTTGGCAAGCTCCTGCAGCTCACGCATGCGGGCGTACGCCATCTCGATCGTGTACACGGGGTAGCTCACTCCTGAAGGATCGTCTTTGATCAGCTAATTCGGCTACAGATTTGTAGGGCATCGGGCCCTACATGCCTTAGATTCTACACCTAAACCTGCTGGATCGCAGAACTTTGAAAGGTGCCGTCACATGGACGCGGTGGACAGGCAACTCATCCAGGCCCTACGGGAGAACGGCCGGGCCTCATACGCCGAGCTGGGGCGGCTCGTGGGCCTCTCCGGACCCAGCGTCACGGACCGGATCAACCGCCTTGAGGCGGCCGGAGTCATCACCGGTTACCGCGCCACCGTGGACTCCGCTTCGCTCGGCCTGGGTGTGACCGCCCTCATCGGCATCCAGCTCTCCGACGCGGTGGACCACGAGGACGTGGCGCGGCGGCTGCGGGACCTGGCCGAGATCGAGGACTGCTGGTTCATCGCGGGCGACGACTCGTACATGCTCAAGGTGCGCGCCGGAGACGTGGACGATCTGGAGCGGACCATCCGGCGGCTGTCCGGCACCAAGGGCGTGTCCCGTACGCGCACCACGATCGTGCTCTCCACGAAGTGGGAGAACCGGGTCGGGGAGCTGCCCGAGGACAAGTGAGCGTCCGGCCCGGCCGCCGCGCGGACGGGCCCAGCAGGGGAGCCGGGGTGGGGGCGGAGGGCGGCTGAACAGCGAGGAGTACGCTCGGTAAGCCCGATTGGCAGACGTATGGGAGGCGCCGGATGGCTGCATCGATGGATGTGGGCCTCAAGCGTGAGCTGGAGGAGAAGGTCCACGCCGGGGAGCGGCTCACCCGTGAGGACGGAATCGCTCTCTACAAGTCCGACGACCTGGCCTGGCTGGGCGGTCTGGCGCATGAGGTGCGTACGCGGAAGAACGGCGACGTCGTCCACTTCAACGTCAACCGACACCTCAACATGACCAATGTGTGCACGGCGTCGTGCGCGTACTGCTCCTTCCAGCGCAAGCCGGGGGAGAAGGACGCGTACACGATGCGCATAGAGGAGGCCGTCCGTCTCGCGAAGGCGATGGAGGGCGAGAACCTGACCGAGTTGCACATCGTCAATGGTCTGCA
>NZ_JBWLKN010000028.1:0-98784 GCF_059026195.1 Streptomyces sp. A01 | reverse complement strand
CGGCTGGGACCGGCAAGGAATCCTGCTGGTCACCTACGGCGCAACGGTCTTCGCCGCGCTCTTGGTGTCGTATCGCTGTCTGCCGATGGAGATGGCCGAACATCCGTGGGTGTTCGGACCGGTTCTTATTCTGGCGATGGCCTCAGTGGTTCACAGCTATACGCGGATCACCAAGCTGTGGGAATCGAAGGCCGCACCAGCGCGGCAACCGGAACCGCGACTCGAACCGCAACCCGAACTGGTGTGAGTCATGTCGCGACAGGGTGTGGGCTGAGCGCTTCCCGGGTGGGGCCGGGAAGCCGAACGGATGCGGGCGAAGAACCTCCTGGCACAGTTCGCCGTCCGTAGAGATCGGCCTGCCGCTGGAGGACGTGGTTCCTGCGGCCCGCGCGTACCAGTGGGTGAAGACGCGCGGCGTCCCCACGGCGCCCTCGCCATGGACACGCCCGCTGGTACCACGAGGGCCGCAGCAGAGTCAGCAGCCTCAAGCCGTGGCGAGGTCAGCGTCAACGGGACGCGCGCGTGCGCGAGCGGTTGGCCTTACGGACCGCGTCGAGCAGCTCGGACTTCGACATCCGTGACCGTCCGTCGATGTTCAGCCGCTGCGCGAGATCGTAGAGATGCTCCTTCGTGGCCTGCTCGTCGATGCCCTCGCCGCTGCGTCCGCCCTGCTGGCGGGGCCGGGCCGACTGCGGGTCCGAGGGGCCCTTGCGGCCGCCCTCCTTGCGCTCCCAGTGGTCGCCGACCTTCTCGTGCGTGTGCTTGAGCGCACCGTAGGCGACCCGGTGTGCCCGCTCGCCCTCGCCGTACTCCTCGACGGCGGAGTCGTGCGCCTTGATCCATGTGCGCTGGGCATCCTTCGGGGAGCGCCCAAGGGTGGACGGCAGCTCCTGTCGTCCGGCATGTGACTCACCTCCTCATGGCGTGGCTTCCCGTGGGCCGGGTTCCCGTCGCAGGGCCGCCGTAACGGCGGCGCCCGGCCCGCGGCGGAGCAAGCGCTCCAGCCCGCGCACGGGGTGTGCCACTTATTCCGCAGCGGCCGGGGGAAAGCGGGCTGGGTTCCGGCGTGGAACGCGACAGCTTGCACATGGCCGGACAGCCGTGGCGAGACCGCGGCCCGCCATGCCCGGCCAGCGGTCCAGCACGCGACCGTGCGGTGCGTACGACCCGTCCCGCCGGAGAGCCGCAGGGACCGGGCCGGGTCACCCGGCGCGGATAGAGTGACGGCTTCGGGGATCTTGACAGGACCCTGATGCCTCCACTCCGCGTGGAAGAGAACAGGACGAAGGGACACGTACAGGTGGCAGGACGAATGGCGGGAATGTGGCATTCGCTGTTCACCACGCACCCTGCCCGTACCGTCGTGATGGCGTTCGCGGGGGTGGTCCTGCTCGGGACCGGGCTGCTGTCCCTGCCGCTCGCTTCCGAGGGTGGCGGCGCGACGGGGTTCGTCCCCGCGCTGTTCACGTCCACCTCGGCGGTGTGCGTCACCGGCCTGGCCGTGGTGGACACGGGCACGTACTGGAGCGGCTTCGGTGAGGGCGTCATTCTCGCGCTGATCCAGCTCGGCGGCTTCGGCATCATGACCATGGCTTCGCTGCTCGCCCTGCTGGTCTCCGGGAAGCTGCGACTGCGGATGCAGCTCACCGCGCAGGCCGAGACCAAGAGCCTGGGGATCGGTGACGTACGCCGTGTCCTGCTCGGGGTCGCCGGAACAACGCTGATCGTGGAGCTGACCGTCGCCGCGATCCTCGCTCTGCGCTTGCGGTTCTCCTACGACAACTCCATCGGCGACGCCGCCTATCTCGGTTTCTTCCACGCGGTGTCGGCCTTCAACAACGCCGGCTTCGGACTCCACACGGACAGCATCACCCGCTACGCCGAGGACGCATGGGTGACCCTGCCCATCGCCGGGGCGGTCATCCTGGGCGGCATCGGCTTCCCCGTCCTGCTGGAACTGCTGCGCCACCGCAACCGGCGGCGCACCACCGGGCGTCGAGGCTGGTCCCTGCACACCAAGCTCACCCTGATCACCACAGCCGCTCTGCTCGGCAGCGGCACCATCCTGACCTGCGTACTCGAATGGACCAACCGCGGCACCCTCGGCCCCATGGACTGGCCGGACAAGATCCTCAATGGCTTCTTCCACTCGGCCATGACCCGCACAGCGGGCTTCAACGCGCTGGACGTCGGCGCCCTGAACGCCTCCACCCTGCTGCTGTCGTGCATGCTGATGTTCGTCGGCGGCGGCAGCGCCGGCACTGCCGGTGGCATCAAAGTGACGACGTTCGCGGTACTGGCCGCGGCCATAGTCGCCGAGGTGCGGGGCGAGCCCGACTCCGCCGTGCTGGGCCGCAAGCTCGGCCCGCACGTCCTGCGTCAGGCACTGACCGTGGCACTGCTCGGCGTGGGCCTGGTCATGACCGCCACGCTCGCCCTGCTGACGCTCAGCCGCGAGCCCTTCGAAGCCGTGCTCTTCGAAGTCGTCTCCGCGTTCGCCACCGTCGGGCTGTCCACCGGCATCACGGCCGGTATACCGGAGACCGGCCAGTTGATCCTCACCCTGCTCATGTTCGTCGGCAGGCTCGGACCGATCACCCTCGTCTCGGCACTCGCCCTACGCGAAAGAACCCGCCGCTACCAGCTACCCGAGGAGCGACCCGTCATTGGGTAAGTACCTGCACTCTCTGCACCGCGGCCGCCGCAAGCGCCGTGGGGGCCGGCCGCACCCCGCGACGGGCGACCAGCGCGTCGTCGTCATCGGCCTGGGCCGCTTCGGCAGCTCCCTCGCCAACGAGCTGATGCGCCGCGGCTGGGACGTCCTGGGTATCGACTCCGACGCGCGCCTCGTCCAGAAGTACAGCGACTCCCTCACCCATGCCGCCGTCGCCGACTCGACCGACCCCGAGGCACTGCGCCAGCTCGGTATCGACGAATTCACCAGTGCGGTCGTCGGTATCGGCACGGACATCGAGGCCAGCATCCTGGTCACCTCCAACCTCCTCGAAGCAGGAGTGCCCAACATCTGGGCCAAGGCCATCAGCCGCCAGCACGGTCAGATCCTGGAGCGCCTCGGCGCCCACCACGTCGTCCTGCCCGAACATGAGATGGGCGAGCGTGTCGCCCACCTGGTGACCGGCCGCATGCTCGACTTCATCGAGTTCGACGACAACTACGCCCTGGTCAAGACCATCGCGCCCACCATCGCCACCGGTGTCCCGCTCGGCGAGAGCCAGGTGCGCAGCAAGTACGGAGTCACGGTCGTCGGCATCAAACGCCCCCACCAAGACTTCACGTACGCCACCGCCGAGACCGTCGTCGAGGCAGGCGACGTCATCATCGTCACCGGCAAGACCCAGGCCGTCGAAGCCTTCACCAATCTCACCTAGTACGGGAAACCCGCTCCACCGCCCCAGCCGCGCAGCCACGGTCGTGAACGGCGAACCGGAGGGAAGCTGCCGGGTCCCGGCAGGTCCCCTCCGCCGGGCATGCCCGCCAGGGGCCTGACAGGAACGCGTAAAGACCGCGTACAGTCCGCTGCGGAGTGCCGGGAAGCCTGGTCGGCGATCAGGGGACAGTTGTCTTTGCCGATCGGGGGATCTCTCTCATGGTGCTCGTCGCCGTCTTCGGTGCCGTTCTGCTCCTAGCGGTTCTGCTCTCCGGGCTCGCGGCCCGGACCGTTCTTTCCACATCCCTGCTGTTCCTCGTCGGCGGTTCGCTTCGGCGATCGTGGGGCGCAAGGAAGTCCCCGCGAAGCTGCGGCAACTGCTGAACGTGGAGAGCGGCATCAACGACGGCCTGGCCCTCCCGGTCGTCCTGATCCTCATCGCGGCCGCCGGCCCGACCATTGGCCACGCTGAGGCCTCGCTGGGGACGATCGGCCTGGAACTGGGGCTGGGACTGGCATTCGGCGTCCTGCTGCCGCTGTTCGTCAACTGGCTCATCCGCTTCCGCCTGCTGGGCGCGGAGCCCAAGCTCCAGCCGCTGCTTCCGCTGGCCATCGGGGTCATTCTGTACGGCCTGTGCCATCTCACCCACGCCAACCCCTACCTCGCGGCGTTCTCCGCGGGGGCCGTCCTCACCGCCGTGTCCCCCGAGGCCAAGGCGGCCTTCGAACCGCTGGGCGAGGCGCTCGCGGAGCTGGCGAAGTTCGCTGCCCTGCTGGTCTTCGGCGCATTGCTGACCCCGGAGCTGTTCGGTGACCTTTCGTTCGGCGGTTACGTCGTGGTGCTCCTGGCCATCGTGGTGATCCGCCCGGCGTCGCTGCTGATCTCGCTCATGGGCACTTGCTTCGACCGCCGCGAGAAGCTGGTCGCGGCGTGGTTCGGCCCGAAGGGCTTCGCGTCGGTCGTCTACGGACTGCTCGTTCTTCAGGCCGGCATCCCGCAGGGTGAGCAGGCGTACACCCTCATCGCCGTCTGTATCGCCTTCTCCATCGTCGCCCACAGCAGCACCGATGTGCCTATCGCTCGCATCTTCCACGTCGACGACCTCGCCGGCATCCTCGGCGCCCACGACAAGCCCTCACCCGAGAGCATGGCGACAGCCCAGCCCACCGGCCGTTGCGACGACGAGCGCGACAGCGGGTAAAGGGGCGGTGGCGGTCGCCTGTCGTCGTCAGGGACAGAGCGCGGCGACGTCGTAGAGGTCGACAGCGGCCACGAGTGCCAAGGGGAAAGCCGCCTCAACGCGGCACCGCGAGCCCTCGCGCGCGAGGACGACTTTGGCGGGGGGCTTCCAGTACGCGAGGACTACGGAAGCCCCGCCGTATCGGCTTATACGGGAAGGGTGACTCGGATGCTTTTCGATGGGCCCGGGCCCAGGTGGATGGCCACTTCGCTGGCGAAGTGGCGCACGATGAACCAGCCGAATCCCCCGGGCTTGGCCGGGGAAGGGGGGAGTTCGTGCGGCAGCGCGGAGCTGTTGTCGCTGACGGTGATATGGAGTCGGTTCCGGGAACGGCTGAGGGTGAAGCCGGTGACGCCCGCGGCGTGCCGGAAGGCGTTGGTCACCAGCTCGGAGACCACCAGCAACACCGTTTCCGTGGCCTCCTGAGTAGGCGGGCAGGAAGAGGCGGACAGAAAGCTACGAGCGATCTGTCTGGCTTGGGCGCTGCTGCGTACACAGGTGGTTATGGTCTCGAAAGGGCTACGCGCTCGGTGGTTGACGGTGTCCGTCTGGCTCATGCGTTTCTCCCATGCTCGATGGCGGAAAACCGGATTCCGCTCCCCTTTTTGAGGAACTGCCCCGTTTCGCCTTTTCTGCGACGTGCTCGCAAAGCTCCGCCATTTCGAGCCCTGCAGTCACCTGTGAGGATTCAGCTACCCGATCATTTCGCCGCGAACCGCGAACCGCTTCCGCGCGCGGGGGGCGCAGCCACCAGGGGCTTGGCCCGCAAACACCCGCCCGCGAAGGGGGCGGAGGCACGCAGCCGCTCGGCTGGGCTCGTCCGGCCCGTGCCCGTGTCGGGATCGCCGTCGAAGCGAGCGCCCCTCACGTTCTCACCCGTCGAACAGCTTGCCGATCCGGACTCCCACTGGGTGGTTTAGCTCCTCTTCTCTCCGCCAGGCCGCTACTGCGGCTGAACACTGAGCTCCTCAGCCCATCCCCTCTGGAGGAGACGGTCGTATGGCTGGTGGGACGATTCTCTTTGCTTTACAGGAAGACCCGAACGGTGATGGGGCGGGAGCCGATCAACTCCGGCGTATCCGCAGTGCCGTGGAGGCGCATGGTCTGGACGTGCGCTGGGTGAGAACCGGCAGTGACGCGCGAGCGGTGCTGCTGACGGAGGCCGGGGTGGCGGCCGTAGTGGTCAGCTGGAGCCTTCCCTCCGGCAGCGGAGACAAGGACGAGTCGGGAAGCGCAGCCGTATTGCGGCAGATCGCACGGCGCTTCAAGGACCTGCCTGTCTTCCTCGTGATGGCGGGTGACGCCGATGAGGACCTTGACCAGCTCCCTCTCTGGGTCGCTGAGAGCGTGGTCGGTTACGTGTGGCCGCTGGAAGACACCCCGGCCTTCATCGCAGGACGGGTGACCAGTGCGGCCAACTCGTATCGCGAGTCGATGCTTCCGCCCTTCTTCAAGGCACTTCGCCACTTTGGGGATTCGCATGAGTACTCCTGGCACACACCAGCGCATTCAGGCGGCGTGGCGTTCCTGAAGTCCCCGGTCGGCAGGGCCTTCTTCGACTATTTCGGAGAGCAGGTCTTCCGCAGTGATCTGTCGATCTCGGTCGAGGAGCTCGGCTCCCTCTTCGAACACACCGGGCCGATCGGGGAGGCGGAGCGCAATGCCGCCCGCATCTTTGGTGCGGACCGGACCTATTTCGTCCTGCACGGAGACTCGACGGCAGACCGCATGGTGGGGCACTACAGCGTGACCCAGGATGAGATCGCCCTGGTGGACCGCAACTGCCACAAGTCGGTCCTGCACGGACTGGTCCTGTCCGGTGCCCGGCCGGTCTATCTGGCGCCTACTCGCAACGGCTACGGACTGGCCGGTCCCATTCCTCCCTCGGAGCTCAGCGCCGAGGCGGTGGCATCCCGGATTTCCGCTCATCCCCTGACGGAACACGCCGTCTCCCCGCGGGCGCGGTACGCGGTGCTCACCAACTCCACGTATGACGGCATGTGTTACGACGCCGTCGATGTCGCACGGGCACTCGCGCCCAGCACCCCGCGGCTCCACTTCGACGAAGCGTGGTTCGCGTACGCACGGTTCCACCCGCTCTACGCGCGCCGGTACGGGATGTCCGTGGGCCCGGACACCTTCGACGCGCCCGAGCGACCCACGGTGTTCACCACCCAGTCCACCCACAAGCTGCTGGCGGCCCTCTCGCAGAGCGCCATGGTGCACGTCAAGTCCGCGCCAAGGGCGCCGGTGGAACATGAGCGTTTCAACGAGGCGTTCATGATGCACGGCACCACTTCACCGTTCTATCCCGCCATCGCCTCGCTGGATGTGGCCGCCGGGATGATGGACGGTCCGCAAGGAGAGTGGCTGATCGACGAGGCGGTGACCGAAGCGGTTCGCTTCCGGCAGGCAGTGGTCCGCACCGGGCGGCGTATCGCCGAGGCCGGTGACCGGCCTCCGTGGTTCTTCGGCGTCTGGCAGCCGGAGACGGTGACCGACCCGGCGTCCGGCAAGCGCATCGCCTTCGCCGACGCGCCAACCGAGCTGCTCCGCACGGAAGCCTCCTGCTGGCAGCTCGAACCGGAAGCCGCCTGGCACGGCTTTCACGGCCTGAGCGACGGATACTGCCTCCTTGACCCGATCAAGGTGACACTCGCCTGTCCCGGCATCAACGCCGTCGGCGAGACCGGGGACTGGGGTATCCCGGCCCGCGTTCTGACCGCCTACCTGGCCACGCGGAACATCGTTGTCGAGAAGACGGACAGCTATACCGCGCTCATCCTGTTTTCCATGGGCATCACCAAGGGGAAATGGGGGACGCTGCTGGACGGCCTGATGGACTTCAAGGCCATGTACGACACGGAGGCGCCGCTGGACCGGGTACTGCCCGAACTGGTGGCGCAATACCCTCTGCGATATGCCAACACGACGTTGAGAGCGCTGTGTCAGCGAATGCACGACCATCTGCGTGCGGCGAATCTCGTCGCGCTGCTGGACGCGGCCTTCCAGGAATTGCCCTTGCCGGTCGCCCCGCCACAGCAGTGCTACCGGCAGTTGGTCCGTGGCGGGACCGAGCGCGTGCGGATCGCCACCGCGGCCGAGCGGGTCGCCGCCGCCATGGTCACCGTGACTCCTCCCGGGATTCCGGTCCTGATGCCGGGCGAGTCCACCGGTACTCTCGACGGCCCGCTGCTGCGCTACCTCGGCGCGCTGGAATCGTTCGACCGCGAGTTCCCCGGATTCCGCAGCGAGACGCACGGTGTGTCCATCGACCCGGACACCGGCGACTACCTGATCGAATGCGTCCGCCAGGACCAGGAGGCGAGCCTGCGCTCCGCCGACACCCGGGAGCGAGTCGTTACGCCACATCCGCGAGAGGAGCACGCCCCCGACGTGTCCAGTCCCCCGCGGTCTCGTCCCTGATCTCATCGGGCGGTACGGAGGAATGGAGTCCGACCCGTCGCGTCGGCAGAGGGTCGGCACAGGCCGGTTCGCCGTCCGCCCCTAGACTCGGCGAATGGCGAAATACTTCGACGTGCATCCCGAGAATCCGCAGCGGCGCACCATCAGCACTGTGGCCGACAGTGTCCGCTCGGGCGCGCTCATCGCGTACCCGACGGATTCCTGTTACGCACTGGGATGTCAGATCGGCAATCGTGACGGACTCAGCCGGATTCGATCGATCCGGAATCTGGACGATCGACACCACTTCACCCTGGTGTGTCAGACCTTCGCGCAGCTGGGGCAGTTCGTGCACGTCGACAATGACGTGTTTCGTGCGATCAAGGCAGCGACGCCCGGCCGTTACACCTTCATCCTCCCCGCGACGAAAGAGGTGCCGCGCCAGCTGCTGCATCCGAAGAAGAAGACCGTCGGAGTCCGGATGCCCGACCATTCCATCACTCAGGCTCTGCTCGCCGAACTCGGTGAGCCACTGCTCTCCAGCACCCTGCTGCTGCCCGACGAGGAGGAGCCGATGACGCAGGGCTGGGAGATCAAGGAACGGCTCGACCACTCGGTGGACGTCGTGCTGGACTCCGGCGACTGCGGCACCGAGCCGACCACGGTCATCGACTTCTCCGGCGGCACCCCCGAGATCGTACGCCGAGGGGCAGGCGACACCACTCACTTCGAGTGACCAGACCGATCGCATCACTGCGTGCCGGGCGGTACCGCGCACCCGACGCCCCAGTTCCGCGGCCGCCACGCGTCGTGCGCCCCTGCCCGGGTGGGCCCCCTGGGCCTGGGAGTTCGAACCTTTCGAACCTTTCGAACCTGACGTTCACGCCTTCACAGCCCGGTCGGCAGCTGATGCGGAAGGGCTCCGGCGGATCACCGGAGCCCTTCATGATGGCGGCGTCAGAGATCAGTAGGCGACGCGTCCACTGACGTTGCGGTCGAAGACGAGGTAGAACTTCGCGCCGTTTCGGACATCCGTAGCCGCCCTGCCCCAGGACCCGGCACTGATCCAGCGATTGCCGTTGCACTGATGCGGCTTGTTCTGGCCCTTGAAGAAGCACGTCTTCACATTGGTGCCACGCTTGGGCTTGACGTTGATGTCGGCGCAGTTCTTCGTGGCGGTGGCCCACTTCGGGTAGGCGGGCCACACCTTGTTCGTCGTGCTGAAGTTCTTGCCGCTGCCGTAACAGGACTGAGGCGCGCTCGGCTCCGCGGTGGCCGCGCCCGCTGTAGCGGTACTGGTGGCACCGATGGAGAGACCTGCCGTCAAAGCGAAGGCGGCCAGTGTGGTGATCAGCTTTTTCTGATGGATCACGGACTTCTCCTTCTTGGAGTTCGCCGAAAACGCCCGACTGGCGTTCCGGGCCAAAAGTGAGGCGGCGACACCTCATGCGGCTGCGGGAAGGGCCCCGGCTGCCGCACCAGTCGCCAGTTGTCGACCGACGGTGGGGCGGGTGTGACCGTTGAGGGGCCAGGAGGCCGCTGTGGCGATTGCGAGGGCGATGCTCGTGCGTGGGTGTATGGGCTGACTTCCCCCGTAGATTCTTGGCTGTCGGTGCGGCACCACAACCGCCGTGCTGGTGCCTGCCCGTCCCCGGTGCGGGCAGGCCGCGCTCGGCCTGCCCGCGGTGTGATGACCGATGAGAGGCGAAGCGACCCCGGTCGACGGAGCGGCGGCTCTGGGCTTGCCTCAGATATTTCAACGGCTGGCGCGTTGTCTCACAGCCCGATTCCGTGCTGGTAGACAAAACAACGGTCGTCAGCCGGAGCGCCGAGGTTGGCGTGCGAGCGTCTTCTGCGCCACTGCGGCGCCGTGGTGGGCTGGGTCCCCACTGGCCAAGGGGGAGAGACAGCGGTGGGGCGTCGGGAGAAGCCGGTCGATCCGGATGCGGGTCCGGTACAGCGGTTCGCGTACGAGCTGCGCAAGCTGCGTGAGGACGGTGGCACACCGACCTACAGGACGATGGCCAAGGAGTCGGGCTACTCCGTCGCTGCCTTGGCCCGCGCGGCGGCAGGGGAGCACCTGCCGTCACTGCGTGTCGTGTTGGGATATGTGGCGGCGTGCGGTGGCGACGCTGAGGAGTGGGAGCAGCGCTGGGACGAGGCTCGGCGCGAAGAGGCCGCCCGAGTGCCCGAGCCGCAAGAGGAGCCCGTCCATCCGCCGTACCGGGGGCTGGCCCGTTTCGAGGCTGACGACAGCGGTCGGTTCTTCGGCCGCGACCAGCTCACCGACGATCTCACCCACTTGGTGGGGGCTCACCGGTGCGTGGTGGTGTTCGGCCCGTCCGGCAGCGGCAAGTCCTCCCTGCTGCGCGCTGGGCTGATCCCTCGGCTGCGCGATGCCCGGGAGGCGGACGCACGACCGGCAACGATCCGGATCTTCACCCCGGGTCCGCGGCCCTTGCGCGATCACGCGAAGCTGTTCACACCGGCTGCGGCGCCGGGCGACACGTGGCTGATCGCTGACCAGTTCGAGGAACTGTTCACTCTCTGCTCCGAACCGGAGGAACGCACCCGGTTCATCGAACTGCTGCTGAGCGCCCGGGACCCCGGCAGCCGACTGCGCGTGGTCCTCGGGGTACGGGCCGACTTCTACGCCCGCTGTCTGACACACCGGGGCCTGGCCGCCCTGGTCCAAGAAGCGAGTCTGCCGGTCGGCCCGATGACACCGGCCGAGCTGCGCGAGGTGATCATCAAGCCCGCCGGCGCCGCCGGGCTGATCGTCGAGCGGGCCCTGACCGCCCGCCTCCTCGCTGAGAATGCCGATGAACCCGGGGGCCTGCCGCTCCTGTCGCACGCCCTGCTGGAAACCTGGCGGCGGCGTCGCGGCCGCACTCTCACCCTGGACGCATATGAATCCACCGGCGGTGTGCAGGGGGCCATCGCACAGACCGCCGAGCACTTCTACACCAGCCTGTCGCCGCGGCAAGCCGACACCGCCCGCCGCATCCTGCTGCGCCTGATCACCCCCGGTGAAGGCACCGGGGACACCCGCCGCCCCACCGGTCGGGCCGAACTGGCCGCAGGCGACCCGGCCGATGTCCAACTGGTT
The DNA here is from genome assembly GCF_059026195.1 of Streptomyces sp. A01. NCBI lineage: Bacteria > Bacillati > Actinomycetota > Actinomycetes > Kitasatosporales > Streptomycetaceae > Streptomyces > Streptomyces sp. A01. The sequence goes on along the minus strand of NZ_JBWLKN010000028.1, from coordinate 87,641 downwards.
CTCGAACGGCTGGCCCGAGCACGTCTGATCACCCTGGACCAGGACACGATCGACCTCGCCCACGAGGCCCTGATCAGTTGCTGGCCCCGGCTGAGCCGGTGGATCGACCAGGACCGCGAACGCCTCATGGCCCACCGGGGCCTGACGGCGGCCGCTGATACCTGGCAAGGACTCCAGCACGACCCAGGAGCCCTCTACCGGGGCAGCCGCCTGAGCGCGGCCGAAGAACACTTCCCCCCACCCGACGGCCAGGACGACCTCACCGTCTCCGAGCGACGATTCCTCGCCGCGAGCGTCGCGGCACGCGAGGAGGAATACCGGCTGGCCGCCCGCCGCAACCGCAACATCCGGTACCTCGCCGTCAGTCTCGCCATCCTTCTGGTGGTCGTGACCAGCATCAGCGTGCTCGCCATCAGCCAACGGCAGAAGGCGGAGCACGCACGACGCCAGGCCCACTCACGTCAACTGGCCGCACAAGCCACGGAACTGGTCCGGTCCCGGCCGGGAGCGGCCATGCTGCTCAGTGTGGCGGCCTACCGTCTCGCGCCCACCCTGGAAGCACGCAGCGCGCTACTGGCGATGTCCACTCATGAGTACTACCAAGCCCGTCTCGCAGGCCACGCCGACGCCGTCTCCGACCTCGCCTTCGCTCCCGACGGAACGCTGGCCACGGTCAGCCGCGACCGCGCCGTGAAGCTGTGGCACCCGCGGCAGCGCACGAGGGCCGCCAAGCTCAACGCTCACGACACCTGGCTCAGGGCGATCGTCTTCAGCCGCGACGGCCGTACGTTCGCCACTGGAGGGGACGATCGCGAAGTAGCCCTGTGGAACACCAGAACGCGCGAACGGACGGCCACTTTGACCGGAGCCGCCGGAACGGTCAAGAGCATCGCCTTCAGTCCCGACGGCCGTACCGTGGCCGGCGCGGGTGAGGGACACACCGTCACCCTGTGGAGCAGGACACGCCCCACCGCGCGACGTACTCTGGCCGGGCGCCCCGGCCCGGTCAACGCCGTGGTCTTCAGCCCGGACGGGCATACGCTCGCCACCGCCGGCCAGGACGGCACCGCCCGGCTATGGGACGCGTCGACGGGCCGGCAGCTGGCGGTACTGACTGGGCACACGAAGTCGGTCGACGACCTCGCGTTCAGCCCGGACGGCCGGAGTCTGGCCACCGCCAGTCAGGACCACACCGCCTGGTTGTGGGACGTCGCCCGCCGCACCGCGCGTGCCACCCTGCGCGGCCACTCCGGGCAGGTCAGGACCCTCGTGTTCAGCCCGGACGGCCGGACCCTCGCCACGGCCGGACACGACGAGACCGTCAGGCTCTGGGACCTCGGCCGACGCACCCTCCGCGCCACCCTCAACGGCCACAACAACAACATCTACGCCCTCGCCTACGAACCGCGCGGCTCCTTCCTCGCCTCAGCCGGGGAAGACGGCACCGTCACCCTGTGGGACCCCCGGCGTATCCCACTCCGGGGACACACCGACCGCCTGAACCAGGTCACCTTCAGCCCCGACGGCCGCACCCTCGCCACCGCCAGCGACGACACCACCGCCGTGCTGTGGGACACCCGCGAAGGCTCGCCCCGGGCCACCCTCCGCGACGGCACCACCCCCGTCAACTCCCTCGCCTTCAGCCCCGATGGCCGCGCCCTCGCCACCGCCACCGGAACTCCCCAGAAGCACCTCGCCGACAACAACCTCACCCGATGGGACATCAGCGAGAAACCCGCCGCTACCAGACTCAGCGACCGCACCGACCGGGTCACCGACGTCGCCTTCAGCCCCGACGCCCAAACGATCGCGGCGGCGACGGCAGAGCGGTCCGTCCTGCTCTGGGACGCCCGGCGCCGCCCCCGCCTGACCACCCTCGTCCAGGACACGGCAGCTGACGACATCAGCATCAACGCCATCGCCGTCAGCCCCAACGGACGGCTGCTGGCAACGGTCGGCCACGACGGGAAAGTCTGGCTCTGGGACCTCGCCCGCCGTACCCGCGTCGCCACTCTGACCGGCCATACCGAGTCCCTCAGGGATATCGCCTTCAGCCCCGACGGCCGCACCCTGGCCACCGTCGGGGTGGACCAGACCGTCATGCTGTGGGACACCGCCAGCCACCAACGCCGCGGCGTGCTCAAAGGCCACACGGGAACCATCAACGCCGTGGCATTCAGCCCGGACGGCCGCGCGCTCGCCACCGCCGGCGCGGACAGGACCGTCATGCTCTGGGACCTCCGGCGTGCGGCCGCCACGGCTGTCCTGACCGGCCACACCGGCCCGGTCCGCGCGGTGGAATTCAGCCCCGACGGGCAGCAGCTGGCCTCGGCCGCCGCGGACCACACCGCCATGCTGTGGAGCACCGACCCACAGCGCACCATGACGCGCCTGTGCACGGCACTCACCCGCAGCACCACCCCGGAAGAATGGCAGCAACTCAATTCCGGCTCCCCCTACAACCGGGTCTGCCACCGCACGTGACCGGCGAGGCACGTCCCCGGTCGCAGCGAAGATGATCGGCCATCCCGCCTTCCAGTGCGGATCTGGAACCACGCGACCGCAACGATCACCTCACGACGGACGCGCCACCGACCGCCCCGCCGTGGCGTCCCGCCGGGCGGTAACGGCTCGATTCGCCCCCTTGCACGTCAGCCAACGGTACACACCGGCCAACGCTCAGATGATCGCGAAAACGCCCTAGGCCCCCGGCCCCCCGGGTCATCGGTCGCTGGGACCGCGACCGGGGCCCGATGCGCGGATGATCATCGCGCGTCTACGCTCCAGTCCACGGCCACGCGGCCCGAGCGTGGCGCCAGGAAAGGGGAGCCCCGTGCCGTTCACCGGCCAGAGCCACATCCGTATTGCCCGCCCGTCCCGTGATCTCGCTGAGGCCGAGCGGTTCTGGGTGCGAGGACTCGGACTCAGCGTGCTGTACCGCGCCGAAGGGGACGGCACACCGGGAGAACACGACCTGCTGATGGTGGGCCGCCCTGACGCGACCTGGCATCTCGAACTCGTCCACGAAGCGGCCCACCCAGTCCAGCCGCGCCCCACCGAGGAGGACCTCCTCGTCGTCTACCTGGACGAGCCTGTCCCCGACGAACTGATAGCCCGCCTTCAGGAACACGGCGGCAAGCGCGTCCAGTCGCCGAACCCCTACTGGAACGAGTGGGGCGTCACCGTCGAGGACCCGGACGGCTACCGGCTCGTGCTCTGCACGCGTGCGTGGTCCAACTCCTGAGCCCGATGGGCCGTCCAAGGCTTCTCACGCGGACGGCCTGACCGCCTTGTACACGGCGTCGATCCCGAGCGCACCACCGTCACCGAAGAGGGGCGCGCACTGGCCACGTTGATGACCGACGGCGACAGCGATCGCGTACGGATCGAAGCCTCTCCGCACTGAAAAGTGAGACCCCGGACGGGAGTACGTCGACGACCCGCCCCTCGCGGTCCAGGACGCCGGTCTGTTTCCCGCACCCGGCCGGGTGGCCGCGGCTCTCCCCCATCGGCCCGCCCCGGCTCAGCCGGGGATACCGATCTCTCAGGCTCCCCGGAACTCCACGCGCGCGAACCCACGGTCCCGGTGGTCGCCGGGCGGCCCGCACATCATGGCGGGGCAAGCGGCCCGCACGTCACGGCGGGAGGGAGGACAGCTCCTCGTCACGGCCGGAGGCGTACGCCCAGATCATGTGACCTACGCGCGGCTTGGAGCCGGGGCGGGTCAGCGCGAGGGCCCGGGCCTCCAACTCCTGGTCGATCCTGGTGCCCCGTTCCATGATCAGGCGCAGATGCTCCCGCTCCGAGCCGACGGTGAAGGTCTCCAGGAAGAGCGTCGGATCGGCCATGTCCTCGAACAGGCCCCACAGGGAGGCGCCCGTACGCCGACGGGACATACCCACCGGCCGCATCGCCTCGATGAACGCCTCGGCGTTGGCGCGGTCCACGCGCCACTCGACGGTGACCAGAACGGGTCCGGCGTCCCTTCCCGGCATCGCGACGTCGGGGACGTCCGCCCAGACCTGGGCCGGACGCACGTCGACCGGCCCAGCCGGCATGGGAAGCGCCCGCATGCTCCCCACCGTGGTCAGCAGGAGGCCGATGGCCGCCATCACGAACGCGGTGCCCACGCCCAGCCGGTCGGCGACGACGCCCCAGCCCACACCGCCCAGCGCCTGCCCGCCCATGAAGACCAGCTGGTAGTAGGCGAGTCCGCGGGTCCGGGCCCAGGCAGGCAGCAGGACCTGCGCGGAGGCGGAGAGCGTGGACAGGACCGCCACCCAGGCCAGACCGGACACGATCAGGGCGGCGGCCACTCCCAGCGCTGACGGCACCAGGCCGATCGCCGCCATGGTCGCGGCGTAGACCACCATGGCGCCCGTCACCAGGACGTTCGTCTGAAGGCGTGCCCGGATCGACGGCAGCACGACCGCCCCCAGGACGGCCCCCAGTCCCACGCTGCCCAGGAGCAGGCCGTACCCTCCGGCACTGAGGCCCAGCGGTCCTCTGGCGATCGTGGGAAGAAGCGCCCACAGTCCACCGGCGAAGATCATGAAGAGGCCCGAACGGCCGATGACCGCACCGAACAGCGGGGCGCTGCGAACGTACCGGGCGCCCGCCCGGATGGCGTCGCGGATGTGCTCGGAGCCGAGCGGCCTGTGGGTCACCGGCCGCTTCCACGTGTACAGCACCACGAGAACGCCGAGGAAGGACAGGGCGTTGAGGGCGAACGTGGCCTCGGGGCCCATGACGGCGATCATCGCGCCGCCGAGAGCGGGCCCGGCGGCGCGCGCCACATTGCCGTTCGCGCTGTTGAGCAGGGCGGCCTGGGGGATCTCCTCCCGGCTGACCAGGTCGGGCTGGATGGCCTGGAAGGAGGAGATGCAGAACGCCTCGCCCACCCCCATCAGCGCGGTCAGCGCGAGCAGCAGGCTCTGCGTGGCCGCGCCGACCGCCGTGACGCCGGCCAGTCCGGCCGCGCCCAGGAACATCAGCAGCTGCCCGCCGATCAGCAACCGCCGTTGGTCGAGAATGTCCCCCAACGCCCCGGCGGGCACCACCAGTACGAAGACCGGCAGGGTGGTCGCCGTCTGCACCAGGGCGACCTGGAACGCGCCGCCGCCGAGGTCGCCCATCAGCCACTGCGCGCCGACCGTCTGCATCCAGGTGCCCATGTTGGCCGCCAGCTGGGCGATCCACAGGGCGCGGAACACCGGTCGGCGCATGGGCGCCCACGCCGAAGGCTCCGGGCCCCAGTCCTCCGCGAGTGGCTGCTTCACCTGAACGCTCTCCTCGTCATCGGCATCATGGAGCTGTCCACGCCTTACATGACAAGGGATGCTATTACCCGAAACGTCCCGTATCGGGACGGTCGGGTCCGCGCCGCCGCTCAGGCCTCCAGCTGGGGCTCGGCGGCCACGGTCGTGACGGGGGTGGGGACCCTGGTGCCGACGCTGCGGTAACGGATGGGCAGGTCGGCCATCTGCTCGGGGGGCAGGCAGTTCTTGCCGTCGATGAGCAGCCTCGGATCGGCGAGCTGCGAGGCCATCCGCGACCAGTCGGCCTCGATGGCCTGCGGCCATTCGGTCAGCAGGACAACGGCGTGCGCGCCACGGAGCGCGTCGGACAGATCCTGTACGGCGTCCGCGGCCGGGAAGAGCCCGGCGACGGCCGCCGCGTCGGTGGCCGGGTCCCAGACCCGTACCCGGGCCGCCTCACCGAGAATCGCCGGGACGACGGTGCGGCTGGGAGCGGCCCGCAGATCGTCGCTCCACGGCTCATAACGTACGCCGAGGACGGCGATCGTCGCCTCGCACAGCGCGGCGCCGAGTTCCGCACGCAGAATCCGCAGAGCGAGGCCGGCCTGCGCCTCGTTGACGGCGATCGTGGCCCGCAGCAGGGGCGCCGGTATGCCCGCGCCGCTCGCCCAGTGGGCCAGGGCCGCCGTGTCCTTCGGCAGACACGAGTCGCCGTAGCCAAGGCCCGGCTGGAGGAAGGCGTGCCCGATGCGGGGGTCGTAACCGACACCCTGCATGACCTGGTCGATGTCGGTGTCGGACCCGCAGCACATCCGCGCGATCTCATTCGAGAAGCTGATCTTCATGGCGAGGAAGGCGTTGCTCGCGTACTTGATCATCTCAGCGCTGGTAGGAGTCGTCGCGACCCATGGGCCCTCCACACCCGCGTACAGCTCACGCAGCGCCCGCCTGCTGTCGTCACTCCAGGTCCCGGCGACGACCCTGGCCGGAACGGCCCAGTCCTCCAGGGCGCTGCCCTGGTTGAGGAACTCGGGGTTGTACGCGTAACGCTCACGCAGCCACGGGTACGCGTCGGCGAGTCTGCCGCTGGTGCCGGGCGGCACGGTGGATTTGAGCACCACCCGCGGAACGGGCGTCAGGCTCCCGACCTTTTCCAGCACGGCGGTCACCTGGGACAGATCCGCGGCCCCGTCGGGTCCTGGCGGCGTGCCCACGGTGATCAGCACGATGTCGAACGGGGTACGCCGGTGGCTTGCCGCGAGGTCGCCGACGAATCTCAGCCGCCCGGTGGCCGACGCGGCAGCCAGTTGCCGGGGCAGGCCCGGTTCGAAGACCGGCGCCTCGCCCATGTTCAATGCGCGCAACCGGCCGGGGTCCTGCTCGACGCCGGTGACGCTGTGCCCCTGCAGGGCCAGCGCGACCGCACCCGTCAGTCCGACGTACCCCTGCCCGACGACTGCTACTCGCATCACCAACCACCTCCTTCTTGCGGCAGTGCCCCGATAGCCCGGACAGCGCCCCGGCGGTGCCACGAGCGCCGATGACCAGGAGGGCCAGGATGAGTGCCGGGAAATCGCCTCCGGCTTGGTGGGAACGCGGGCGGCTTCCGTGCCCGCTTTCCTCATAGCACCCCACCCGAGCGGTGATCGCATCTGGTGGGTGACGGTGGCACCCGGGAACTCCTGGGAGCTCCCGGGAACAGCGAATCGCCAGCGGCACAGCCCTTGGCAGGCCGCTGCTGGGGCGGGCACCCGGCGGACCGTGGTCGCTCATGGCGACCGGGTAGTGACCACCGCGCAGGATGCACTCGGCGTACTCGGCGTGCGGGCCGTCGCCGGTCTCCTGACGCTCATGCAGGACGGGGGTGTCGTGTGGCCCTTCCCTTCAGCGATCATCGTTGCCATGCAGGAACCGACTGACCATCAGGCCCACCGTTCCGTCGAGAGCCCGGCACCCGGGCGCCGCGCCTGGGGAGTGGCCGGGGCGGTGTGCGCCACGCTCTTCGCGGTGCTGCTGCCGCTGGTCGTCACCGAGTGGGGGCCGCTGATGTCGGCGGACCGGGACGTCGCACGCAGCCTGCACGGCACCGCCGTGGACCACGACGGCTTGACCGAGACCAACCGCGTCTTCTCGGACTGGATCTGGGACCCGTGGGCGATGCGGGCGCTGCTCACCGCCGTCGCGGGCTGGCTCTGCTGGCGTGGCCGCTGGCCGGTCGCCCTGTGGCTGGCGGCGACGGCCGCCATCGCCACCGCGCTCCAGCAGGGAGTCAAGGCCGCGGTGGGGCGAGACCGCCCGCGCTGGCCGGACCCGGTGGACTCGGCCCACTACTCGGCTTTCCCTTCCGGGCACGCACTCACAGCGACCGTCGCGTGCGGGCTGTTGCTGTGGCTGCTGGCGGAGCGCGGCGCGGCGGCCCGCTGGCTGCGGGTCGCCAAGGCTGCGGCGCTGCTGTCCGTCCTCGGTGTGGGCTTCACCCGGGTATACCTCGGGGTGCACTGGCCCACCGACGTGCTGGCCGGGTGGCTGCTTGGCACCGTCCTGGTAGCAGGGGCGATCCTCGTCTACCCGGCCGCGCACCGGCGCCGCACCTGACCGGCACGTGCCCTCCGCGGGGCCTTCCGCACGGAGCGGAGCGGTGTCGTCACCGAGCGGGACGGTGCCCGCGCGGCTCTGCCGTGTCGGGCGTCAGCGGGTCTGCCGGTGCGGGCCCCGGGCGACGGCAGCCTGAGGGGGGCGGGGCCGGTACGGTGGCTCTTTGAAAGTTCACCGACATCACCGCCCGACATCGCGCTGAACTCCCGGAAGGCTGCACCGCCGCTTCTACTGCGATAATGACGCGCGAGCCGCGAGCCGTAGTGGCCGGGTGGCGCGTGGTGGGTCGGGATGGCCGTGCGCGCTAGCCAGCTCCTGCGTGTTCCTGTCGGGCACGACGCTGAGCGGTGGAGCACCTTCCACGGCGAGAAGACCCTGGTCGTAGCCGCTCGTACGGTCACGTCCACCGTCCGGGTCCTTGAGCGCCTGCCTGCTCTGCTGCGCGGCGACACCCGGGTGAACGTCGTCTTCGCCTACGTCCCCTCCTCCGCCTTCAGCAACGGGGTGCTCGACGTCCTCCACTACGCCGGTTGCCGGGTCATGCCGTGGGATCAGCTGCGCGATGTCAGCCCCGATCTCATCGTCTCCGCGAGCGAGAACATCGACGTCCCGGACGGCGACTGCCCTGTGCTGGTCCTGCCGCACGGTGTCGGCTTCCAGAGATTCGTGCCGGACTCCCGTTCCCGGCGCAGCCGCCTGTCCGGCGTCGTGCCGGAACCACTTCTGGAGGCGGGCCGGGCCTGGCTGGCCATCTCCCTTCCCGACCAGGAAGCTCAGCTGCTCGCCTCGCATCCGAAGGCAGCGGGGCACACCCTGCTCGTGGGAGACCCCTGCTTCGACGAACTGCGGGCCGGCCTCGCCCACGCGCCCGCCTGCCGGCGCGCGTTGGGCGTCGAGGACAGCCAGCGGCTGGTCGTGCTCAGCTCCACCTGGGGCCCCACCTCACTCCTCGGCCAGGTGCCCGATCTGCCCGCGCGACTGCTCGCCGAGCTGCCCTGCGACGCCTACCGGGTGGCCGCCATCGTCCACCCCAACGTCTGGTCGGGGCACGGTGCGTGGCAGCTGCGCACCCTTCAGGCCGCCGCCCTCGACGCGGGACTGCTGCTCATCCCGCCGGTCCACGCCTGGCGGGCCGCGCTCGAGGTCGTGAAAGCAGTAGCGCCCGTCCGCGACGTCGAGGAGGCGTGCCCCCTCCAGCACGTCAAGCAGCGACTCCGCCGTCGCGGGGTCGATGTCCGCGGCGACCGCGGCGGTCCCGGCGTCGAAGGTGCGGCCGGGAATCCAGGCCACCAAGCGGTACAGCCGGGCTACGTCCGGGGGGAACTCCCGGTAGGTGAGATCGAACACCGCGGACACCGAATGGTCCTTCCCGACAGCCATCCCTGCCAGCCGTCCGGCCTCGTCAGCGAGTTCGGCGGCCAGCCTGGTCATGGTCAGTTGCTTGCCGCTGACCAGACGGGCCGCCAGCACGCTGAGCGCCTCCGGCAGCCCGCCGCACAGCTCGACCAGCCGCTCGGCGGCCACCGGCTCCGCCGCGACGGCCTCCTCACCGCGTGAGTCGGCCAGCAGCCGCAGACCGCTGGCCTTGGCGAACGGTTCGAGGGCGCGCAACTGGGCGCCGCTCATGGAGAGTTCCCCCAGTCGGCCGCTGCTCGTGGCCAGCAGGACGCTGCCCCTCCCTTTGGGAATCAGCGACCTGACCTGAGCGGCGTGGCTGACGTTCTCCAGGACGACGAGTAGCCGCCGACGTGCCGAATGTGTCCGGAACATCGTGATCCGGTCTTCTCGGGACGTCGGAATGGCCGTTTCACCGACACCGATCGCCCGCAGGCACTTGCGCGCGGCCTTGGAGACGTCACCTCCCCCGGAGCGGCCGCTCAAGGTCGCGTAATCGACGTAGACCTGTCCGTCGGGGAACAGCTCCCGGCCCCGCTCCGCCCAGTGGCGGACCGTCGAGGTCTTGCCGACGCCGCGCATGCCGTAGACCAGCCCGAGCCCCACCCTTTCGATGGCCGTACGACGGGCACCGAACCGCTCGTCGAGCCATGCGATGTCGTCCGTACGGTTGACGAAGTCGACCAGCAGAGGCGGGACTTCGTCCGGCTTGACCTCAGGGCCCGGCGCAGGCTGCGGCTGGACGCTGAAGGTGATGCCGCCGTGAATCTGCTGCGCCTGGACGCTGGGCCCGTACACCGCCCCTGACAGCTCGTTGACCGAGCGGGGAAGGTCCTGGCCGGCACGCGGGGGGTCGGGCGGCGCGTCGGCGCCGTCGCTCGTCATGCCGTCCCCGTGACCGGGCGAGATGGTGTCACACCCGGCACCGCGAGTGCCACCGGTCCAGCTTCCACAGATCCCCCTTGACCGCACCTCGTACGCATGACCATGCGCATCACCGAAGCCACCGTAGAGAGACAGTGGCCTCCCGCGGTGGTCCGCTCCCTGCCCGGCGCGCCGGGCGGGTGACCCGGCCGACCGGTCGGCGATCGGCGGCGCGGCTCGCGCGGGAGCCGGGCGACGGGGAGCCGGGGGCTGAACGAGGCGGCGGGTCGCGCATGAGCGGGGCCAGTCTGGACACCCGGACACGATGGCGCGGAAAGGAAGAACACACAGGAGAGACAGCGGCGTAGACGGTGGGGCCGGGCGCGAGGTGACGCCGGGGCCGGATGAGCAGGTGGAGCGACGGGCCCCGGGCAGACCGAGCGAGCTGCCGAAACGGTCGTGGTGGGCGGTGCTGAGGGGGACGGTCAAGGAGTTCAAGGACGACGAGCTCGCCGACCGGGCCGCGGCGCTGACGTACTACGGGGTGCTTTCTCTCTTCCCGGCTCTGCTGGTGCTCGTATCGCTGCTGGGCATCGCCGGAGAGGCGGCGACCGGGCAGGTTCTGGACAACGTCCGAAAGCTTGCCCCCGGCTCGGTGCGGGACGTCCTGCGCGACGCGGTACAGCAGTTGCGGGGCAACGGCGGTACCGGGTCGGTCGTGGCGATCGTCGGTCTGGTGGTGGCGGTGTGGTCGGCGTCAGGCTACGTCGCCGCCTTCATCCGCGCCTCCAACGCCGTCTACGACATGCCCGAGGGCCGCCCGGTGTGGAAGGTGCTGCCGATCCGCCTCTGCGTGACCGTGGTGCTGATGGTCCTCACCGTGATCAGTGCGCTGATCGTGGTGTTCACCGGCGGCCTGGCCCGCCAGGCAGGCACCGCGCTCGGCATCGGGGATACGGCGCTGACGGCGTGGTCCATCGCGAAGTGGCCGGTCCTGCTGGTGCTGGTCACGCTCACGATCTCGATTCTGTACTGGGCGACGCCGAACGCGAGGGTCCGCAGCTTCAAGTGGATCACGCCAGGCAGCGTTCTCGCGCTGGTGATCTGGATGATCGCCTCATCCGGCTTCGCGTTCTACGTGGCGAACTTCGCGTCGTACAACAAGACCTACGGCACCCTCGCAGGCGTGGTCATCTTCCTGGTCTGGCTGTGGATCAGCAATATCGCGATCCTGCTCGGCCTGGAGTTCGATGCCGAGCTGGCCCGGCAGCGCGCCATCGCGGGCGGCTACCCCGACGACGAGGAGCCGTACGTCCCACCCCGCGACACCCGCAAGTGGAGCGAGGAAGACCGGCGGCGTCTTGAGGGAACGTGAGGGAACCTGAGGGAACGTGAGGGAGCCCTGAGCAAGGGAGGCGACCGGGACCGGCTGACGCGGTGACGGTTGCGGCCCCCGTTCCAGCCCCGGCTCCGGGTCTCACCGCACCGGGTGGCGTGGTGACGACTGATCGCCAGGCGCTGGGTTAGCGGACGTTTCCTCTCGGGAAGCGGCAGATCATGAGAGTACTGGGAGAGCTACGCGAGGCCGATCGCCGACTGACGCAGCGGGTGGCGTCCTGGAAATCGGCCTGGGCGCGGCAGGCTATGCCGGCGGTGGAGGAGGCCGCCGAGCACACCAAGCTGTGGTGGGGCATGGCCGGGGTCATGGCCGTCTTCGGCGGGTGGCGGGGCTGCAAGGCCGCGGCGGCGGGCCTGACGGGGATGGCTGTGGCGGAGCTTGTGTCGAACGGCATCGGCAAGCAGTTGTGGGAACGGCGTCGGCCACCGAAAGAGTGGATTTCGCACCAGGAAGTGCACGAGCGGCCGGAGTCCTCCTCCTTCCCTTCCGGGCACACCGCCGCGGGGATCGCGTTCACCGCCGCTGTCGCACCGGTATGGCCACCGGCGGGCGCGGTATGTGCGGTGCCGGCGGTGATGGTGGCCACCGAGCGGGTGCACACCGGCGCGCACTACCCCTCCGACGTCGCCGTCGGCGCCGCGATCGGCCTGGCCGCAGCCGCCCTGGTGCACCGCGCGCCCCGCTTGTTGCTGCGCCACCTGTGGTGACGCGGACGGCCCGTCACGCCGGCAGCCGGACCCGGCTCGTTCCCCGCGTACCTGTTACCTGGCTTCCTGAGGTGAGCTTCCCGGCGGTCGGCGGCGCGCGGGCGGTGGCGGGAAGACCTCCTCAGCCACCCGCCCGATTCTCGGCTACCCGCCCGTTTCGGGCGCGGACCGCGAGCCGCTTCCGCGCGCGGGGGGCACGGACACCACCGGCAGCGCCTTGGTCAGGTCATCGGCGTACGACGGCGGGCGGCAGGGCACCAGAGAGCTCCGCACCCGGTAGCGGGCGTGCCCACCGTCCGGATGCACCGCCAGGCCCACGGTGACCGGGCCCGCGAAGCTGTAGGACCGCTCGGCGGCGTACCGCCGGATCTCGGCGGCCAGCTCGGGACCGAGCCGCTCACGGTGGACGGCCAGCCGCTGGTGGCTGTCCTCGGGAAGCTCGATGGAGAAGCAGTTGGGCACCACGGTCCGCCCCCGCCCGAGAATCAGGGCGTTGTCATCGCATTCCCGGCGCAGCACAGCGACCACTTCCATGGGTTTGGTCACCGGCTTGCGCACCGAGGTCCACACGGTGGTGGTCCAGCGTTCCATGGCACGTTCGATTCGTCCGATCACGTTCATCGTCTGCGCCTGTCCGTTTTCCTCCGGCCCATGTTCACCCGTCCAGGTCGTCCCCCGCTGCTCTCGGGACCCAACAGCCACCGCCGCGGCACCGCACCAGCGCAGCACCGGATCGGTGATCGGGCTCCGTGCTGGGGGCGTTCCGCGAGGCAGGTCGGTGATCGGGCTCCGTGTCGGCCTCGGTAAGGGCCTGGCGGAGTTGGTCGAGTCCGGGTAGTCCGGCGAGGCCGTCCGCGGTCCGGTACATCCGGCACGACAGTCCGGCGGGGCGTCCGGGCTCGGCGAACGGGTCGCGGCCATCGATGAGGACGGTCGGTGAGCCGGTGAAACCGATGCGCTCGGCTTCGGCCGGGTCGGCGATGACCCGCGTGGTGAACGTCGTGTCATGCAGCCCGGCGTCGTCGAGTGCGCGCCGCAGCCGGTCGGTGGTGGGCTTCTCGTGGGGGCAGTCCGGTACGACCAGGACCTGGATATCCATGGTCCCAGGATCGCGCGTACGGTCGTCTCATGCGGCGCCTCATGCGGCGTCAGGAAACGGACGAAACCGACCGGTGGCCCTCCGCGCCCGGGAGGACGCGCGGAAGGCCACCAGGCGGCACATGAACCCGCTACATGTTCATGGGACAGATCCCGCTACACGGGACAGCTCTCGCTACATGGGGTAGATCTCGTCGCCGCCCGTCTCGCTCTGCTGCTCGCTCTGCTCCTTGAGCCGACGGGCCTTGTCCTTCAGCCGCTGACGCTGTTCCGGGTCTGTGGCACGCTCCGCGGCCTGCTCCATCTCCTGCGCCTTGGCCCGCATCTGCCGGATACGGCCACTGGGCTCGTCCGCGATACTCATGATCATTCACTCCATAGGTGTCTGCCGGCCGGGGGGAGCCGGACGACACCAGCGAAGCAGCGCCCTCACACCCCCGCATCCCGAGAGCGCTATGCGGGCTACTCCCTGCCGCCCAACCGGGTCCACCTGCGACGATGAACCATCCAGCGACCATCCCGCCCAGGGATTCCACAGCCCGCCGACCAGATCCCCGAGCGCGAGCGCACAGCGGGCTTCCCCATCCGGACCGCACAGTGATCCGCGGCCGATCGTGCACCGGAGCCGTACTGCCGAAGCGGCAACTTGCTGAAACGGCAAGAACACTCGCCACCACCGTGCCGTCGGCCACATGATCGGCGAGAACGGGTCAAGCGCGTCGAACGCGTCGAACGGCGGACTGGCACGGTTCGGCGCTCAGCCGATCGAGAGAGCCCCGGAGGACTCATGTCACAGCAGGCCACGCAGGTCACTCACCGGCTGGTCGCCTCACCGGCGGGCCGCATTCACCTGGTGGAACAGGGCACCGGGCCGCTGGTGCTGCTCGTGCACGGCTTCCCCGAATCCTGGTACTCCTGGCGCCACCAGCTGCCGGTACTGGCCGCGGCCGGGTACCGCACGGTGGCCGTCGATGTCCGCGGCTACGGCCGCTCCTCCAAGCCGGGGAACACCGACGCGTACCGGATGCTCGACCTGGTCGAGGACAACGCCGCGGTGGTGCACGCCCTGGGCGAACAGTCGGCAGTGATCGTCGGCCACGACTGGGGGGCGACCATCGCCGCCAACTCCGCCCTGGTCAGGCCGGATGTCTTCGCCGCGGTGGGGCTGCTCAGCATCCCCTACGCCCCGCGCGGCGGACCGAGGCCGAGCGACGTCTTCGCGCGGATGGGTGGGGAGGAGGAGTTCTACATCTCCTACTTCCAGGAGCCCGGCCGCGCCGAGGCCGAGATCGAACCCGACGTGCGCGGCTGGCTCGCGGGCTTCTACGCCGCGCTGTCCCCGGACACCATGCCCGCACCTGACGCACCCAGCCCGCACTTCGTCAGCCGGGGCGGGAAGCTGCGCGACCGGTTCCCCGCCGGCCGGCGGCCCGCCTGGCTCAGCGAGGACGACCTCGACTTCTACGCCGGGGAGTTCGAGCGGACCGGCATGGCCGGGGCGCTCAACCGCTACCGGAACATGGACCGGGACTGGGAGGACCTCGCCGACTTCGACGGCGCTCCCCTCACCCAGCCGTCCCTGTTCATCGGCGGCAGCCTGGACGCCCCCATCACCTGGCTGGCCGACGCGATCAAGGCGTACCCCACCACGCTGCCGGGTCTGGTCTCCTCCCACATCCTCGACGGCTGCGGCCACTGGATTCAGCAAGAGCGCCCCGCCGAGACCAACCGGCTCCTGACCGACTGGCTCGCCTCGCTCACCGCGTGACGCCAGCCCCGGCCCACTGGTCCGGACTCGCCGGACCTGCGCGAAGGCTCACATCTCGAAGCGGTAGCCCATGCCGGGGGCGGTGATGAGATAGCGAGGACGCGCGGGGTCTGGTGCGAGTTCGCGCCTCAGCTGGGCCATGTAGACGCGGAGATAGTCGGCCTGCGTGCTGTAGGTGGGCCCCACACCTCCCGCAGCAGTTGCTTCTGGCTGACGAGCCGCCCGCGATGGTGGATCAGCACTTCCAGCGGCTGCCATTCGGTCGGGTGAGCCGGACGTCGCGCCCGGCAACCGGGCGGGAGCCGGCGGCCCGAGGAGTCTCCTCGGGCCGCCGGCTTCCGCCCACCGGCGTACGACGGTCACTTCTCGGTGAGTTCCTTGAGAGCGATGTTGAGCTTGAGGACGTTCACCCGGGGCTCGCCGAGGAAGCCGAGCATCCGGTCGTCGGTGTGGTCGGCGACGAGCTTGTCGACCTGCTTGACGTCGAGATGGTTCCTCTCGGCGACGCGGTGGACCTGGATGTCCGCGTACTCGGGGGAGATGTGCGGGTCGAGGCCGGAGCCGGAGGAGGTGACGGCGTCGGCCGGCACGTCCGAGGGCTTCACCTTGTACGTGGCCGTGGAGTTGTCCTCGACCACGGCGTCCTTGGCGGCGATCACCCAGTCGTACAGACCGTCCTCGTCCTTGCTGACGCCGTTGTCGCCCGACCGGTTGGTCGCGCCGGACAGGAGCAGCTCGTACTGGGTGTTGACGCTGTTGGAGCCGAGGCCGTTGGCCGGGCGCGGCTGGAACCACCTCAGATCCGGTTCGGCCGTCTCCTGGCCCTTCTTCAGCGGCAGGTTGTAGGTCTGGCCGATGAGTTCGGAGCCGACGACCCTGCCGTCGGACGTGATCTCGGAACCGTTGGCCTTGTCGTTGAACAGGGCCTGTGCGACGCCGGTGACGGCGAGCGGGTAGATGACGCCGCAGATGACGGTCAGGACGAGCAGGGCGCGGAGCCCTGCCCCGATGAGCCGTGCGGTGCCGCTGAAAGAGTTGTTCATGACGTCACCCGATGCCAGGGATGAGGGAGAGGAGCAGGTCGATGATCTTGATGCCGATGAACGGCGCGATCAGGCCGCCCAGTCCGTAGATGCCGATGTTGCGGCGGAGCATCTTGTCGGCGCTCATGGGCCGGTACTGAACGCCCTTCAGGGCGAGCGGCACCAGCGCGATGATGATCAGCGCGTTGAAGATGACGGCCGACAGGATCGCCGACTCCGGGGAAGACAGGTTCATGATGTTGAGCTTGTCCAGGCCCGGGTACACGACGGCGAACATCGCCGGGATGATCGCGAAGTACTTCGCGACGTCGTTGGCGATGGAGAACGTCGTCAGCGCGCCCCGCGTGATCAGCAGCTGCTTGCCGATCTCGACGATCTCGATGAGTTTGGTCGGGTTGGAGTCCAGGTCCACCATGTTCCCGGCCTCCTTGGCGGCCGAGGTCCCGGTGTTCATCGCCACGCCGACATCCGCCTGCGCCAGCGCGGGGGCGTCGTTCGTGCCGTCACCCGTCATCGCCACGAGCTTGCCGCCGGCCTGCTCGCGCTTGATGAGGGCCATCTTGTCCTCGGGGGTGGCCTCGGCGAGGAAGTCGTCCACGCCCGCCTCCTCGGCGATGGCCTTGGCGGTCAGCGGGTTGTCACCCGTGATCATGACCGTCTTGATGCCCATCCGGCGCAGCTCGTCGAACCGCTCCCGCATGCCCTCCTTGACGACGTCCTTGAGGTGGATGACGCCGAGTACACGTGCGCCACGCTCATCCTCGCGAGCCACCAGCAGCGGCGTGCCACCAGCCTGTGAAATCCGGTCGGTGAGCGCCTGCGCGTCCTCCGCGACACTTCCGCCCCGCTCCTTGACCCAGGCGACGACCGAACCGGTCGCGCCCTTGCGGACCTTGCGGTCCTGTCCGTCCTCGGACAGGTCGACGCCGGACATGCGCGTCTGGGCGGTGAAGGCCACCCACTCCGCGTCCACGAGCTCGCCCTGGTGGCGCTGGCGCAGCCCGTACTTCTCCTTGGCCAGGACGACGATGGAACGCCCCTCGGGGGTCTCGTCGGCCAGCGAGGAGAGCTGGGCGGCGTCCGCAAGCTCGGCCTCCGTCGTGCCCTTGACGGGTACGAACTCGGCGGCCTGGCGGTTGCCGAGGGTGATGGTGCCGGTCTTGTCGAGCAGCAGCGTCGATACGTCGCCCGCCGCCTCGACCGCGCGGCCCGACATCGCCAGGACGTTGCGCTGGACGAGCCGGTCCATGCCCGCGATGCCGATCGCGGACAGGAGCGCGCCGATGGTCGTCGGGATGAGGCAGACCAGCAGCGCGGTCAGCACGATGAGCGACTGCTTGGCGCCCGCGTAGATGGCGAACGGCTGCAGGGTGACGACCGCGAGCAGGAAGACGATGGTCAGCGAGGCGAGCAGGATGTTCAGCGCGATCTCGTTGGGCGTCTTCTGCCGCGCCGCGCCCTCGACCAGGTTGATCATCCGGTCGATGAAGGTCTCACCGGGCTTCGTCGTGATCTTGATGACGATGCGGTCGGACAGCACCTTCGTACCGCCGGTGACCGCACTGCGGTCGCCACCGGACTCGCGGATGACGGGCGCGGACTCGCCGGTGATGGCCGACTCGTCGACGCTCGCCACACCGTCCACGACGTCACCGTCGCCGGGGATGATGTCGCCCGCCTCGCAGACGACCAGGTCGCCGATGCGCAGCTCGGTGCCGGGCACCTGCTCCTCGGTCTCGCCCTCCTTGGACAGCCGCCGGGCGACCGTGTCCGTCTTCGCCTTGCGCAGCGTGTCGGCCTGAGCCTTGCCGCGCCCCTCGGCCACCGCCTCCGCCAGGTTGGCGAAGATCGTGGTCAGCCACAGCCAGGCCATGATCGCCCAGCCGAACCAGTCGGTCGGGTCCTTCAGCGCCAGCACGGTGGTGACCACCGAGCCGACGAGCACCACGAACATCACCGGCGACTTGATCATCACCCGCGGGTGGAGCTTGCGGATGGCGTCCGGCAAGGACCTCATCAGCTGCTGGGGGTCGAACAGCCCCCCACCGACGCGTCCGGGGTCGGTCTTGTGACCCGTCGGCACATCGCTGTGCGGCGCGGGGGTCGGAGTGGCGGTGGACATGGAGCCGGGCTCCTCGTGCTTCTTGATGTCGGTGGTCATGCCGCCAGCCCCTCGGCGAGCGGGCCCAGCGCCAGGGCCGGGAAGTAGGTCAGACCGGTAATGATCATGATCGAGCCGACCAGCAGCCCGGTGAAGAGCGGCTTCTCGGTACGGAGGGTGCCCGCGGTGGCCGGGACCGGCTTCTGCTCGGCGAGCGAACCGGCCAGAGCGAGGACGAACACCATGGGCAGGAACCGGCCGAGCAGCATCGCGAGACCGATCGTGGTGTTGAACCACTGCGTGTCCGCGTTCAGGCCCGCGAAGGCCGAGCCGTTGTTGTTGGCTCCCGAGCTGTAGGCGTAGAGGATTTCGGAGAATCCGTGGGCGCCCGAGTTGGTCATCGAGTCGGCCGGGGTGTCCAGCGCCATGGAGGCGGCGGTGAAGCCGAGCACCAGCGCCGGGGTGATGAGGATGTAGCACGCCGCGAGCTTGATCTGGCGGGTGCCGATCTTCTTGCCGAGGTACTCGGGCGTACGGCCCACCATCAGACCGGCGATGAACACCGCGATGACGGCCATGATCAGCATGCCGTAGAGACCGGAGCCCACACCACCGGGGGCGATCTCGCCGAGCTGCATGCCGAGCAGGTTCAGGCCGCCGCCCAGGCCGGTGTTCGACGAGTGGAAGGAGTTGACCGCACCGGTGGAGGTCAGCGTGGTGGAGACGGAGAAGATCGCCGAGCCGCCGATGCCGAAGCGCGTCTCCTTGCCTTCCATCGCACCGCCGGCGGCCTCGAACGCCGCGCCGTGGCCCGCGAACTCCGTCCACATCATGAGCAGGACGAAGCCGACCCAGATGGTGGCCATCGTGGCGAGGATCGCGTAACCCTGCCGTACCGAGCCGACCATCGTGCCGAAGGTGCGGGTCAGTGCGAACGGGATCAGCAGGATCAGGAAGACCTCGAAGAGGTTCGAGAACGGGTTCGGGTTCTCAAACGGGTGGGCCGAGTTGGCGTTGAAATAGCCGCCGCCGTTGGTGCCCAGCTCCTTGATGACTTCCTGGGAGGCGACGGCGCCGCCGTTCCACTGCTGAGAGCCGCCCATGAACTGGCCGACCTCGTGAATCCCGGAGAAGTTCTGGATGGCGCCCGCCGAGACCAGCACGATCGCACCGATCACCGAGATCGGGATCAGGACGCGTACGACACCACGGACCAGGTCGGCCCAGAAGTTGCCCAGCTCACCGGTGCGGGACCTGGCGAAGCCGCGTACGAGAGCGACGGCGACGGCGATGCCGACGGCCGCCGAGACGAAGTTCTGCACGGCCAGGCCGCCGGTCTGCACGACGTGGCCCATGGCCTGCTCGCCGGAGTACGACTGCCAGTTGGTGTTCGAGGTGAACGAGACGGCGGTGTTGAACGCCTGGTCCGGGTCGATCGAGGAGAAGCCCAGCGAGCCGGGCAGCGAGCCCTGCACACGCTGGAGCAGATACAGGAACAGGACGCTGACAGCGGAGAAGGCCAGGATGCCGCGCAGGTACGCGGGCCAGCGCATCTCGGCGTCGGGATTGGCGCCGATGGCCTTGTAGATCCACTTCTCGACGCGCAGATGACGGGTCGAGGAGTAGACGCGGGCCATGTAGTCGCCGAGGGGACGGTATGCCAGCGCCAGCGCGGCTATCAGCGCGAGCAGCTGGAGCACACCAGCCAGAAAGGGGCTCATTACTGTGCTCAGAACCTCTCCGGGTACACAAGGGCGAGGACGAGGTAGCCCAGCAGGGCGGCGGCCACGATCAAGCCGACGATGTTCTCGGCAGTCACAGCTTCGCCACCCCCTTGGCGATGAGAGCCACCAGCGCGAAAACCGCGATCGTGGTGACGACGAAGGCCACGTCGGCCATCGTGAGCTCCTGAGAGAGGTGCGGAAATGTTCGGTCCCCCACAGGAAATCCTGCTTCCGGGCGGTCACCCGCGCTGTTGACGGGTCCCTTACGGCCATTGGCGCCCTCTTGACGACTCTCTTACGCCCACCCGTCCCGACCTGCGAAGAAACCGGTCGGCGCGCCACCGGACACGGGGGTGCGACCCGCTGACCGCGGCGTTTTCCGGTCACCACGGAGCGGGCGGGTCACGGAGCGTGCGGGCCACCGCGGAGAGCGTGCGGGCTGGCCACCGCACGCGGCAGGCGCGGCCGGGCCGGGGGCCGCCCCTCGGCGGCTGAGCCATGCCGTGGCCGGGGCTGGGTCCGGACGCGTCTCTCACGCCTTTCCCGCGCTTGCCTGCTTCCTGACACGGGCTTGACGCCACCCTGCGGGAGCCGTCAGGGGACCGTAAATTCCCGGCCGATCAGACGCGTCGACGCCACCTTGGCCCTAACGTTTCCTGTGGCCGCTCAAGGTCGCGTACGTCCGCGGCATGCCATCCCGGGGCTTCGCCCCCGGTCGCCTTCCCGGCGGGCCCGTACGCGGCGGTGTCTCCCCGCACCGCGTCCGCAGACGGCCTTGTCGGCCCCGGAGCCCGGCGCCGACAAGGCCGGAGCGGTTCCCGCACAGCCCGACATCCGCGATCACCTCGGCGATCACCTTCCACGCCCTGATCATCGTGGCGCTCATCCCGCTTGCTCTGCGCGGGGTGCGCTGCACCCCCGCCTCGGCGCACGACCTGCTGAAGCGCAACGTCGCCGTCCATGGCCTTGGCGGTCGCGTGCTGCCCTTCGCGGGCGTCAAGCTGATCGACCTGCTCGTCCCGGCGATTCCCGGCCTGGGCCGATCTGGACTGGACTGGTCTGGACTGGACTAGGCCGATCTGGGCCGATCTGGGCTGGTCTGGACTGACACCCATCAGAGCACCGTCAAGGCCCGCGCAGGACCCTTGAGCCCGTGCGGGCGAGCCAGTTGTATGGGGACGTGAACAGCAGCCTGCGCCATGACGACCGGCCACCTCATAGGGTGCGCCCGGCCGTGCGCGCTGCTCACTCTCCGGCGCGGTGACGCACCGTTCGCGGTGACGCACCATTCGCCTGCGGCCTCCTGACGGCGCCCCCTGCCTTTCCCGTACGCCCCGCTCTCTGACGGCCCTGACGGCCGTACGGACCCACACCCTTCGCGCCCCTTCGCACCCTTCGCACGCCCCCGCTCTCGCCCCACAGCGAGAGCGTCAGCTCGTGCCCGTCTCCAGGGAAAAATCATGACTTTCACGTCTCTATCCGGATGCACCATGCTGGTCACCGGCGCCACCTCCGGCATCGGCTACGAGACCACCCGGCAGCTGGCCGAGCGCGGCGCCACCGTCCTCGTGCATGGCCGTACCGCCGAGGAGGCGCGGGCCGCGGCCGACCGGCTGATCGCCACCGCCGGGATCGACGCGACCCGCCTGTGCGCGTTCGCCGCCGACTTCGCTCATCTGGAGGAGGTGGAGGCGATGGCCACCCGCGTGGTCCAGGAGCACCCCCGTCTGGACGTCCTGGTCAACAACGCCGCCATGGCCGCCCCCGAGCGCCACACCGTCACCGCCGACGGCAACGAGATCGCCTTCCAGGTCAACTTCCTGGCGCACTACCTGCTCACGAACCTGCTGGAACGGGCCCTCACCCTCGGGTATCCCCAGCTCGCGGAGCGAGGGGAAGAGCCCGGCGGCCGGGTCATCAACGTCTCCTCCTCGCTGCACCGCACCGGCTCCATCCAGTGGAGCGACCCGCAGCGCGCCCGCCGCTACTCACGGCTCGCCGCCTACGCCCAGTCGCAGCTGGCGCTCACGGTCTTCGCAGCCGACCCCCGGGTCACGGCCGTCTCGGTCCACCCCGGCGTCTGTGAGACCGCGCTGCTTCCGCTGTACGCCCCCGAGGGGGCCACGGCCGCCGACGGCGCCGCCCATGTCGTACGGCTCTGCGACCCGGCGGTCGAGATCGTCAACGGCGCGTACTACGACCGTGACAAGCGCGTCGATCCCGCTCCCGCCGCCACCGCGGAGCGCACGGTCAAGCGCCTCAGCAAGCTCGCCGACGTCCTCGTCGGCCATGCCGCCTGAAAGGCCGGCACCACGCCATGCCGAAGCGCGCACGCGAGAAAAAGGCACGCCGCAAGAAGAAGGCCAACCACGGCAGCAGGGCCGCACAGAGCTGACCTCTGCTCTCGCCCTTCGGGGCTGGCGGCGCATCGGCGCCGGTGCCCGGTCCCGTCGGTCATCCGGTGGGGCCGGGCGCCTGTCCGCCCCTCCCCCGGTCACCGCCCCGCACAGGAAGTCAGGTGCCCTCCCCATGATGCAGCTTCAGTCACCCCTTCTCCCCGCCGTCGCCCACTGGTTCCCCGCCGGGGCGCCCGGAGCCAGGGCCCTGGCCGAGCATGTACTGCGCACCGGACACGGGCGCTGGTGGGCGGACCGGGCCGTCCAGCCGCAGGCCGTCGCGGTCGTCTGCGCGGACCACGTGCTGCTGCGAGGCGATCCCCGCGCGGTCACCCCGGGAGCGCTGACGCATCTCGCCGACAGCTACGTCGTCGAGGCGCCGGAGGGCTTCCTTCCGGTCCTGGGCGCCGCGTTCGGCCGGGTCACGCCGTGGGAGCGGATGGTGTACGTACACCGTGCCCCCGCACAGGCACCCCGCCCGCCGCGCGGCGTGACGGTGCGCCGTTTGACGGCCGAGGACGGTCCGGCGCTCGCCGGGCTCGACGCCGGCATGCGCTGGATTCACGGCAGTTGGGGTGGCCCGGCCGCGCTCGCCGCCTCCGGGCTCGGCTGGGCCGCCTTCCACAAGGGCCGAGTCCTCGCCGTGGCCTGCACGTACTTCCTCGGCACCGCTTACGAGGACATCGCCTGCGTGACGGTCCCCGACCACCGCCGCCAGCGCCTCGCCCTCGCCTGCGTCACGGCGCTGTGCGCGGACATCGCCGCCCGGGGCCGGACAGCGAGCTGGTCCTGCTCCCGCGACAACCGCCCGAGTCGCCTGCTGGCCTGGACCGCCGGTTTCCGGCTGGAGCGCGAGTACGTCCACTACGCCACCGATAAGGCCGTCTCGCTGAGCATTCCCGCATGAGCCAGACCAGGGATGCTGACCGGCTCCCACGACGCCGGTCCTCGGCAGCAGCCGAGGACCGGCGTCGCGCGAGTTCACCGCCGACACGGAATTCCCGTACGACCTGACACCGCCCCGGTCATGACCGGCACGGCAGGTCGGACAGCCGGAAGCGCAGTCGGCAGATCACCGCGTCGGTGTCACGGCGGACGGCGTGCGAGACGACAGCGCCACGCTGGTTCTGCAGCGCCCGCTGCCACAGGTGAGCCGGCTCGATCTCGGGAATGAGCACGGTGATCCGGGTATCGGGATCGGCCGCCGAGATCTCCCGTACGTACGCGGCGATCGGACGGCCGACAGTGCGGCGGGCCGAGGAGACACGCACCAGCGGCACGCCCGGATTCCACAGCGCCCAGTCCCGCTCCAGGGCCTCGGTCCGCGCGCGGTCCTCGGGATCGGAGTGGCATACCGTCACCGCGCGTACGTCGTCGCCCAGGGACACCGCCGCTGTCAGGGCCTCGCTGGTGAGCCGGGTCAGGGAGGACACCGGGACCAGCACCAATGAGCGCTGGCGGTGCGGGGCTTCGGGAATGCGGCCGACCCCGAGGCGCTCGCCGATCCGGCCGTACGCACGATGGACGCACTCGAACCCGGCGACCAGCAGCGGCAGGGCGACCACGATCAGCCAGGCGCCGTCGTGGAACTTGGTGGCGATGACGACGACCGCGCTGACACCCGTGAGCAGCGCGCCCAGGCCGTTCAGCAGCGCCTTGCCCGCCGAGCGTGGTCCGCGTACCCGCCGCCAGTGGAGGACCATGCCGGTCTGGGCGATGGTGAAGCCGACGAAGACGCCGATGGCGAAGAGCGGGACGAGTGTGTTGGTGTCGCCGCCCGAGAAGAGCAGCAGGGCGGCGGAGACACCGGCGAGGGCGAGAACGCCGTGGCGGTGGACCTGGCGGTCGGCCTTCAGGCCGAAGACGTGCGGCAGGTAGTTGTCGCGGGCGAGCAGCTTCAGCAGGACCGGCAGTCCGCCGAAGGAGGTGTTCGCGGACAGGGCCAGCAGCACCATGGTGGCGAACTGGACGACGTAGAAGGCGGCGTTGTGGCCGAAGGACGCGTCGGCGAGCTGGGCGAGCACGGTCACGCCTTCGACCGGCTGCAGGCCGAACCGGGAGATCAGGACGGAGAGCCCGATCAGCATCACGCCGAGCAGCACGCCGAGTGCGACCTCCGCACGCTGAGCGCCGCGGACGGCCGGAGTGCGAAAGGACGGGACGGCGTTGGCGATGGCCTCGACACCGGTCAGCGCCGAGCAGCCCGACGCGAACGCCTTGAGCAGCAGGAGCGCTCCGACGGTGGTCGCGTTGTCGGCGAGGACGGAAGGATGTCCTGCGGCCGCCTCGGTCGAGACCGGGGCGTCGCGCGCCAGGCCGACCGCGATGAGCACCAGGATCGAGCCGATGAAGACGACCGTCGGCAGGATGAACGCGCGTGCCGAGTCGACGATCCCGCGCAGGTTCACCGCGGTGATCAGCACCAGCACGACCCCGCACAGCCACAGCCGCTGGCCGTACAAACCCGGGACGGCCGACGTCAGCGCGGCCACACCCGCGGTGACGGCCACGGCCACATTGAGGACGTAGTCCAGGACCAGGGAGGCGGCCGCGACCAGGCTGGTACGACGGCCCAGATGTGCCTTGCCGACCGCGTAGCTCCCACCGCCGTCCGGGAAGGCGGCGATGACTTGCCGGTACGAGGCGACGAGCACCGCCAGCAGCGTGGCGATCGCCACGGTGACGGGGAGGGTGAAGCCAAGCCCGTGGCCGCCCGCCGCGGCCAGGACCAGGACGATCGCTTCGGGCCCGTACGCCACCGAGGCCATCGCGTCGAGCGACAGCGCGGCGAGGCCGGTCACGGCGGTGAGCTTGTGGCGCGCGCCGGTATCCGGGGGCTCCTCCGCGCGGGGCGGGGTGCCGGTCTCGGTGGTCATGGCGGACATGCGGGTGGGCTCCTTCGTGTGCGGGTCCGCTCAGGGTGGGGCCGAATCCGGCCGGTCCCGCCCGGCAATGGCGGGTTCTTGGCGCGAGACGGCGATATCCTCACGCGTTCTTGATGAGTCTTGATGAGGGCCGTCATGACGACGTCAACGATGACCGACGCCGTGTCAGCGGTTCATCAATGAGCCGGGTGCCGGTCCCCGGCGCGCCTAGCGTCCTGGGCATGGGCATGGGACCGAGCACACGATCCGTTCCGGGGCGCGACAGCGACCGTGCGGAGCCCTCCGGGACGTACGCTTCCGATGCTGACTGGGCCGGTGAGCTACGGGCCGCGACCGGCTGCGCCACCGTGCTTCTCGCGCTGCTGCTGCTGGTCGACGGCGCTTCCGGCAGGCTCACCGCCCCGCGTGGCTTCCTGTGGACGGGACTTGCCGTCCTGCTGTTCGTGGTGCTCCTGCCGGCCCGGGTCACAGCGGGCGACGGCTGGCTCGCCTCACGCGGACTGCTAAGCGAACGGCGCGTACGCACCGACGAGTTGGTGGCGGTCCGCTGGTCCGGCGGCGTCGCGCAACGCCTGGTCCTGCGCGACCTCGACGGCGGACGGGTCGAGCTGGACCCTCGGGTTCTCGTCACCAACCCACCGTTGTGGCGCCTGCTGGACGCGGGCATCCGTACGTCCCTGGGCCGGGGGACGCTGCTGTCCGGCGCGACCGCCCTTAAGGAGCTGTCGCGACAGGTCAACGGCGAGACCACTCAGACGGTGCTCAGGATCTCCGGGCTGGATCGACGGCGGTGACGGCTGTGCCAGAGCTGTGGCGGCGGCTGGTCGCTCGCGCATCGCCCGGCACCCGGCCTCGGCCCTCCCGTGGTCCGCGTGCTCTCGCCCGCCCCCCGGCCGCCGCGCTGCGAGCCGGGACCGAATGCCGACGGCATCGGTCCGGCACCGTCGTCCACCGCCGTTCACGCGTCTGCTTTCACACATCTGCCGCCAGGCTGCCCTCCCCGGCCACCGATGGCCCCGGGGGCCAAGCGGGCCATCCGCCGGTCGGCGGATGCGCGATCGCCCGCCACCACGGACGCACCGCCGACGTGGACGCGGGCTCGAACGGCTCACCCGGCCGGGGTGCCGCCATGCTCACCCCCGCCTTTCGTGCGGCCCGCGTCGTCCACTCCCCCGGCTCCGCCCACGGGTGCGGCGCCAGATTGAACGTCCCCCAGTGGATCGGCAGCATCGGGCCGCCGGACTGACCGCCTTGCAGGTCGCGGTGGGCCCGGACCCCTTCATCCGGTCTCATATGGATCTCGGGGTAAAGCTCAGGTTGTTCACCTCGGAGCAAGAGGCACACTCACGTCACAGGAGTCAAAGGAGTGAACCTTGGCGACGCACACGGCCTCCCTTGGAGGCTTCAGGTAATTCGCTCACAGAGCACAACTAAAGCCCCCTCCCGAAAGAGGGGGCTCGTGATGAGAGCGTATTGCGGTCTTTTTATGGGTTCAGGGGAGCAGCAGGTTCCTCTGGCCGGCCCGAACACTCGCGGTGAAGACCTCGTAGTCGTCCTGGGAGATGATCAGAACCTTGGCATCCGGGTCGCCCACATCCACGGAATCGCGGAGAGCCACGACACCGTCTACGAAAGCGACCTCCAGGCAGTTGTTGCCCCCGTTGGACATGTCGCTCTTGACCCAGGTGGCGTTACTCAGGTCGACGTTCTTCTTCATGTGTAGCAGTCCTTGATCAGTTCGAGAATGAAGCGACGGGTCGCTTCCGCGTCGAGGGCCTGGGGACGGAGGGCGTCAAAGGCCGACCGGTACCGGTCCACGTCCTTATCGTCCTCCAGGTACAGGGAGGTTGTCTTGGTCTCGACGAGGGCAACTGGCGGCCCTGCCGGGAAGTGTAGAAGCTGGAACGGGCCGTCGACGCCCGCGTGACTGCCGGCCGAGAAGGGCAGCACCTGTATGGCCACGTGAGCGTGTTCCTCGGTCACCTCAAGCAGTCGTTCGAGCTGCGCTTTCATGACCGCGAGTCCACCCACGGCCCGACGTAGCGCCGCTTCGTCCAGGATGCACCACAGGTTGAGGGGCGTTTCCCGCGTCAAGGCGGCCTGACGCGCCATGCGCAGTTCCACGAACCGGCTGGCTTCTCGCTTCGAGGGCCACACCTGGCTCCCCTCAACGATCGAGGCGGCGTAGTCCTTGGTCTGGAGCAGCCCCGGCACCACGGTGAGGAACGATTCGGTCTTGGAGGCCATCCCTTCGAGGTGCAGGTACTCCTCGAACTCGTTGGTCTGGATCGCTTCCTTGAATTCGTCGATCAGGTTGGTGCGCTTCGCCGATGCTGCGAGCTGCGCCATGGCCTTCACCTTGGTCCGGACATCCTCGGGCACGCCGTAGACCTGGAAGAAGGCCGTCAGCCCGAGCCCGGAGACCCGCTGTTTGCCGTTCTCGATCTTGCTCAGGGCCGACTTGCCGGACAGTCCAAGCCGCTCCGCGGCGTCGTCCATGCCCAGGCTGGCGCCGAGCGATGGACACCCGCGACTTCCCGAACGAGCTGGAGCTGAAGGCGCGTAACGAGGACAGCCGTTGGGTCGGCACGCTGGCGCACCGGCACCGCAGCGTCGAGCTGGCCGACATCAAGGCTGTCTACTGGAACCGCCCGCAGCTCTTCGAGTTCCCCGAACTGTCCGCGTCTGACGCGCACTGGGCTCGCGGGGCCGCTCGTATCGGTTTCGGCGGCGTCATCACCAGCCTTGACGCCCGGTGGATGAACCACCCGGCCAAGGCTTCGGCCGCCGAGTTCAAGCCGCGGCAGCTCCAGGTGGCCAAGACCGTGGGCCTCCGTACCCCCCGCACCCTGATCACCAACAGCACCCAAGCCGTCGTCCAGTTCGCCGAGGAGATCGACGGCCCAATGATCACCAAGCCGCTCGGCACCCCGTACATCGCACATACCCAGGGCGGTGAGTCGATGTACACGCGCCTGGTCGACCTCGAAGAGCTTCACGGGGTTGAGGTGACCGCCCACCTCTTCCAGGAACAGATCCCCAAGGACTACGAGGTCCGTCTGATCTACGTCGACAACACATGCCACAGTGTCCGAATCGAAGCGGGCAGCGACCTGTCCCGCATGGACTGGCGCTCTGACTACGAGGCGTTGGAATACTCGGTGGTCCGCACCCCTTGCTCGGTGGCTTCGTCCGTCCGCTCCTACATGGGTGTCATGGGGCTCACGTACGGCGCGTTCGACTTCATCGTCCACGACGACATGTGGACGTTCCTGGAAGCGAATCCATCGGGGCAATGGGCATGGGTGGATTCAGACGCCATCCCGCTCGCTGCGTCTATCTATCGCACCCTGGAGGATTGGTGCAGCCGATGACTTGGAACCCCCTCGCCAGCAGCCTGGCGGAATCCCTGGCCCTGAGCGGCGACGTTACCGTCGATCACTGGTTCAGGGCCTTCGGGGAGACCCTCCGGCACGTGTTCGTCGCAGACTACTTCCAGAGCCAGGGCGGAGCCCCCACGCGGTGGAAGAAGGTCACCGTCAACGACGGGGAGGAGTGGCTGCACCCGATCTACACCAATACCACCCTGGTCACCCATCTCGATCCGGCCAAGCGGGAAGCGGACGGACTCTGGACGGGCACCCCCACCTCGTCCAGCACGCAGCCCAGCCTCACCGCCCGGATGCTCGAAGCTCTCGACATCACTCCGAAGGACAGAGCGTTGGACGCGGGTACCGGCACCGGCTACCAGGCCGCTCTCATCTGCCACCGCCTCAACAACAGCCACCAGCTCGTCACCGCGGACATCGATCCAGCGCTCACCACCACTGCCAGGAATTCGCTGTCCGGGCTGGGCTACGAGCCCGACATCATCACCGCGGACATCACGGCCTGGCCGTGGAAGGGCAGCTTCGACAAGGTGATCGCCACCTGCGCCATCCCCAGCATCACCCCTAACCTCCGCAAGGCTGTGGCATCCGGCGGGCGGCTGGTCGCCAACATCTTCCCGCCGATGTCGAGCGCGTTGGTTGTCCTGGACGCCCAACCCGGCGGAACTCTCGAAGGCCGCTTCCATGAAGGAGGCGGAAGCTTCATGCCAGCCCGCCAGGGCAGCGACAAGACCGTGCCTGATCGGAAGGCTGAGCCGAACGAGGGCGGCTCCACAGAGGTTCCCGTCGACGCCTTCGACAGCTACCACTTCAACTTCCTGCTCGCAGCACTTCTGCCGGGCGTGCAGCTCCAGTACGGGACCGAGGACGAGCGCACCATGCGCGTTCTGGTCGCTCCGGACGGGGCCTGGGCCGAAGTCGTCTACGAGCCCCATAAGCGCGCCCTGTTCCAGGAACACGGCAACCAGGGCATCTGGTCGACTGTCGAGGACATGTGGGCCTGGTACGTCGAGAGCGAGAAGCCCACCTGGGAGCGGTTCGGGCTGACGGTCTCCCCGAAGGGCGAGCATCGACTGTGGTTCGAGTCCCCGGACGGCATCTCCTGGAAGCTGTCGGTATGACCGAGACCGAGGTGCACCTTCAGGCCCCCAGGATGATCTTGGGAGCATCGCCACCACCTTCAGTCGGCTGGGTCGCAGCCGGGTCCTGGAAGGCCAACTGGAGCAGGCTACGAGGAACGCCGGCCCGGCGATGCTGGCCGAACTCCGGGACCGGGGCCTGTGGAACGATCTGTGCGCGGCGGACAAGGCTGCGGCCCTGTGGGCCGCCGCGGACAGCGCGGGACTCGACCTCGAATCGCCGGAGGGCAGGGCCAAGCTCCCCGAGCTGGCGAGGACGGTCGAGTTTGTCGCCCTGCTGTGCGGCGTCGCACCTCCGTTCACCATCGAGGACCGCACCAGTGGCCTCCAGTTCACGCGGCAGTTGGTTGCACGCCTGAACGCCTTACCGGTCGGCTGGCGTGAGGAGGCGTTGCGTCGCGTCGTCATGTGCGATCTCGGCCTCCACCAGGCCGTGAACAGCGCCGAGGAAGCCATGACGGTTCTCCGCGCCCATTGGGGCATCGACCTGCCGACTGCGTGACACCAAGACCGAGACACCCCGCCTGTTTCCCCCCACGCGTGCGGGCGGGGTGTCTCATCCCCTCCGCATGAATGAATGATTGAAGGCGGCCCCCCCTAGAACTCAAGGACCCCGAGGAGGCTGCCTTCAGTCATGCCGTCCTGCGGGGCCCGATCTTCCTATGGGATAGCTCCGGGTGGAGTAGGCATCTGAAGGCTGCACCCCGCGATGGTGGCGAGCCCGTCCAAGACCCTGAGCAGGCGACTGAGCCGCCCCTCCTCCTGGTCATTCCACGCCGTCAGGATGGCCGTGACCTCCGCCACGATCTCGGGATGGCGACCAGCTAGCACCGGGCCGTGCTGATTCATCTCGGTGAGGGCATCGTCCAGGTCGCCGACGAACAGCCGGTCACTCGTCACACACGTCGACAGCTCCCCGATGATCACGGCCGAGGCCAGGCCATGGAATGCCAGGTAGAGGTCCTAGGCCGCACGCCGGGTTTTCTCATCATCACTGCTCACCCTGGCAGGCTAACCGTCCGGATGCGCAGAGCGCCGAGCTGTCACAGGGTGGGTGAATGAATGGACACGTGCCCGTGATCGTTTACCCACCGATCGACGGGCATCGCCGCGTGACAATCCGAGGCGAGAGGGTAGGCACGGCGAGGAGGCTCGCAGACCTCATGGAGTTCTTGCGGCGCGCGGGCATTGCCGAGGACGACGTGAACCTCGATGATCCGGCTTTCATCGAATGGCGAGGCGGCGGCCCTGACGCCTGGCCTGAGCCGTAGCGCTGGGCTGGCTCAGCAGACCGCAGCCGAGTGAATGAATCATTGAGCGAAGGACACCACCGCAGTTGTCAGGACTTCACCGTCCGGGTGCGGACCACAACTCGCGACGAACCGCGAGAGGTGGGTAAGGGGCGTGAACTGCTGGGGCACCGGTTCCCGTTCGTCCCGAGGCGGGCCGTCGATCGCCCCCAACAGGCGCTCGCGCTCGTCGCGCGGCATAGCGCCTAACATCCGGGCCATCTCGCTGAGGTCGTCCGCTGGCATCACCGCTCGCCCGCGCGGTCGAGGTCGTCGGCGGGCTCCGTGGTGGCATCCACGGGCGACAGGCGGCGCCACGGGTGGGCCATGGGCGCGGACACTGCCCGCCACCAGGGATCTACAGGGAGGTTCCCGGTGGGCTCGAACGGCTCGCCTGGCCGTGGAAACGCTACGGACTGCCCAGCCTCTTCTGCCGCATCTCTCGTCCACTCCGCAGGCTCGGCCCAGGGGTGCAGGGCGAGGCGGAAGGTGCCCCAATGGATGGGCAGCATCACGCCGCTGGGCTTGTGTCCTTGCAGGTCAAGGTGCGCTTGGACCCCTTGGGCGGGCGTCATATGAATGTCTGGCCACGCCCCGGGAAGTGGCGTACAGTTCGTGGGGTTCTTGGGCCAGAATTCGCTGTACGCGCCGATCTGGATCATCGTCGCGTCGAAGGGCCCGTACCGCTGTCCGGTCTCCTCGAAGCCGGGGAAGAATCCCGTGTCGCCGCTGTGGAAGACGCGGTGTTCGGGACCGGCCACCACCCAGGAAGCCCACAGTGTCCGCTGACCGCCGCGCAGTCCCCTTCCGCAGAAGTGCCGCGCGGGGGTGGCGGTGAGCACCAGGTCGGTGACCTTGGTGGACTCGTGCCAGTCCAGCTCGGTGATACGGGAAGCGGGCACACCCCAGTACTCCAGGTCTGCGCCGACGCCCAGCGGAACGACGAAGACCGTGTCGGTCCTGGCGAGGGCGCGGATCGACGGCATGTCGAGGTGGTCGTAGTGGTCGTGGGAGATGACGACGGCGTCGACCGGTGCCAGCGCGGGAAGCGGTACGGGAACGGGATGCAGCCGCCGGGGGCCCGCGAAGGTGAACGGCGAGCAGCGCTGCCCCCATACCGGGTCGAAGAGCACGCGCCGCCCGTCGATTTCGGCCAGCACGCTGGAGTGGCCCATCCACGTCAGCCGCAGGCCGGATTCCGGTGGGTGCCCCCAGTCGGCGGCGCCGGGCCTGTGCACCGGGATGGGGCGCGCGGGCAGTCTGCGCGCCCGGTCGGCGCGGCTGAGCTGGGTGCGCAGCAGCTGCTTGGCCGCGCCGGGGAGCATGGTGCGCGTCGGCAGCGGATTACGGAACTGGCCGTCGGCGAACTGGGGAGAGCGCCGCACGCGTGCCAGCCGCTCCCCCACCGGGTCAGTGCCGAAGGCCGCTGGGCGGAGGGCCGCGAGGCGCCTGTGTCGGGGGCTTGGGCCGGTCAAGGCGCCTCCACAGTGAGAGGGAGCGGGCGGAACGGACAAGGTGGCCAAGCCGCCCGCCGTACGACGGCACGGAGCGGGCAGGAGGGCCGGGGTGGCGAGCGAGGCGGATGCTGACAGCAGCTGACGGCGCTGTCAGTGCTGAAGTACGGCCTACGCCGTATCGACAATCTATGCGAACCGCTTCCCCCACGGCTCGCCGGTCCTGTGGTCACACTTCCCCCCTTCGTCGTGGCGGCAGCGGCGGTGGCGACGATGGCAACGACGCTACGCGGAGGGTCTGACAACCGGCCGTCACGAGCGCCCGGCGAGCCACGCTGTCAGTCCCCCTTGGTACAACTCTTCGCACGCCTCTCTTCGCATGCCGTATGCGAAATCGTCGCCACCGTCAGGAGATCCGCCTCATGGCCACCATCGAGCACTTGCAGGAGCTGCACGGGCTGCCGGCCTTCGTCTTCCCGGCCGCTGACGAGACGGTGGGTGAACTGCCCGCGGCGGGCGATGTCGCCTGGTGCCTGGCCGTGGAGCCGGACGCTGGAGAGCGGGACTTCGCGCGTGTCTTCGAGCGGTTCCTCGGGACCGTGGACGCCTCCAGGGTGCGGGCGCTGGTCATCGGCCAGTGGGCCGAGTCGTACGACGACGACTCCGGCATCGTCGTCGAGCTGCTGGTGGCGGCGCGGGAGCGGCTGACCTCGCTGGAGGCGCTGTTCATCGGGGATCTTGAGCCGGAGGAAGCCGAGATCTCGTGGATCGCGCACGCGGACGTCACGCCTGTTCTCGACGCGTACCCGCTCCTGCGGGAGCTGGGCGTTCGCGGGGGCACGGGGCTACGGTTCCCCGCGGTGCGGCATGAGGCGCTGCGGACGCTGAGCTTTGAGGCGGGCGGACTGCCCGGTGAGGTGGTGCGCGGCGTCATGGCGAGCGAGCTGCCCGCCCTTCAGTACCTGGAGATGTGGCTGGGAGTGGCGGAGTACGGCGGCGATGCCTCCGTCGCCGACCTGGCGCCGCTCCTCAGCGGCGGCCGCTTCCCGCGCCTGCGTCACCTCGGGTTGCGCAACAGCGCGATCCAGGACGAGATAGCGACCGCGCTCGCCTCAGCGCCTGTCGTGGCTCAGCTCGCCTCACTCGACCTGTCATTGGGCGTCCTCAGCGACACCGGCGCTGTCGCGCTGCTCGAAGGCCAGCCGCTGACCCACCTCCAGTGGCTGGACCTGCGCCACAACTTCGTGACCGAGGAGACCGCGCGGCGGCTGTGTGAGGCGCTGGAGCCGTCCGGCGTCGAGGTGGACCTGGCCGGGACGGGCGACGAATGGGAGAACGACGGCGAGATCCACCGCTGCACGGCGGTCGCCGAGTGACCCAAGGCCAAGGGCGGGCCGAGGCGACAGCACCGTGCGGCGGCTGGGGTGCGGGGCGGCGGACTCGGCGGACCCGCCCCGCGCCGCGGCGAGACAGGCTTCCGGTTGCCCGGCCTCAGGTGCGCGGCCGGGCGGCGCCGCTGGGCGGCGCCGGGCGCACCGAAGCGCCGGTCTCCCCTGCCGGACCGGCGCTTCGGTCGTTTCTGTGGATGGTTCCGGCGTCGATGTCGCTTCGTCCGCACCGAGGTGGGCGATCTC
Organism: Streptomyces sp. A01; assembly: GCF_059026195.1. NCBI lineage: Bacteria > Bacillati > Actinomycetota > Actinomycetes > Kitasatosporales > Streptomycetaceae > Streptomyces > Streptomyces sp. A01. The sequence goes on along the minus strand of NZ_JBWLKN010000028.1, from coordinate 53,503 downwards.
TGCGACGGTTCACCGGGCGACGGACCGGCCAGGGGCGGCCCCGCTGAGGCTCGGCCGGTCGGGGCTCAGTTCTTGATGCCGACGCCTCCGTAGAAGGCGACGCTGCGGTTCTCCTCGGTGTCGGCCACCGTTTCGTCCGGGCGCCACAGCGGCGCTTGGACCACGCCGGGGTCCAGCAGCTCGAACCCCGCGAACAGGGCCTCGATCTCGGCTCGGCCACGCAGGTTCAGGGTCGCCGTCGCCGCCTTGTAGACGTCGCCGGCGTCGGCGTCGGCGTCGTCCTTGGTGTGGAAGTCGGCCGTCCCGTGCGTGAGGACCAGGTAGCTGCCGGAGGGCAGGGCGTTCCGCAGCGTGGCGACGACGCGGGCCGGGTCCTCCTCGTCCTTGATGAAGTGCAGGACCGCGACGAGGAGGACGGCCACCGGCTCGTCGAAGTCGATCAGTTCGCGGAGGACGGGGTGGCCGAGGATGTCTTCCGGTCTCCGGGCGTCGGCCAGGACGAACGCCGTGCCGGGGGTGTTGGTCAGCTTCGCCCCGGCGTGCGTGGCCACGATGGGGTCGTTGTCCACGTAAGCTACCCGTACGTCCGGGGCGATCTCCCGCGCCGCTTCATGGGTGTTGGGGGATGTGGGTATGCCCGTGCCGATGTCGATGATCTGCCGTACGCCCTGCCGCACCACGTGCCGGACGGCACGCAGCAGCAGCTGACGGTTGGCACGGGCGCTCGGGCGGGCCTCTGGCGCGATCTGGATGACGCGTTCGGCGGCCTCGCGGTCAACCTCGTAGTTGTCCCAGCCGCCCAGGTAGTAGTCGTACATGCGGGCCGGATGCGGCCTGCTCGTATCGATATCCGCCACCGGAAAGCCCTGCTCAGCCACGCCGTTCTCCGTTCCGGGCCGGTCCCATCCGGTCCAGCGCCCGTCGTGCCGGTCTCTGTCGCGCCACTGCCTGTTGTGCTGGTGCCTGTTCTGCCACTGCCTGTTCTGCCGGCGGCTGTTGTGCTCGTGCCTGGTGTGCTCGTGCCTGGTGTGCCGGTTCTGGCTGGTGCTCGCGCTGTCGGGTGCTCCGGTGCGTCCGTGCCTCAAGTGGCTGCCGTACGCGCCGCCGCGGTGGGGGCCGGTGTCCCCCGGCGCCTGTGGCGCCGCCCGGCCCGCCGCGGTCAGGTGAGCAGGAAGTCGGCGTCACCGGCCTTCGCCCCCTGAATGAAACTCGCGATCTCACGATGGCTGTAGATCAGCGCGGGCCCGTCCGGGTCCGTGGACTGGCGCAGCGCGATTCTGCCGTCGCCCAGCCTCATGGCCTCCACACAACTGCCCCCGTTGCCGCCGCTCCATGGCTTGTGCCATCCCTCGGTCCCGAGGTCGCCTGCGGGCATGCCGTTGTATACGCGATCCATGGTTCAGATCTCCTTGCGAATGCCACCCAGAATGGCCTCGGTGGTCTGTGCCGGCGCGGCTTGCGCGCACATCCGGTCCAGGGCCTCCAGGAACGCCGAGACGTCATCGCGCTGGTCAAAGTAGACGGCGCCGACAAGGCTCTCCGAATACGCGATATCGGGCAGTTCCGGGATGGGGAACCGGAAGATGTGGAAGGGGCCGTACATCGCCGGATGCGGCCCGGCTGCGAACGGCATCACCTGGAGCCGGACGTTGGACCTGGCGGTCGCCTCCATGAGGCTGGTGATCTGCTCCCGCATCACACTGGGCCCGCCGATCGGCCGTCGCAGTACCGTCTCGTCCATCACGACCCACAGCAGCGGTGCGTTCTCCCGGTGGAGCAGGGCCTGCCGTTCGACCCGCAGGGCGACGCCCCGGTCGATGTCCGCCTCGGGCGCGTGCGGGTTCCCGGCACGCAGGACCGCCCGCGCGTACGCCTCGGTCTGCAGCAGGCCGGGCACGTAGTGGGGTTCGTAGGCGCGGATGACGTTCGCCTCGACCTCAAGGCTGACGAACGCGCTGAACCACTCGGGCAGTACGTCGCGGAAGCGGTGCCACCAGCCGGGCTGGTTCGCCTCACGGGCCAGGTTGAGGAAGCCTTCGACCTCCTCCTGGCTGGTGACTCCGTAGGTGGTCAGCAGCTTCTCGACGTACGGGATCTTCAGGCCGACCTCGGCCTTCTCCATCCTGCGGATCGTGGCATGCGTGACGTCGAGTGCGCGTCCGGCCTGTTCGTAGGACAGCCCCGCCTTCTGACGCAGGTCCTGTAGGCGCCTGCCGAGCACCACCCGCAGGACGGTCGGAGCTCCTCCCGACCGCACGTCCGCCACTACCGATCCCCTCCCGAACGCCGCCACCCGAACGCAGTCTGTCATGTGCTCAGCTCACACGAACAGACTGTCCCTGCCGTTCTGTAAATTACAGACTGAAGCTTGCCATCCGTTGCTGACGGCGCGCATAGTTACGGCGTGGCCCCTTCCCATGACGCTCTCTGGTTAGAACGCTCAGGCGGTACCGTCGCTCAGCGTCTTCAGGACGCGTTCCACCTGCCCGCCCTCACCACGTCCGTAGCCGAGGCGCGGCGGCGCGTGCTGGTCCGGCTGCGTGAGTGGGGTGTGCAGGACGAGCTGCGGGACGACGCCGAGCTGATCGTCTCCGAGCTGTTCACCAACGCGGTACGCCACACCGACAGCGAGAAGGTCCGCTGCGAACTCAGCTTTCTCGGCGCACGGTTGCGCGTCGCGGTGGCCGATCAGGGCTGCGGCAGGATCGAGTTGTGGGCCAGGGACAGCGGCTGCGACCAGGAGGGCGGGCGCGGGCTGATGCTCGTCGAAGCGCTGTCCGACTCCTGGGGGGTCCTGTCCGACGAGCGCGAAGGCGGCCGCGCCGTCTGGGCCTGGCTGACCTACTCGCGCACCACTCTCTGACACCGGCGCGCCACTCCCCCAGCGGCTCCCTGATGGCTGGTTCGCCGCCATGATCGGCGACCTCCAGCCCGCGATCCTGAGCCCAAGCGTCCGCCTCCGACGCTTCACCGCCGCCCACCCGCGGCCGACCCCTCGACCACGACAGAGCCAGAACCCAGCGAAGCACTACTAGAGCGGCGCGAGATCGGGCCGCTTCGGCTCGACGTGGTCACCGGACGACTCACCGCGCAGTCGCCGCCCTATCCAGGGCACCAGGTGTTCACGGGCCCACTGGATGTTGTCCCGGCGCACCGCGGCGGCGGGTCGCTGCGCCAGCGGCGGCCACGGCTGGTCGGGGTCGGCGCACACCTCAAGGCCCAGGACCTGCGCGGCGCGCAGCGCGATCCGGGTGTGACCGTCAGGCGAGAGATGCAGCCGGTCGCCGCTCCACGCCCGCCTGTCCTGGACCGAGCGCAGCGACCACAGGTCGAGCACCGGGCAGTCGTACCGGTCGGCGATGGACCGCACATGCGCCGTGTACGTGGCGATCTTGCCTCGCAGATGGCGCAGCACCGGGACGTCGCGGGTGTCGAATCCCGTGCACACCAGGACGGTGTCGACCGAGGTGGTCAACTGGGCGACGGCCGCCTCGTAGCGGGCGGCGACATCGTCGGGGTCGCTGCCGGGGCGCAGGATGTCGTTGCCACCGGCGCAGAAGGTGACCAGCTCGGGGCCCAACTCCATCGCCCGGGGCACCTGCTCCTCGACGATCTGGTCGAGGAGCCGGCCGCGGACGGCCAGGTTGGCGTAGCGGAAGTCATGCTCGGCGCGTTGGTCGGACAGCAGGACGGCGAGCCGGTCGGCCCAGCCGATGAAGGAGCCGTCGGGACCGGGGTCACCGACGCCCTCGGTGAAACTGTCCCCGACGGCGGCGTACGACGCGATCGCGTCACTCTTGTATGTATTCGGATCGGCTGCCACGTCAGCACATCCTTCACCCTGAAGAGTGACCTACGCCACCGTAACCATGGGTTGACTTGGGGTGATCTATCCCACTCAAGTGCCTCTATAAAGGCGGAATAAGCCACGACGCGCCCGTGACAAGGCGCGGACCGGCCGAAATGATTGCCTAACGAACCAATGTCGTAGGGTCAGGCACATCGCCTCCCGTCGGCCACAGCAGCAGAGTCCAACCCCGAGGAGCGCCCGTGACACAGACGCCGCAGATCCCGCACATCTCGCCGAAGGCCGTCGAGCCGCGCCTGTCCGGTGTACGCAACTTCCGGGATGTGGGCGGTCTCCCGACGGTCGACGGCAGACAGGTCCGGCACGGGGTGCTGTTCCGCAGCGGCCACCTCGCGCACGCGACCGAGGAGGACGCGGCCTTCCTGAACACACTCGGACTGCACACCGTCTTCGACTTCCGTAATGCCGCGGACATCAAGCTAGAGGGGCCGGACGTCGCCCTGCCCGGGGTGCGGAACCTGAACATCCCGCTGACCGACCCTGCCGACGGCGCCGAGTTCTGGACGATGGTCCGCCACGGCGGCATCGAGCAGCTGCGCGCCGCCCTCGGTGAGGGGCAGGCGGCGGACCGGATGACCGGCTCGTACCGCACGATGATCACCAGCCGCACCGCTGAGCACGCCCGCGTGCTGACCGCCCTCGCCGACGACAGCGTGCCCGCGCTGATGCACTGCGCGGCGGGCAAGGACCGGGCCGGTCTGTCCATCGCCATCACCCTGCTCGCCGTCGGTGTGACGCCCGAGGCCATTGAGGCCGACTACCTGGAGTCCGCGGCCGCCCACCGCCGCTACAAGGTGCAGCGGCACAGCGATGCGCCCGACGCGATGTCGCCGGAGATCCTGGAGCTGCTCAGCCCGCTCTTCGACGCCCGCAGCAGCTATCTGGCCGCCGCCTTCGAGTCGATCGAGGCGACGTGGGGCGATACCGAGCGCTATCTGACGCAGGGGCTCGGGCTCACCCCCGAGGTGCGTGAGCGGCTGCGGGCCCGGTTGCTTACGGACTAGACCTCGTCCGGCGGGTCATGCTGGGGAAGGGGCCCTGTCCGTGCGTCGCGGGCCGCGGGTGCGTCGTGGCTGGTCGCGCGGTTCCCCGCGCCCCTGCCGGGGCGCGACGCGCTGGTCAGGGCCTGGCGTCGGCCTTCCGGCTGGCGACGGCCTGCTTCATCAGCGTCCGGCCGAACTCCCACAGCAGGCCGCCGCCGCCGTGGGCGTCGTCCATGACGGCGGTGAAGGCCGTCACGAAGCGGTCCACCTCGCGCTCCCCGATGATCAGCGGCGGAATCAGCTTGATCACCTCCAGATGGTCACCGGAGACCTGGGTGAGGATGCGGTGCCGGTGCAGCAGCGGCGCCACGACCAGCTGGGCGAACAGGCCCTTGCGTGCCGCTTGCAGCATCGTCCAGCGGCTGCGCAGGCCGAGTGAGGTGGGCCTGCCGAACTCGATGCCGATCAGCAGACCCCGGCCGCGTACGTCGTGGAGCAGCTCGTAGCGCCCGACGAGCGCGCCGAGCCGCTCGCGCAGCATGTCGCCGGTCTGCCGGACGCGAGCGACGATCTCCTCGTCCTCGATGACCGCGAGTGTGGCGAGCCCGGCCGCCATGGCCTGCGCGTTGGAGCCGAAGCTCGCGGAGTGGACGAGCACCCGGTCCATGGACGAATAGACCCGTTTGAAGATCCAGTCCTTGCCGAGTGTCGCGCCGACCGGCACATAGCCACCCGACAGCGCCTTGGCGACGCACACCAGGTCGGGCTCGACGCCTTCCTCATGCTGGTAGGCGAAGAAGTCGCCGGTGCGGCCGATGCCGGTCTGCACCTCGTCGGCGATGAGCAGCGCCTTGTGCCGGTGCAGCAGTTCCTGGGCGGCGCGCAGGAAGCCGGGCGGCGCCGGGTGCACACCCTTGCCCTGGATCGGCTCGACGACGAAAGCGGCGACGTCGCCGCGCCGCAACTCCCGTTCCAGCGCGGCCAGATCGCCCAGCTGGATGGCGGTGTCGGGCAGCAGCGGGGCGAAGCCGTCGCGAAAGCCGTCCTCGCCGTTGACGGAGAGGGAGCCGGTCGTCAGCCCGTGGAAGGCGTGCGCGCAGTACAGGACGCGGGGCTTGCGTGTCGCGTAGCGGGCGAACTTGAGCGCCGTCTCGACCGCCTCGGTGCCGCTGTTACCGAAGAACACGCGGTCCAGGTGCGGTGCGTGGGAGAGCAGCCGCTCGGCGAGCAGGCCAGGCAGCGGCTGGCAGTCGAACCGGGTGAGGTCGGCGAGTGAGGCGTCGAGGACGTCGTGCAGCGCCTGGCGTACGACGGGATGGTGGCGGCCCAGGCCCATGACGCCGAATCCGGCGAGCATGTCCAGGTAGTCGTTGCCTTCGGCATCCCAGAAGTAGGCGCCTTCCGCCCGTTCGTAGACCTTGTCGAAGCCGATGGTGCGCAGCATGCGGGGCAGCTGGTGGTTGAGGTGCTTGGTGTGCAGCTCATAGCGTTCGGCTCCGCGCTCGGCGAGCAGCTTTCCGAGGTCGAAGCCCGTCGTTTCGGCCGCTGTCATAGCCCTGCCCCTTCCTGTGTACGTGGCTCGCCTGGCGGTTCGGCCGGTCGTGCCCCGACGGGACGCGTGCCGGGCGTCCCCCCGATGGGGGCGCCCGGCACGTCCGGTCTGGTCGTCGCCTGTCAGCCCCGGTTGCCGCTCATGGTGTCCCGGGCGGCGCGCAGCGACTCCTTGAGCGAACCCATGGTGGCGAGGACGGCCGTGGGCTCGTATCCGCAGTGCGCCATGCAGTTGTCGCAGCGCGGGTCCTTGCCCCGGCCGTACTTGGCCCAGTCGGTCTCCTCCACCAGCTCGCGGTAGCTGGGGACGTATCCGTCGCTCATCAGATAGCAGGGGCGCTGCCAGCCGAAGAGGGAGTAGTTCGGGATGCCCCACGCCGTGCAGGGGAAGTCGGTCTTGCCTTCGAGGAAGTCCAGGAACAGGGGGCTGTGGTTCAGCCGCCAGCGGCGCCTGTTGCCCCCGGCGAACGCCTTCTTGAACAGCTCCCGGGTCTGCTCGACGCCCAGGAAGTGGTCCTGGTCGGGGGCCTTCTCGTAGGCGTAGGCGGGCGAGATCATCATCTCGTCGACCTGGAGATCGTCGTTGAGGTAGTTCAGCACCTCGATGATGGTCTGCGGGGTGTCGGTGTTGAAGAACGTCGAGTTGGTCGTGACGCGGAAACCGCGCCGCTTGGCCTCCTTGACCGCCTCCACCGCCTCGTCGAACACCCCCTCCTTGGCGACCGACTCATCGTGCCGCTCGCGCAGGCCGTCGATGTGCACGGTGAACGCGAAGTAAGGCGACGGCGTGAACTTGTCCAGCTTCTTACGCATCAGCAGAGCGTTGGTGCACAGGAAGACGTATTTCTTGCGGGCCACCAACTGGCGGACGATCTCGTGGATCTGCGGATGCATCAGGGGTTCGCCACCGGCGATGGAGACCATCGGCGCACCGGACTCCAGTACGGCGCCGACCGCCTGCGCCACGGGCATCCGCTGCTTGAGCACCCCCGCCGGGTGCTGGATCTTGCCGCAGCCTTCGCAGGCGAGGTTGCAGGCATAGAGCGGTTCCAGCTCCACGATCAGCGGGAACTTCTCGCGCCGCCTGATCACTTTCTGTTCAAAGAGATATGTCCCGACCCGGATGGTCTGACGGAGCGGCATGGCCATCTAGCTCACCTCCTGGGGAGCGATAAAGAACGGTGCCATTGGCAGAAAGCGGGAAGGATCATTCGCAGAACCCGGAAGGCCGATATTCCACCGCGCAGAGTGCCGATTCTGACCAGCTCATGTCCTGGAGCGTCCACGACCACCCGTACGGCCGCAACCGGGCGTGGCCCCGCCCTGACGGCCGTCCGCAGGGTCGCCGCCGACTCCATGTCCACGGCGATGGCGCCGGTGGCCCGCAGTCCGGCCCGCTGACCCGCTCGTACGACATGAGTGGAGCCTGCTACCGGACCGGTGTGGATCGTGGGCCCGCGCCCGGTCGTCGGGAGCAGCCCGGCCAGGGCTTTGGCGAGCACGTCGGCACCGGTGCAGGGAGTGCTCCCCTCTTCGTCGCGGGTCTCGTCGGCGACGACCAGGTCCCCGGGGCGCATTCCGGGGACAAGGCCCGCGCAGAAGCCGGTCGCGATGACGGCGATCGGCCCCGGCGGCCGGGCGCTGGCCGGGCGCGGGTGCCGCTCGACCGCCGGGCCGGGCCTTGGCTCGGGACCGGGTGCCACGGCCGCGTTCCGCTCGGGGGGCGCGCCTCCGACGAGCAGTCTGCCTATCGCCCGCTCGGCGGCCCGGGGGCCCATGCCGGTGCGCAGCACGATCACCGGTCCTGCCGCCTCGCTCCGGTCGCCACCGCGCAGGGCGAACCGCTCGATGCCGAGCGCGCAGACGACCAGCAGGGGAGCGATGCCGGGAGGCGGGCCCGTGGCGGAGCCGTCCGCCATCAGTTCCCCCGCCGTTCCACCCCGAACGGCTTGGCGTGGATGTAACGGCCGAGTGCGGTGACCGGGAACACCATCCGGTACAGGTGGTAGTTGATGGAGAAGTCCCAGGGGAAGCCGGTGCCGGTGAAGTACGGCTCGTCCCAACTGCCGTCCTCCCGCTGCGTCTGGGCCAGCCAGCCCACCCCACGCCGCACCGGCTCGCTCTCCCGCTCTCCCGCCGCGAGCAGCGCGAGCAGCGCCCAGGCGGTCTGCGAGGGCGTCGACGCGCCGCGCCCCGCCCACCGCGGGTCCCGGTACGAGCGCTGGTCCTCTCCCCAGCCGCCGTCCTCGTTCTGGACGCTATCCAGCCAGCTGACGGCTCTGCGGATGGCCACATGGGAGGGGGGAATCCCGGCGACGACGAGCGCGGGCACCACCGACCCCGTGCCGTAGAGGTAGTTGGTTCCCCAGCGCCCGAACCAGGCGCCGCTCGGCTCCTGTTCGGCCAGCAGCCAGTCGACGCCTCGCCGGGTCCGCGGGTCCCCGGCGGCGCCGAGGGCGGCCAGCATCTCCACCACGTGCGCCGTGACGTCTGCCGAGGGCGGGTCGATGACCTCGCCGAAGTCGCAGAACGGCAGCCGGTTGGGGAACGGGCTCACGTTGTCGGCGTCGAAGGCGCCCCACGCCCCGTTGCTGGACTGCATGCCCAGATTCCACTCGGTGGCGCGCCGCACGGCCGTCGTGACCCGGTCCGGGTCGGGATGGGTCACGCGGTGCAGCGCGAGGACGACCTCGGCGGTGTCGTCGATGTCGGGATAGTTGTCGTTGTGGAACTCGAACGCCCAGCCGCCAGGGCGCAGCCCGGGGCGGCGCACCGCCCAGTCCCCCGCCTTGTGGACCTGCTCGCCGAGCATCCAGTCGGCGGCCCGTACCAGCGCCGGGTGATCACCGGGCAGCCCCGCGTCGGAGAGCGCGATGGTCGCGAGGCAGGTGTCCCACACCGGCGACTGGCACGCCTCGATCATGCGGACGGGGGCGCCGGTCTCCTCATCCTGACGCCATACGGCGAACCGGTCGAGCGAGCGCAGCCCGGCGCGCAGCACCGGGTGGCCCAGGTCGTAACCGAGGAGGTGGAGGGCCATCACCGAGTACACGGCGGGGGGCTGGATGCCGCCCCAGCAGCCGTCGTTCTCCTGCCGCTCGATGATCCAGCGTGCGCAGGCCCGCAGGGCCGCGCGGCGCACCGGGCGGACGGGGGCCTTGCGGTAGGCGTGCAGCGCGCGGTCCAGCCGCTGGAACGCGCCGTCCCAGGTGCTCGCCGGGGCCATCGGGCGCGGCGGGCTGGGGCGGCGGGGGTCGGTGTGCAGCTCGTCGAGGGCGAACGGCGCGGGGCGTACGGGCCGCTTGGCCGAGACGATGGTGAGCGGCACGATGGTCTGCCGCGCCCAGCAGCCGAAGTCGTAGATGTTGAGCGGAAACCACTTCGGCAGGTAGATCAGCTCGGGCGGCAGCTCGGGCAGGTCGTCCCAGCTCCACCAGCCGAACAGGGCCAGCCAGACCCTCGTGAACACCCGGCTCGCCGCGATGCCGCCGGACTCCCGCACCCAGGCGGAGGCGGCGGCCATGTGCGGGGCTTCGGGCGGGTGACCGGCGAGCCTGAGGGCGACGTACGCCTCGATGGTGCAGGAGATCTCGGGCGGGCCGCCGTAGAAGCTGGCCCAGGTGCCGTCCGCGCGCTGCTGGGCGCGGATGTGCCGGGCGGCGGCTTCGAGGATCTTGGCGTCCGCCACCCCGAGGAACTGGCGCAGGAGCAGGTCTTCGGCGTCCATGGTGACGTTGGTCTCCAGGTCGCCCTTCCACCACCCCTCGCCGTCCTGGCGCGCGAGCAGATTGTCGACGGCCCGGGCCGTCGCCTGCCGGGCCGCTGTTAAGAGTCCAGTGGTTTCGACGGTTGTGGTTGTCGCTGTCATGGCTTCCCCTTCTGCAGTGGAGTTCTCTGCCGTGCTGGGGCTTCCGTCGGCCGGTGCTGTGGATCAGCACCGGCCGGCGACTGCGAGCTATATGTGACGGTCGTGCCCGGTGAGGCACACCTCCAGTCCCCCGTGTCTCATGTGCGGATCATCTCTCTCGTACCACGACGAAGTCAGCGAGCGCGACCAGCTGCGCCCTGATTTCTTCGGGCATATCCACGTCGTGGAGCGCGGCGACGGCGGTGGCGTGCTGCCTGCGGGCCTCCTTGGAGGTCCAGTCCCGGCCGCCCGCCTCCTCGATCAACGCCGCCCGGGTGGCGAACTCCTCCTCGTCGAAGTCCGCGGCGTCGTCCGGCTTTTCCGCCCGGTCCGCGTCGGCGGCGAGGATGCCGGCCAGCCGTTCGGAGGCGGGGCCTCCGGCGGCGAGGGCGGCGACGACCGGCAGCGACTTCTTGCGCTGCCGCAGGTCGCTCCAGGGCCGCTTGCCCGTCGCCACCGGGTCGCCCCAGATGCCGAGTACGTCGTCGACCGCCTGGAAGGCGAGGCCGAGGTGGTAGCCGTACGCCTCCAGGGTGTCGGCGGTCCTGTCGTCCGCACCGGCGAGCACGGCGCCGATCGAGACGGAGCAGGCGAGCAGCGCCCCGGTCTTGTTGCCCTCCATGCTCAGGCACTCCTGGACGTTGACCCGTCCCCGCTGCTCGTAGGAGATGTCCTGGGCCTGGCCGTCGATGAGCTTGCGGGTCGCCGTGGTCAACCGCCGGGTGGCCCGCCCGGCGTCGATGGTGCCCAGTTCCAGCAGCACCTCGTTGGCCAGCGCGCACAGGGCGTCACCGACGAGGATGGCCTGCTCGGGGCCGTGCACCTTCCATACGGTGTCGCGGTGGCGGCGCTGCTCGTCGCCGTCCATCAGGTCGTCGTGCAGGAGCGAGAAGTTGTGGACGAGCTCGACGGCCACGGCGCCGGGCAGCCCGACCTCGGGGGGCGCGCCGGCGGCCTCGGCGGAGAGCAGGGCGAGGGCGGGACGGACGGCCTTGCCGCCGTCGGCTGAGGCGGGACGGCCTTCGGCGTCGATCCAGCCGAAGTGGTAGGCGGCGACGGTGTTCATGGGCGGGGCGAGCCTGTCGACGGCGGCGCGCAGCGGGGGCGTGGCGAGCGTCCGCCCCCGTGCCAGCAGGGCGCTGACCTCCGCGGTGTCGACAGCCGGGATGGCCGGAGTCACGGTCTCTCCTCTGTTTCCGGTCACAGTGCTCATACCGCCTCCCGCAGCGGGCTGCGGTGGGGTCGACCGAGTCCGGAGAGCGCCGCGCCCGCGGCGGTCAGCCCGCTGCGCACCGCGCTCTCCATGGTCGCCGGCCAGCCGGTGGCGGTCCACGCACCGGCCAGGAACAGGCCGGGCGCGTTAGTGGGGGCGTCCGGACGCAGCCGTCCGACGCCTGGGGCGGGGGCGAAGGTCGCCGTGCGCTCCCGGGTGACGAAGAAGTCCCGCACCTTCGCGCCCTGGGCGGCGGGCAGCAGCCGTTCGAGCTCGGGCAGATAGCGCTCGCGCAGCTGCGATACGGGCTGGTCGATCTCCTGGTGGGCGGCGGACTGGGACACCGCCAGATACTGCCCCTCGCACAGCCCGGAGGTGTCGGTGCGGTCGAAGACCCACTGGACGGGGGTGCCGATCGCCACGAAGAAGGGGCGGCGCAGCACCTTCCGGTCGTAGACGACGTGCAGGTTGAGGATCGGCGCCGTGCCGATCCTCAACAGCCGCCCGGGGTCGTCGAGGGCACCGGCCGGAAGCAGGGCATGGGTGTCGTGCTGCGGCAGGGCGAGGACGACGGTGTCGGCCTCCAGGCGCGCGCCCGTGTGCGGCGCTGTCTCCACATCGACGGCCCAGCGCCCTTCCTCCGTACGGGAGACGCCGGTGGCCCGGGTGCGCAGTTCGGTCCGCACGCCCGCCTTGTCGAGGGCGGCGCGGGCCCTGGTGTCGTGGAGTTCGCCGAGGGGCACCTGGGGCATGCCGATGTCGGCGGCGCCGGGATCGGTGAGCAGCCCGGTCTTGAAAACCATGGCGCCGAGGCCGAGCGAGGACTGCGCGCAGCGGGAGTTGAGGGTGGCGACGGCGACGACGTCCCACACGGCCTGGATGGCGCGGTCCGACTGGCCCTTGCTGCGCAGCCATTCCCCGAAGTTCACGCCGTCCAGCGCCGGGTCGTGCGGGTCCAGGGCCTTCAGGGCGAGCGCCGCCCGGCCCACGCCGACCCGCTCGGCGGGCGAAAGATGCGGGTAGGTGGCGAGGCTGGCGGCGAGGTGCAGCGGGACGGGCAGGGCCGTGCGGCGCAGCCGGCCGAGCCGGGGCGAGGGCCTGCCGACGTCCAGGACGGGCACGTCGAGGCGGCTCTGCATCGGCGCGAGGTGGGTGGCACCGATCCGGTCGAGGAACCACTGGTAGCCGGTGCAGCAGCGCAGATAGACGTGCTGGCCGTTGTCGATGGTCAGCTCTCCGACGGGCGAGGGGCGGCGGAAGGAGAACGCGGCGCCGCCGAGCCTGGGGCGCCCTTCGAGAAGGGTTACGCGCAGCCCGGCGTCGGCCAGGGCGAGCGCGGCGGTGATCCCGGCGAGCCCTCCCCCGATGACGGCCGCGCTCTCGCCCGCCGCCGGGTGGTGCTGCTCAGAGCGTGTGTTCAGTGCCATCGTGCGCCCACTTCCTCGGCTGCGTTGGGGGACGCGGCATCGCCACCCGTGGTTGCGTGGCGCGGGGCCGCGCGGGTCCGAGCGGGACCTGGGCTGTGCCGCTGAACTGGCTGGAGCAGTGGCCTGTTGGTGTGCGGAGGGGGCGTACGGGCCTTCAAGCGCGCCCCCTGGCGGTCCGCCGGGTCACGGTACGGGCGTCGAGCCCGCTCAGGCCGCGGACGGCGACGTAGACCTTTTCCCGTCCGGGAAGAGAGACGCGGCCGTTCAGGACGGCCGCGGGCTCACTGGCGATGCGGTCGAGCAGTCTGCGGTAGATGCCCGCCATGGCGGCGACACACGCGCCGCTGCGGCGGTCGAGCATGGGCAGCAGCCGGAAGCCCTCCGCGAACAGGGCGCGGGCGCGCCGCACTTCGAAGTGCACGAGCCCGGTGAAGTCGGCGCCGGGCGGGGCGACGGGGCCGTGGAATCCGGCGGAGCAGCCGAACTTCGCGAGGTCCTCCGCGGGCAGGTACACCCGGCCGTTGGCCGCGTCCTCCCTGACATCGCGGAGGATGTTGGTGAGTTGGAGCGCCAGGCCCAGCGTATTGGCGAACTCGGGAGCGCGGTCCGCGTCGCGCGCTCCCGGTACGGTGCCGAACACGCCCAGCGAGAGGCGGCCGATGGCGCCCGCGACGCATCGGCAGTAGTCCTCCAGGTCGTCCCAGGTCTCGTACTCCGCACCGCGCACGTCCATCTGGACGCCGTCGATGAGCTCGTCGAGTCCATCGAGCGGGATGGGGAAGCGCCGGGCGGCGTGCGCGAGCGCGACGGCCACGGGGTCGGTGTCGTCCTCGTCCACTCCGCCGTCGCCGATGCGGCGCAGCAGCGAGCGGGTGTCCTCCAGCCGGTCCCGCTTGGCCTCGGCGCTCAGCCCTCCGTCGCCGATGTCGTCGACCCGGCGGGAGAAGGCGTACAGCGCGGACATGGCCTGCCGCTTGCCGGCGGGAAGCAGCCGGATGCCGTAGGCGAAGTTGCGTGCCTGCTGGCCGGTGACCACCTCGCAGTAACGGTACGCCGCCGCTACCGGGGCGGAGATACGCGAAGGTTCCTCCACGGTCTGATTCACCCCTCTCCTCGCAGTGTCGCCCCGACCTCACGCAGCACGCTGAGCTTGGTGGGCTTGGGCGGTCCAGGGAGCACGTCGTGGTCGGCGGCCGCGACCGCCTTGAGGGCGGCCCGTCCACCGGCCACGAAACCGGCGAGTAGCAGCTTGAGCCTGCCGTGGACGCTACCCACCAGGGGGGTGCCTTCATTCAGCAGCGCCCCGGCGCGTTCGGCTTCGTAAGCGATCAGCGCGCGCACCGATGCGCCGCCGCTCGGGGCGCTGAGATCGGTTTCCCGCACCTCGAAGCGCCGCATGTCCTCGGCGGGCAGATAGATCCGGTCCCGGCCGAGGTCCTCGGTGACGTCCTGGATGTGCTCGACGATCTGCAGCGCGGTGCAGATCGCGTCGGAGCACCGGACGCGTTCGGGAGTGGCCGTGCCGGTGATGCCCAGCACCAGGCGGCCGACGGGGTTGGCGGACAACGCACAGTAGTCGAGAAGGTCCTGGTATGTAGCATATCGGCGCACTCGCTGGTCCTGCCGGTTGGCCGCGATCAGCCCGAGGAAGGGCGCCGGGCTCAGCCCGTGCTGGTCCACCAGGGGCCGCAGCGCGTTCAGCAGCGGGTGGCGCGGGGTCCCCGCGGAGCGGTCGAAGACCCGGTGCAGGTCGGCCTCCAGCGCGTCGAGCATGGCGAGCGGGTCGTCGGCCGCCGCCCGGTCCAGGCCGAGCAGCACGGCGTCGCCGCCGCCGGGGGCCAGGTCGCCGTCTCCGATGTCGTCCACGAGACGCGCGTAGCCGTAGATGGCCATGAGGTCGTGGCGCCAGGCACGCGGGATGAAGAAGGGCGCTACGGGGAAGTTCTCGTGGGCCGCCTTGTCAAGCACCGTCCGTGCCTGTTCTTCAGGCCGGGGTCGTGCGGTGGTATAGGACCGGCTGCGCTCGTCCTCTAGGGTCACCGCGGGCAGCCAGGCATACGGGTGCGCACAGCGCCGCCACAGGGAGGCGGAGCGCCGGGTCCTGTGGGAACGCTGGTGAAGGGCCGCGTGGCCAAAGCCGTCACATCCCCCGTTCTACACCGCGTGTCAGTCGCGGCACGACGCGGACACGCCGCGCCCCAGGTCGCAGGGGGAAGCCTCCGGACCCCCGAACGGGGGACCCGGGAAAAGTCCGACATGGTCCGGATGGTCATCAGTACAGCGTACGCCGCGCGGAGCAGCCGGGCGCCAGCGGTGGGGGGGGTGAGGCCCGGCCGGAACGGGGCCGACCGGGCGGGGGCCTCAACCCGCCGTGGCGCGCCCGGCTTCGTAGAACTCCTCGATGCCGAGAACGGCCGCCAGGTCCTGGAGTTCGCGTTCGAAGAAGGCGTCCCCGTCCGGAAGGGCGAACGCCAGATGACCGAGGGCGTCCATGGAGATCACCCCGTACAGCCGGACCCAGCAGCGGACCATGATGGCGGCCGCCTCGACCGAGAGGTCCAGCTGGTACTCCTCGCGGAGCGCCTCCAGTTGCGCGGCCAGCTCCGGGTCGAGCGAGCCCGGCTCGGGAGCGGGGAAGCCCCGGCTCCGCCACAGCTCCGAGATCAGGTCGGCGAAGACCGAGCCGAAGGCCCAACTGGCGTCCCGCTCGGCCTGCCCCGCCCGCTCGCCCGTGCGCGGCGCCCACGGACCGAGGATCAGCCCGAACTCGTGGGGGTGGCCGATGGCCCAGTGGCGCAGCGCGCGGCCGGAGGCGATGAGCTCGCTGCCCGCCTCGCGTTCGGGGAGGGCTTCGATCACACCACGGATGTGGTTGCCCATCTCCCCGAAGATATCCCTGCGCATGGCCTGGATCAGTTCGTCCCGGCTGGCGAAGTAGCGATACACAGCGGGTGCGGTCATGCCCATTTCGCGGGCAATCGCGCGGATCGTCACATTTCCGGGTCCGTCCTGGACAAGAAACTCCCGGGCGACATCCTTGATCTCCTGGATAGTCGCGATACGAAGTCGTTCGCGACGCGAATATGGTGCTACAGGCACTGCCTCTTGTGACACACACCCTCCCTCTGCCGTGCGCAGACGCATGCGGGCCACACGCGTCGAGCACGCCCCGCCCTCAGCCTAGTCAATACTCACGGCGATCGCATTAACACCGACAGCTAACTGTACGATGTTCACCACGTGCGGATCACGCGGTCAACGGCCCCACCCGCGCCCCCCAGATCGCTTCCACACCGGGCACACAGCGGAACATGACGCCCCGGAAAACCCGCCCCGAAAAGCCTGGAAAACCGGGAGATCAACGCGGCAGCACCTTACGACGCCGGGAACCGCCGCACAACAGATCGCGCATCCCGCGATAACGTTCACCGCCTGGCCGTGAATCGCGCCCGGCCGGAGAATTAGCCGCATCCGAATGCGCGAGCACCACCCGGTAAACCTCTATTTCGCTGGCCAGAAAGCCGCGGCGAGGGTCGGCGAAGACTCTTGACCGAATAGCCGAAAAGCAGGGCTGCCGACCGGGAGCACCGTCACGCGGCAGGGGCGGCCGTGGCCTTTCGGGCAGCGCGCGCACCACACGTCCGCGCCCTCCCCACCGGTTCTCGTGGGGAGGGCGCGGACACGTGGTGCGGAACAGGTGTGGTTACTTGCCCGTTTCCTTCTCGTACGCCTTGATGACCTCGTCGGTCGGGCCGTCCATGAGCAGCTCGCCCCTCTCCAGCCACAGCACGCGGTCGCAGGTGTCCCGGATCGACTTGTTGTTGTGGCTGACGAGGAAGACGGTGCCGGCGTCCTTGCGCAGCTCGCGGATGCGGGCCTCGGAGCGCTTTTGGAACTTGCGGTCGCCGGTGGCCAGCGCCTCGTCGATCATCAGCACATCATGGTCCTTGGCCGCCGCGATCGAAAAGCGCAGCCGGGCTGCCATGCCGGAGGAGTAGGTCCGCATCGGCAGCGTGATGAAGTCGCCCTTCTCGTTGATCCCGGAGAACTCGACGATCTGCTCATACCGCTCGCGGACCTGCTCACGGGTCATGCCCATGGCCAGCCCGCCCAGGATGATGTTCCGCTCACCGGTCAGGTCGTTCATCAGCGCCGCGTTCACTCCGAGCAGCGAGGGCTGCCCGTCGGTGTAGACGGCCCCGCGTTCGGTGGGAAGCAGCCCGGCGATGGCCTTCAGCAACGTGGACTTGCCGGAGCCGTTGGAGCCGATCAGGCCGATCGACTCGCCCCGGTAGGAGGTGAAGGACACCCCCCGCACGGCGTGCACCTGGCGCATGCCCGGCGCGTTCGTACGGCGGACGATGCGGTTCAGCGCCGCGGTGGCGCTGCCCTTGCCGCGGGCACCGCCGTTCACCCGGTAGACGATATGGACGTCGTCGGCGATCACGGTGGGACGGCAGTCCCGCACCACCGGTTCCGCTGTCTGCTCAGCCACGGCCGTACTGCTCCTCTGCCTTCCAGAAGTACAGGAACCCGCCGATGCCCAGGAGCAGCGCCCAGCCGAGGGCGAGGAGCCACACATGCGGCGGCAGGTAGGACGACGGGTAGTCGTCGATGAGCGCGTACCGCATCAGGTCGATGTAGACGGATGCCGGGTTGCCCATCAGGACGTCGGCCACCCAGCTGGGGGCGTCCTTCTTCTCCAGCATGACCTTCATGCTGTACATGACGCCGGAGGCGTACAGCCAGGTCCGCAGGATGAAGGGCATGAGCTGCGCGAGGTCCGGGGTCTTGCTGCCCATCCGGGCCATCACCAGCGACAGGCCGACGTTGAAGACGAACTGGAGGGCCAGCGCCGGAACGATCAGCAACCAGGAGAAGGCGGGGTAGTGCCCGAACCCGATGAGCACGATGGCCAGCACGATCATCGAGAACAGCAGCTGCTGGAGCTGCTGGAGCGAGAAGGAGATGGGCAGCGAGGCCCGGGGGAAGTGCAGGGCCCGCACCAGGCCCAGGTTCCCGGAGATGGCCCGTACGCCCGCGAGCGCCGAGCTCTGCGTGAAGGTGAACACGAACACGCCCGTCACCAGGAACGGGATGTACATGTCGTTCTCCATGCCACCCCGGCCGCCCATCAGCAGGCCGAAGATGAGGAAGTAGACCAGCGCGTTCAGCAGGGGCGTGGCCACCTGCCACAGCTGGCCGAGCTTCGCCTGGCTGTACTGGGCGGTGAGCTTCGCCTGGGAGAAGGCCAGGATGAAGTGGCGCCTCCCCCACAGCTGGCGAAGGTACTCACCGAGGCCCACCCTGGCGCCGCTCACCGACAGCCCGTACTTCTGGGCCAGCTCGGCGGGGGTCAGTCCGTCGTCGGGGGGTGGCGGGGCACTCATGGCGACCACACTGTCGTGCGTAGTCTCGCTCACAGTTGACACTTTCGTCCTCAGGGTGCGCTGCCGGGGCCGTGCCCCGGATCGCGCCCGATGCTCTCAGACCAGAGCTTGTCAGATCACGGGAGGTCGGCCCAGTCGGGTCAGGCGCCATACCGTACGCCACTTCATGGGGCGCCGTGGACCGCACGGCGTCGTCCAGCCTTCCTTGAAACCGCCGAACCAGGCACGCAGCGCGGGCCCCGACGGCTTCCTGGCCAGCGTGAGCAGCAGCCATACCGTGAGATACACGGGCACGAGAAGGAAGGGAAGATTCCGGCGGGCCAGCCACACCCGGTTACGGGCGACCATGCGGTGATAGACCGCGTGTCTGCTCGGGGCGGTAGTGGGGTGGAAAAGGACCATGTCCGACCGGTAATCGATCATCCAGCCCGCGTCCAGGGCCCGCCAGGCCAGGTCGGTCTCCTCGTGCGCGTAGAAGAAGTCGTCCGGCAGCCCGCCGACCTCGGCGAAGACCCGCGTACGGACCGCGTTGGCACCCCCGAGGAAGGTGGTGACCCTGGAGGAGCGCATCGGGTCGGAGGCGCGCAGCCGGGGCACGTGGCGCCGCTGCGTCTCCCCCGTGTCCGGGTCGGCGATGCGGAAGCTGACGATGCCGAGCCGCGGGTCGTCGGCGAACGCCGCGCGGCACAGCTCCGCCGTGTCCCGCTCCGGCAGCAGCCCGTCGTCGTCGAGGAAGAGCAGCACGTCCACGTCGCGGCCGCCGGGGCCGAACGCCTCGATGCCGACGTTGCGGCCCGCCGGGATGCCCACGTTCTCGGGCAGCTCGACGGTCCGTACGGTGATCGGGAACCCCGTCAGGTCGGGCAGCGGCGAACCGTTGCCGACGACGACGACCTCGACCGGGTCGCCGTCCTGCCGGGCGACCGAGTCGAGCAGCGCGCGCAGCTCGTCGGGGCGGTTGCCCATGGTGAGGACGACCGCTCCGACGGTGAGCGTGGAGGCCGCGCTCACTTGAGCCTGCTCGAAGCGAGGATGGACACGAGGTGCAGCAGGGTCTGCACGATCGCGATACCGGCGAGCACGGCGACGCCGAGCCGGGTGAAGAACAGATCACCCCTGGTCATGTCCAGGATGGCCACGAACAGGATGAACAGCGACGCCTCCACGCCACCGACAAGGCGGTGGAACTTCAGCGCCGCGGCGGCCTTGCGCGCGAGCGCGACCCCGGAGGACCGGGGGGTGGCGGCCTCGTCCTTGACGGCGGGCAGTCCGCTCCGGGCGCGCGCCACGTCCACCAGGTCGGTCTCGGCCTTGATCAGGATCGCGCCGAGCGCCGCCAGGGTGCCGAGGAAGGCCCACATCCAGTTGGTCGACGCGCCTTCCTGGTGGAAGACGTCGGCCGCCCGGACGCCGAAGCCGACCAGCAGGGCCGCCTCGGAGAGGTAGTGGCCGACCCGGTCGAGGTAGACACCGGTGATCGACGTCTGCTTCCGCCAGCGGGCGACCTCGCCGTCCACGCAGTCGAGCAGCAGGTAGAGCTGGATGAGGACGGCGCCCAGCAGCGCCCCGGTCAGGCCCGGCACCATGAGTGCCGCGCCCGCCAGGATGCCGGCGACCACCATCAGGTAGGTGAGCTGGTTCGGCGTGATCCTGGTGTTCACCAGGTACGGGTCGCACCGCAGCGAGATCTCTCGCATGTACAGGCGCCCGGCCCAGTGCTCACCGCTGCGCCGGTCCTTCACGCCCTCGGGGTGAACGACCGGACGGAGTTCAGCTACTGACGGTTTTGGCATAGTCGGCGTATGCGTCCCTGATCGCGTCGGTGGAGAGATCCAGGTGCTCCAAGATCGTGTAGCGCCCTGGCCGGGTCTGCGGCGCGTACTCCACCGCCTTGACGAACTCGTCAACGGTGAAGCCGATTTCGCTGGGCAGCACGGGCAGTCCGTGCCGCTGGAGCACGTCGACCATGAAGGCCGACTGCTCCGCCGCGCCGCGCAGATGCATGGCGAAGGCGGCACCGAGGCCGCACTGCTCGCCATGCGAGGCGGCGCGCTTGGGGTAGAGCAGGTCGAACGCGTGGTTGATCTCGTGGCAGGCGCCGGACGCCGGACGGCTGTCCCCGGCGACCGACATCGAGATCCCGGTGAGGACCAGGCCCTCGGCCAGCACCGTCAGGAACTCGTCGTCGCCGCAGCCTCCGGGGTGCCGCAGCACCGCCTCACCGGCCTGCCGGGCCATCGCGGCGGCGAGACCGTCGATCTGCTCGCCGGTCTCGCGGTGCGACAGCTCCCAGTCGGCGACCGCGGAGATGTTGGAGATGACGTCCCCGACGCCCGAGCGCACGAAGCGGATCGGGGCCTCCCTGATCACGTCCAGGTCGATGACGATGGCGATGGGGTTCGGCACACCGTACGAGCCGCGGCCCGCGTCGTTGTCCAGCGTCGCGACCGGCGAGCACAGACCGTCGTGGGACAGGTTCGTGGCGACGGCGACCAGCGGCAGGCCGATGCGCGCCGCGGCGTACTTCGCACAGTCGATGATCTTTCCGCCGCCCATGCCCACGACCGCGTCGTAGTGCCCGGACTTCATGGCGTCGGCGAGCTTGATCGCGTCATCGAGGGTGCCGCCGCCGACCTCGTACCAGGAGGCGCCGGGCAGCGCGGGGGCGAGCCGCTCGCGCAGCGCCGCCCCCGATCCGCCGCTGATGGCGATCGCGAGCTTCCCGGAGGCCGAGATCCGCTGGTCGACCAGCAGTCCCGCCAGGTCCTCCAGGGCACCCGCCCGGATGTCCACGACAACCGGCGACGGGATGAGCCGGGTCAGTACTGGCACGCGATCTCCCGTCCCTTGGCGAGGTCCTCGTGGTTGTCGATCTCGACCCACTTGACGTCGCCGATCGGGGCGGTGTCGATGGTGAAGCCGCGGTTGACCAGCTCCTGGTAGCCGTCCTCGTAGTAGAGGTCGGGGTCCTTCTCGAAGGTGGCCTTGAGCGCGTCGGCCAGTTCCTCGGCGGCCTCGGGCTCGATCAGCGTGACGCCGATGTACTCGCCGGTCGCCTCGGCCGGGTCCATCAGCTTCGTGATGCGCTGGACACCCTTGGCGGGGTCGGTGACGACCTTCATCTCCTCGTCGGCGAGCTGCTTGACCGTGTCGAGGGCGAGGATGATCTTCTGGCCCTTGCCGCGGGCGGCCAGCAGCGTCTTCTCGACGGAGACCGGGTGCACGGTGTCGCCGTTGGCGAGGATCGCACCCTGCTTCAGCACGTCACGGGCGCACCACAGGGAGTAGGCGTTGTTCCACTCCTCGGCCTTGTCGTTGTCGATGAGGGTGAGGGTGACGCCGTACTTCTGCTCCAGCGCCTCCTTGCGCTCGTAGACGGCTTCCTTGCGGTAACCCACGACGACGGCGACGTCGGTGAGACCCACCTCGGCGAAGTTCCCCAGCGTGAGGTCGAGCACGGTGGTCGTGCCTTCCCCGGCGGGGTCCACGGGCACCAGGGCCTTGGGCAGGGTGTCGGTGTAGGGGCGCAGACGCCTTCCGGCGCCAGCCGCCAGCACGAGGCCGATCATGCGGGTTCTCCTGATTCGTCGTGTACTGCGGGTGCTCCAGAGGAGACCCAGAAGCGGATGCTCTCGATGAGCACCGCCAGCGCCAGGGCCGCTGCGAGGGCCGTCAGCGCGATGGTGAAACCTGTACCGTGCAGCAGGGCCGCGATGACCGTGACCGCAAGGACGCGTCCCTCGTGCCCCCCGGCCATCCGCACCAGCCAGACCGGCGGCGCGCCGGTGCCACCGCGAATGCGGTAGACCGTGTCGTAGTGATGGTAGGCGACAGCGGACACCAGACCGAAAGCCGCCGGCAAGGCCCCGTTCACCTCGGACCGGGCGGCGAGTATCAGGACCGTCGCGTACTCCGCCGCCCGGAACATCGGCGGGACCAGCCAGTCCAGCGGACCCTTCAGCGGCCCGGCGACGGCGAGAGCCGCGAAAACAGCGTAGACCGCGGCGCCGAGGACCGGCCACCAGCCGCCCGGCTCCCGCAGCCACAGGGACGCGATGAGCACCGCGCCGCCGACGGCGGCGAGCAGCGGCGCCGTGTACCCACCGGCGGCGGCGCGGCGGGCGGGGCCCTTGCTCAGCACCTCGGCCAGCGGTCCGGAGTCGGCGAGCTGGGCGAGCGCGCGGGCGGCCCGGTCGGTACGGGTCGCCGCCCTGGTCAGGGAGCGCAGCACGCGCCCGGCTGTGGTGTAGCAGGCGGCCAGGCCGCAGCCGATCAGCAGCGCGTAGAAGGTGACGCGGGGCGTGGTCAGCGCGGTGAGTACGGCGACCATCGCCCAGCGCTCACCGATGGGCAGGACGATCATGCGGCGCAGCCACACCGTCCAGCCGACGCTGTCGAGCTTGTCGGAGAGCGCCGCGGTGGGGCTGGTGTTGCCGGTGGCGTCGTGGTTCGCCTCGTTGAAGGAGAAGTCGACGACATGGCGGCAGGTCTGGAGGACCATCGCGCCGAGCGCGAGCGCCCACACGTCGTCGGTGCCCCCACCGCGCGCGGCGCCTATCGCGAGGCCCGCGTAGTACGCGTACTCCTTGGCCCGGTCGAAGGTCGCGTCGAGCCAGGCGCCGAGCGTGGAGTACTGGAGCGAGTAGCGGGCGAGCTGGCCGTCGGCGCAGTCGAGGACGAACGAGGCGATGAGCAGCACACCGGCGGCGACGAAGCCCTGCCTGGTGCCGGTGGCCGCACAGCACGCCGCGATGATCGCGGTGAGCAGGGAGGCGGTGGTGACCTGGTTGGGGGTGAGGCCCCGGCGGGCGCACCAGCGCGCGATGTAGCGGGAGTATGGGCTGATGAGGAAGGTGGTGACGAAGCCGTCGCGGGCTTTGACAGCGCTGCGCAGCCGCACCTTCTCCTCGTCGACGGCACCGGCCTCGGCCCGGGCCTGGACGCGGGCGGCCTCGTCGGCGGGCACGGTCGCGACGAGCACGCCCAGCTCGGGCCGGTGTACGGCGACACCGTCGGCGGCGAGGTCGTCGGCGATCAGGTCGGGCAGGTTCTGGGCGGCGACCGGGCGACGCGCGCCGGGGTGCGCCCCGGTGGCCTCGGGCCGTGCGAGCTGTCCGGTGCCGTCAGGCGCTCCCGTACCGGCTCCGGGCGCCCCCTTGCCGGCGAGGGCCGGTGTGCCGTTCGCCGGCACCGTGGCACGGGCGGTGACCGCGCGGGTCAGGGCAGCGCGGGCCTCCGGCTGGGCGGTGAGCGCGCCGGTCACCGCGGCGGCGGGGAAGCGCGGGTCGGTCAGGGCGAGCCGCAGCGCGTGCAGGTGGCCGGTGAAGCGGGCATCGACCAGCGCGACCCGCTGATGTGCCGGGGCTGCGGCGAGCTCACGCGCGGTCCCGGCGGCATCGGCCGCCGTGCGCACGGCGAAGCCCAGCGTCCGCAGGTCGTCCTCAAGAGACGAGCCGACGACCGGCGAACCGGTCACAATGGCGGTCGACAGACGAACTCACTCCTTGGCAACTGGCATGGCCGCGCCGGTTCATGGCCGGTTCATGGAACGTCCGGGCAGCAGTCGTGACCTGCCCCGGCCTGGCAGGGCGGGCAGCACGTCGGCAGAGGTTATCGGATCGCTGAAGGCGGCCGTTCACCGCGCATTCACTCCACGATCGGATGAACGACGGACAGGACCGCCGCGATCATCATGGTCGATGGGCGCACCCCGCGACAAACGGCGTTCGCGGTGGGCGGCCGGATTCCGGTCGGTAGGGTGCGGGCATGATGTGGCTGATCACCGGCGGTGCCGGATATATCGGGGCGCATGTCGTCCACGCCATGCGAGCGGCCGGAGAGCGCGTGGTGGTGCTCGACGACCTGTCGAGCGGCGTTCCGGGGCGACTGCCCGCCGACGTTCCCCTGGTACACGGCACGGTCCTCGACCGTGAGCTGCTCGACCGGGTGCTGGCCGACTACGACGTGGGCGGAGTGGTGCACCTGGCGGCCCGGAAGCAGGTCGGCGAGTCCGTCGAGCAGCCACTGCGCTACTACCGCGAGAACCTGCACGGGCTGACGGTGCTGCTCGAAGCCGTGACCGCGGCGGGCGTGCGGTCCTTCGTCTTCTCCTCGTCGGCCGCCGTCTACGGCATGCCCGATGTGGATCTGGTCACGGAGTGCACGCCCTGTGCCCCGATGAACCCGTACGGCGAGACCAAGCTGGCGGGCGAGTGGCTGGTACGGGCGACGGGGCGGGCGCATGGTCTGGCCACGGCCTGTCTGCGGTACTTCAACGTCGCCGGGACGGCCCGCCCGGAGCTGTCCGACACCGGCGTGTACAACATCGTCCCGATGTTCTTCGACCGGATCACGCGCGGTGAGACCCCGCTGATCTTCGGGTCCGACTATCCGACGCCCGACGGCAGCTGTGTACGCGACTACGTCCATGTGGACGATCTGGCCTCGGCCCATCGCGCCGCGGCGCAGTGGCTGACGGCGCTGCCCGAGCCGCGCGACCTGACGGTCAACGTCGGCACCGGGCAGGGGGTTTCCGTAGCCGAGATGGCGGAACTGGTGGCGGACGTCACCGGCCATGAGGGCCCGGCCGCCAAGGTGGCACCGCGTCGGCCAGGAGACCCGGCGCGGGTGGTCGCCTCCGCCGACCTGATCTCCAAGGAACTCGGCTGGAGCGCCCGGCACGACGTCCGCGCGATGGTGGAGTCGGCCTGGGAGGGTTGGCTGCTGCACCACCCGGAGGCACGCGAGCGCTGAGCCGGGGCGGCGGGCGCCCGCTGGCAGGCGCGCCGCCGTTCCCGCAGGCGGACAGCTGCCACCTGGCGCCCCGCAGCTGACCGCTGGCTCTACGTGCCGCGTGCTCCGTGCCACCCGAGCAGTGACGTATCACCGCAGGTCACTGAGGCCCAGGACCGGGCGGCCGCCGCGTTGCGCGCGCTCGGCGCCCACCGTTCACTGAGATCGTCGCCGAGGTCCGGCGGCCGGTCTGAGTCCGAGGCGGAGGCATCCATGGGCGCGGGACACGATCACGGGCAGGCGCCGCCCACGGAGACGACGGGCACCGCGGCCGCCGCCTACCGGGGGCGGCTGCGGATCGCGCTCGGCATCACGTTCACCGTGATGGTCCTGGAGATCGTCGGCGGCGTCGTCGCGCGTTCGCTGGCGCTGCTCGCTGACGCCGGGCACATGGCGACGGACGTGGTCGGACTGGCCATGGCGCTGCTCGCGATCCACTTCGCCAACCGCCCGGCGAGCGTCAACCGCACCTACGGTTACGCGCGGGCGGAGATCCTGGCGGCGCTCGCCAACTGTCTGCTGCTGCTCGGCGTCGGCGGCTTCATCCTGTACGAGGCGGTGCGCCGGTTCGTCACCCCGGCCGAGACCGAGGGCGGGCTGACGGTCGCGTTCGGCGCGGTCGGCCTGGTCGCCAACATGGTCTCGCTGTCGCTGCTGCTGCGCGGCCAGCGCGACAGCCTCAATGTGCGGGGCGCGTTCCTTGAGGTGCTCGCGGACGCGCTCGGTTCGGTGGCGGTGCTGGTGTCGGCCGTCATCATCATGGCGACCGGCTGGCTGGCCGCCGACCCCATCGCCTCCCTGGTGATCGGCCTCATGATCGTGCCGCGCACCTGGAAGCTGCTGCGGGAGACGCTGAACGTGCTGCTTGAGGCCGCGCCCGGCGATGTGGACATGGACGAGGTACGGAGCCACATCCTGGCACTGCCCGGCGTCGAGGGGCTGCACGATCTGCACGTCTGGACGATCACCTCGGGGATGCCGGTGCTGTCGGCGCATGTGGTGGTGAGCCAGGATGTGTTGGACTGGGCCGGACACGAGAGGATGCTGCACGACCTGCAGTGCTGCCTGGGAGAGCACTTCGACGTCGAGCACTGCACGTTTCAGCTCGAACCCGGTGGACACGCCGTCCACGAGGCTAAGTTGTGCCACTGACGTGTGCCGCTGTCATACGGCAGACTTGCAGGCCGAAGACGACGACGAGGATGGTCATGCCGATCACACCAGCCACAGGCCGCTCCACCGACAGTGCGACGCTCCCCGGGCCAGACGCCTCGGAACCGATCATGCTGGAACTGGTCGATGAGGACGGCAACACGATCGGCACGGCGGAGAAGCTCTCCGCGCATCAGGCGCCCGGGCGGCTGCACCGCGCGTTCTCGGTCTTCCTCTTCGACGACCGGGGGAGGCTGCTGCTTCAGCAGCGGGCGCTCGGCAAGTACCACTCCCCCGGCGTCTGGTCCAACACCTGCTGCGGCCACCCGTATCCGGACGAGCCGCCGTTCGTCGCCGCCGCCCGGCGCACCAGCGAGGAACTGGGTGCTGCGCCGAAGCTGATGCGGGAGGCCGGCACGGTGCGGTACAACCACCCTGACCCGGCCTCAGGGCTGGTGGAGCAGGAGTACAACCACCTCTTCGCCGGGCTGATCGGGACCGAGCTGCGGCCCGACCCTGAGGAGATCGCCGAGACCGTGTTCGTCACGCCCGGCGAGCTCGACAAGCTGCGTGGCGAGCGGACGTTCTCAGCCTGGTTCATGGATGTGCTGGACTCGGCGCGGCCGACGATCCGGGAGATCACGGGCACTGCCGCGGGATGGTAGCGACGAGCGGCAGCGCGGCCCAGACGACCTTGCCGCCGCTCGCGGTGTGCTCGACGTCGTAGGTCCCCCCCAGCTCGTCGGCCATCACCTTCACCAGGAGCAGTCCTCGCCCGCCGGTCTGGCCCTGGTCGGCGACCAGGGCCTTCGGCCGGTACGGGTGGTTGTCCTCCACGCCGACCTTGACCCACTCCGGACCGATCGAGACCTCCACGGCGATCTCGGGCGACAGCAGCGCCGCGTGCCGTACGGCGTTGGTGACCAGCTCGGAGACGATCAGCAGCAGGGTCTGCAGCACGTCGTCGGGGGTGGGCACGCGCTGGTTCTTGAGCAGATCGCGCACCGCGTGCCGGGCTTGCGGGACGGAGGCGTCCGTGGCGGGCGCGGTGAACCGCCAGACACCTTCGTACGTGACAGCCCTGCGGGGCGGGGCCTGTCCAGGATCAGACGGGACGCTCCCGAGGATCTCCATGTCCGATACCCACCTATCGCCGCAGCTCTACCACTGGTGACGAGTGTTGGGAATGCGAGGGTCCGTACCGGCGCACTGAACACAAGTCAGCGCTTATCGACGTCTTTTGACCGGCCGGGGATGCCAGGCTTACTCGCACGACACATCTTGTCCACCGAAAACCGAGAACGTTGATCGACTACGTTCCGTAACCAGTGTGCCGAAGGTGTCGCCCCCCGATCCCATCACCCACTTTCCGCGCGGCGGGTGGGGAATTCTCCCCTTTCGCCATATGTGAGAGTCTCACTCTGCGTGATGGGCGACCCGGTCGGGGATCACGCGAGCGAGATCACATCCGTACGCACGGGTAACCGCCGATACGATCCGTACATGGAGCCTTGCCTGCTGTACTCGGTCGCCGACGGCATCGCGACCGTCATGATCCACAACCCTGCCAAGCGCAACGCGATGACGTACGAGATGTGGCGCGAGCTGCCCCCGCTGCTCGACAAGCTCACCATCGACAGCAACGTACGGGCCCTGGTTCTGACCGGTGATGGCGACACCTTCTGCGCGGGCGCCGACATCGGCTCCCTGATCGACCGGGGTGAGGAGTCGCAGGGGCTGGCGGTGCGCGCCGAGGAGGCGCTGGCCGCCTTCCCGAAGCCCACCCTCGCCGCCATCCGCGGCTTCTGCGTCGGCGGAGGCTGCCAGCTCGCCGCCGCCTGCGACCTGCGGTTCGCCACGGACGACAGCGCGTTCGGCATCACCCCGGCGAAGCTCGGCATCGTCTACCCGGCCTCGTCGACGGAACGGCTGGTGAGCCTGGTCGGCCCGGCCTCCGCGAAGTATCTGCTCTTCTCCGCCGAGCTGATCAACGCCGAGCGGGCGTTCCTGACCGGCCTCGTGGACGAAGTGCTGGCGCCGGAGGAGTTCGACGAGCGTGTGGCCGGCTTCTCACGCGTCCTGGCGTCCAGGTCACAGCTGACGCAGGCCGCGGCGAAGGAGTTCGTGGCACGGCCCGCCGATCGCACGCGGATCGCGTACTGGGCGGAGCAGGCGAGGACCAGCGACGACACTCCGGAGGGCGTCACCGCCTTCCTCGAACGCCGGGCCCCGCACTTCCGGTGGACGCTGCCGCACGCCTGAGGAAGGCGGCGGCCCCCGCCCTCCCGCACTGCGGCAGGGAGACGGCGCCGGGCGCCGTACGGGCACCGGATCAGCCGTCCGCACCCACCTTCCAGCGGCTTCTACTTACGAGTAGCGTGCGGAGCATGACGTCACTGCCCGAGCGCGCCGGACGGCGCTGCCACAACGTTCTCAACCCCCTCCACTCCTGCGTCTACTTCGCCCCGGAGTACACCGAGAAGCTGGCTCTCGCCGGTGCCGTGGGCGGCGCCGCCTACTTCGCCGGGCGCGCCGCCCCGCTCGGCCGCGTCGGCGCGGGCACGGTCACGGCGACGTTCTACAACTTCAAGCACGACGTCGTCGCCGAGCATGTCCCCGCGGTGTGGGACGCGCTCTCGCCGCAGGCCGCTATCGACGCCCGGCTCGCCGCCGCGGACGCCACGCTGCGGCGGCTGCTCGGCGAGGAAGTCATCGCCTCGAAGGAGATGGCCGAGGCCGCCGAACTCGGGCTGCGCGCCGCCGAAGCCTGCTCACGCGCCGCACGCCCGCTGTACGCCGCGCACGCCGACCTCCCGGTGCCGGAGGCGCCGCACCTGGCGTTCTGGCACGCCGCCACGCTGCTGCGCGAGCACCGCGGTGACGGCCATCTGACGCTGCTGATGGGAGCTGAACTCGACGGTGTCGAGGCGCTCGTCAGCCACACGGCCAGTAGTCACGGGCCGTCGCCGAAGTGGGCCCGCACGACCCGCGGCTGGACCGTCGAGGAGTGGGCGGCCGCCGAGGACCGGCTGCGGGCGCGCGGTCTGCTCAACGCCGAGGGTGAGTTGACGCCGAACGGCACCGAGCTGCGCAAGGAGCTGGAGAACGAGACGGACCGGCTGGACCGGGCACCGTACGACCACCTCGGTGCCGAGGGCGTGGCGCGGCTGACCGAACTGGCCACCGTCTTCGTGACCGCCGCCCTGACGGCGGGCGCGTTCCCGGCGGACCTCACCGGCAAGGGCTGACCGGAAGGACTGACCAGCCCGCCGGTCGCCGACACGGCACGCCACTGGCTACTCGCCGCCCGCCGCCCGCTGAGGCCAAGCGAGCGCCCGGGGCCGGTTCACGCGCAGGGCGGGACGGCGACGCGGGCAGGGGGACGGGCGCGGAGCGCCGAGTCCCGCTGCCGAGTGTCGGGTTCACGAACGCGCTGGTAGCGGTTTACTCGGGGCGGCTCGGGCTACCCGGTGACACAAGCCATCCGGTGGCCTCAGCTCGTGAGCGGCTGCGGCCCGACAAGGAGGATTCCGTGTTCCGTGCCATCGCAGATGTCCTGCGCTCCATCGGCGGCACACTCGCCGCGGTGGTAACGCTCCCGTTCCGCGTCCTCGCGCGGCTCTTCGGCGGAGCCTCACGCGGGACCGGCCCCCGTCGCCGCAGGGTGTGACCGCGCGCCCCGCTGCCTGAACCGCCGCCGTCCGTACCGCTTCAGCGGTACGGACGGCGGCTTCTTGACGCCCGGCGTGCGGCCTTCTCCCCGGCCACGCTCCGGCCCCGGCCTCCCGCTGCCCCCGCCGGTCGCGGCGGCTCCCCGCGCCCCGCCCGGCCCGCCCCGTCGGGTCCGACCCGCGCGGGCGGGTCGGCAGCCGCGGCTCTGTCGCAGGCACCTGCCACAATGCAGGTCGCGGTTCAGACAGAAAGCGGAGCGTGATCGTGACGACGTCCATCGAAGGCCGGATCGCCGAAGAACTCGGCGTACGGGAACGACAGGTGAAGTCAGCCGTCGAGCTGCTCGACGGCGGTTCGACCGTGCCGTTCATCGCGCGCTACCGCAAGGAAGCGACCGAGATGCTCGACGACGCGCAGCTGCGCGCGCTCGAAGAGCGGCTGCGCTATCTGCGGGAGCTGGAGGAGCGGCGAGCCGCGATCCTCGAATCCGTGCGCTCGCAGGGCAAGCTCGACGAGGCCGTGGAGGCGCGGATTCTCGCCGCCGACTCCAAGGCGCGGCTGGAGGACGTCTACCTGCCGTTCAAGCCCAAACGGCGCACCAAGGCCCAGATCGCTCGGGAGGCCGGTCTTGAGCCGCTCGCCGACGGGCTGCTGGCCGACCCGTCGGTGGAGCCGCGCGCCGCTGCCGCCGCCTTCGTGGACGCGGAGCGCGGCGTCGCCGACGAGGCCGCGGCGCTGGACGGCGCGCGGTCGATCCTCACCGAGCGGTTCGGTGAGGACGCGGACCTGATCGGCGAGTTGCGCGAGCGGATGTGGACGCGCGGGCGGCTGGCGGCGAAGGTCAGGGAGGGCAAGGAGGAGGCGGGCGCGAAGTTCGCCGACTACTTCGACTTCGCCGAGCGGTTCACCGAGCTGCCCTCGCACCGGGTGCTGGCGATGTTCCGTGCGGAGAAGGAGGAGATCCTCGACCTCACGCTGGAGCCGGAGGAGCCCTCTCAGGAGGCGGGCCCCAGCGCGTACGAGCAGGCCATCGCGCGGCGCTTCGGGATCTCAGGCCGCGGCCGTCCCGGTGACGCCTGGCTGGCCGACACGGTTCGCTGGGCGTGGCGCACCCGGGTCCTCGTGCACCTCGGCATTGATCTGCGGCTGCGCCTGCGGCAGGCCGCAGAGGACGAGGCGGTGCGGGTGTTCGCGGCCAATCTGCGCGATCTGCTGCTGGCCGCCCCGGCGGGCACGCGCGCCACGATGGGCCTTGACCCCGGCTTCCGTACGGGCGTGAAGGTGGCCGTCGTGGACGCGACCGGCAAGGTCGCGGCGACGGAGACGATCTATCCGCATGTTCCGCAGCAGAAGTGGGAGGCGTCGCTGGCCGCCCTCGCCCGGCTGGCGCGGGAGCACCGTGTCGAGCTGATCGCGATCGGCAACGGCACGGCGTCCCGCGAGACGGACAGGCTCGCGGCGGAGCTGTGCGAGAAGCATCCCGATCTGAAGCTGACGAAGGTGATGGTGTCGGAGGCGGGCGCCTCGGTGTACTCGGCGTCCGCTTTCGCCTCGCAGGAGCTGCCCGGCCTCGATGTCTCCCTGCGCGGCGCCGTGTCGATCGCGCGGCGGCTCCAGGACCCGCTCGCCGAGCTGGTCAAGATCGACCCGAAGTCGATCGGCGTCGGCCAGTACCAGCACGACCTGTCCGAGGTGAAGCTCTCGCGCTCGCTCGACACGGTCGTGGAGGACTGTGTGAACGGCGTGGGAGTCGACGTCAACACCGCCTCCGCTCCCCTGCTGGGCCGGGTGTCGGGCATCAGCGCGGGCCTCGCCGAGAACATCGTGGCGCACCGCGACGCGAACGGTCCGTTCCGTGGCCGTAAGGCCCTCAAGGACGTGGCCAGGCTCGGCCCGAAGGCGTACGAGCAGTGCGCGGGCTTCCTGCGCATCCGTGGCGGTGACGACCCGCTGGACGCCTCCAGCGTGCACCCGGAGGCGTATCCGGTGGTGCGCCGCATGGTGAAGTCGGCGGGCAGCGAGGTCGGTTCGCTGATCGGCAACACGGCGGTGCTGCGCCGCCTCGACCCGGCGCAGTTCGTGGACGCGTCCTTCGGTCTGCCGACGGTCACCGACATCATCAAGGAGCTGGAGAAGCCCGGCCGCGACCCGAGGCCCGCCTTCAAGACGGCCACCTTCAAGGAGGGCGTCGAGAAGATCGGCGACCTCGCGCCGGGGATGCTGCTTGAGGGCGTCGTCACCAATGTGGCCGCCTTCGGGGCGTTCATCGACGTCGGCGTGCATCAGGACGGCCTGGTGCACGTCTCGGCGATGTCGAAGACGTTCGTGAAGGACCCGCGCGACGTGGTGAAGCCGGGTGACATCGTGCGGGTCAAGGTGCTCGACGTGGACATCCCGCGCAAGCGGATCGCGCTGACCCTGCGGCTGGACGACGAGGCCACAGCGTCGGCTTCCTCCGGCGGCGGCCAGGAGCGCGGCGGCCGGGACCGGGCCGAGCGCGGCGGCGCCCGTCGCGCGACGCCGCAGCAGCGGCAGGGCGGCTCGGGCGGTGGCCAGGGCGCGCGTACGGGAGGCGGTGGAGGAGCCCGCTCCGGCGCGGGCGGGGGCGGCGCCCGTCGCGAAGCGGCTCCGGCGAGCGGCGCGATGGCCGACGCGCTGCGCCGGGCGGGCCTGGTCGACCCCAAGCGGGGCTGAGCGACGACCGCCCGCGGCGGGCGGGTGGCGAGGCGCGGCGGGCGGCCCGTCTCACCGCGGAGGGCGGGCGGTCCGTCTCCCGGCGGAGACTGGATGGTTGGCTCCCCGGCGGCGACCGGGCGGTTCGCTTCCCGGCGGAGACCGGGGAGCCAACCGGCCGCCGCCGGGCGGCGGCCTCCGGCCGGGGTCGTGGCCGCTCGCTCGGTGGTGGGCGCGGGTCCGCACTGGGCAGCGCTGCCCGCCCTACCGAGCAGCGCGCTGCCCTGCCGTGCTGGTGACCTGCTCGGCCAGTGAGCACTGGCGACTCGCTGTGCCGGGCTTGCGGCCTGCGCCGGGTCCGGGTCCGGGTCCGGGTCAGCTTTCCTTGACGCGGCCTTCGGCGACCTCGATGCGGCGCGTGGTGTGCACGGCGTCGAGCATCCGCCGGTCGTGCGTGACGAGCAGCAGTGTGCCGTTGTACGAGGCGAGCGCGGACTCCAGCTGCTCGATGGCCGGGAGGTCGAGGTGGTTCGTCGGCTCGTCGAGGACGAGCAGATTGACGCCCCGGGCCTGCAGGAGGGCGAGCGCGGCCCGGGTGCGTTCGCCCGGGGACAGCGTGTGGGCGGGCCGCAGCACATGGGCGGCCGTCAGCCCGAACTTGGCCAGCAGGGTACGGACCTCGGCCGGTTCCAGCTCTGAGGCGATGGCTCCGAACGCGTCGAGCAGGGACACACCCCCGGCGCCGGCCGCACCCCCGCGCGCGCCGGACCGGACAACGGCGTCCTCCCGCGCGGCGTCGGCCTCCTCGCTGAACAGCTGCGCGCGGGCCTGGTCCACCTCGCCGACGACCACACCGGGGCCGAGCGCGGCGTGCCCCGAGTCCAGCGGCAGGCGGCCCAGGAGGGCGGCCAGCAGTGTGGACTTCCCTGAGCCGTTGGCCCCGACGATGGCCACCCGGTCCGCCCAGTCGATCTGGAGCTCCACCGGCCCGAAATGGAAGGTGCCGCGCCGCACTTCCGCGCCGCGCAGCGTCGCCACGACCGCGCCGGAGCGCGGCGCGGCGGCGATCTCCATCTGGAGCTCCCACTCCTTACGGGGCTCCTCGACGGTCTCAAGGCGTTCGATCATCTTGTCGGTCTGGCGCGCCTTCGCCGCTTGCTTCTCGGTGGCCTCGACGCGTGCGTTGCGGCCGATCTTGTCGTTGTCCGGCGCCTTGCGGCGGGCGTTCCTGACGCCCTTCTCCATCCAGTTGCGCTGGGTGCGGGCCCGTGACTCCAGGGACGCGCGGGTGTCCGCGTACTCCTCGTACCGCTCCCTGGCGTGCCTCCGCGCGGTCTCGCGCTCCTCCAGATACGCCGAGTAACCGCCGCCGAAGAGACGCACCTGCTGCTGGGTCACGTCGAGTTCGAGGACCTTGTCGACCGTGCGGGCCAGGAACTCGCGGTCGTGGCTGACCAGGACGGTCCCGGCGCGCAGCCCGCTGACGAAGTTCTCCAGCCGCGCCAGTCCGTCGAGGTCCAGGTCGTTGGTCGGCTCGTCGAGCAGGAAGATGTCGTACCGGCTCAGCAGCAGGGAGGCCAGCCCGGCTCGCGCCGCCTGGCCACCGGAGAGCGCGGTCATCGGCCGGTCGAGGCCGACCGTGAGCCCCAGCGAGGCAGTGACCTCCTCGGCGCGCTCCTCCAGGTCGGCGGCGCCGAGTGCGAGCCACCGCTCCAGTGCGACGGAGTACGTGTCGTCGGCGCCGGGCCGTTCGGCCACCAGCGCCTCGGTGGCGGAGTCGAGGGCGGCCTGTGCCTGGGTGACACCGGTGCGGCGGGCCAGGAAGTCCCGTACGGTCTCGGCGCCGGTCTCCGGATGCGAGCCGCCGCTGGTGCGCCGCTCGTGTTCCTGCGGCAGATGGCCGATGGTCGCGTGCGGCGGGCTGAGGCTGACGGTGCCCTCCTCCGGGACGGCGAGGCCCGCGAGGATGCGCAGCAGTGTCGATTTGCCCGCCCCGTTGGCTCCGACGAGCCCGATGGTGTCCCCCGGCCCGACGACCAGATCGAGACCCGAGAAGAGCGTGCGGTCTCCGTGACCTGCGGCGAGGTTTTTTGCGACGAGATTGGCAGTCATCAGAAGGAGATCCTAACGCCGAGCCGCTGCCTGATGTCTCGCGGTTTTCGCGCGGGTGAGGGGGCCGGACGCGACGGGGGACGGTCGGCACGCCTGGGGCTCGGCGCCCAGAGCTCCGCGCTCCTGGGGCTCGGCACTCCTCTCGGCTGTGGTCGGCGGATCGTGCTGGGAGGGGCTCTGGCCGTGCGTCGCCGACCGCGGGTGCGTCGTGGCTGGGCGCGCAGTTCCCCGCGCCCCCGGCGGGGCACACCTGCATCCTCTGGTGCCGGCGGCCTGGGGCCCCTTAGGGCTCTGCGCCTGGCGGCTGCGTCATCCGGTGGCGTCTCTCCGGCCCGTACGGCCGGACCCGCCGGGTGAACGTGCTCCGATGCCGCGCAGCGCGGCGGCCAGCTTGCTGAGGGCGTCGACACGCCGCACAAAGGGCAGCACCCGCAGCCCCCGGCGCGGTGGCGCGGCCGCCTCGTCGTCGGCCGGGAGCCGTGCGAGGGCCGCCCGGTACTCCGCGCCGCGGAAGCGGAACGGGCCGACGCCCGGGTAGCCGTTGAGCCGCAGATCGGGCACCTCGCTGGTCTGCCAGGCGAAGTCGCGCCAGATGACGTCGGCGCCGTCCCGCTCGATCACGGCGGTGACCACCCCGCAGTCCAGCCCCTCACACTCCGGGCATCCGTAGATGACGTACCGGTTCCCCGCCAGCGGTGCGTCGCTGTCCAGCAGCAGTCGGCGTCCCCGCGCGGTGCGGATGGACGGGCCGAGGTCGGCGGCGAGCGGTGATACCGCGTCGGGCTCGGCGAGCCGCAGCAGCAGGGGTCTGCCGTCGATGGTGAAGTCGAGGAACTCGCGCTGCGAGCGGTATTCGCCGCCGGACGGCGCCTCGCCGACGCGCGTCGCCGGCGCCAGCCCGAATGTCGCGTACTTCGGGGTCATCTCCGGAGTATTCCCACTCGCGACCCGTTCCGTGCCCGGCCGGGCACATTCGCGTAGGACGGCACGTGCCTGGGGCGCTTCCCCGACGGTCGGCCGCCGCCGACATGTCCTCGGATGGAGGCGTGGTCGGGGCTGGGGACGTACGTGGTGAGATGAGGTGAGCGCGCCGGAGCGGACGCCGGTACGCGGCACCGGCCCCGCGATACGGGGCGGACGCGGCACCGGCGTACGGCACGTGGGTGCGGCGCATACGGCATACGAAGCCGGGCGCGCACCGGCGCGTGACGGACGGGCCCCGGACAGTGCGTACGGGCAGGTCTTCCGGACGGGCCTCCGGAGGGCTCGTGCGGTGGGCCGGTGAGCGGATAGCGTCCCCGCATGGGGCGCGATGTGATCGTTGTGGGCGCGGGAGTGACAGGTCTGACGTGTGCCGTCACGCTGGCCGAGGGTGGGCGGCGGGTGGCGGTGTGGAGCCGGGACGCGGCAGCGGAGACGACCTCGGCGGTCGCCGGTGGCCTGTGGTGGCCGTACCGCATCGAGCCAGTGGATGACGTGGGCCGCTGGGCGACGCACTCCTTCCAGGCGCTGGCCGCGCTCGCCGACGACCCGGCCGTGACCGGAGTGCGGATGGCCGAGGGAACACAAGCGGGCGTCGAGCGCGGCGCCTTGGGCGCGTGGGCCGACGAGCTGCCGGGGTTGCGGGCGGCCACGGCGGATGAGCTGCCTGCCGGGTTCGGTACGGGGCTGCGGGCGCGTACGCCGCTGATCGACATGCCCACGCATCTGCGGTATCTGCGGCAGCGGCTGGCGGCCGCCGGCGGCACCGTCGACACGCGCGCCGTCAGATCGCTGGACGAGGCAGGACGGGCGGCGCCCCTGGTGGTGAACTGCACCGGACTGGGCGCGCGGGAGCTGGTGCCCGATCCCGGGGTGCACCCGGTGCAGGGACAGTTGGTGATCGTGGAGAACCCCGGCATCGACCAGTGGCTGGTGGCCGCCGACCCCCTGTCCACGGACACGCTGTACGTGCTGCCGCAGCCGTACGGTGTGGTGCTCGGCGGCACGGCGCGAGCGGACGAGTGGAGCCTGGTCCCCGACCCGGCGACGGCCGAGGCGATCGTACGGCGCTGCGCGCGGGTCCACCCCGCCCTCGCCACGGCGCGCGTCATCAAGCACCGCGTCGGGCTGCGGCCCGCGCGCTCCCGCGTCCGGCTTGAGCGGGCCGTCCTGCCGGGCGGAGCCCGCTGCGTGCACAACTACGGACACGGCGGGGCCGGTATCACCGTCGCCTGGGGCTGCGCCGCGGAAGTGGCCGCGCTGGCGGCCTGACACCGGGGCGACGGCGCCCCGACGGCGGTGTCCAGCCAGCGGCGGCGGGGGCGCGGCCCGTTCGACGCCCCGCCACCGGCGACGGCCACCAGCGACCACCACCAGACAGCACAGACAGCGCAGAAAGCGCCGCGAGCTGAGCGCTCCCCGCGAGGCGCCGGCGGCCAGGGCCTTGGAGACCGCCAGGACTCGCGGGGAGCACGAGGGCGGGACCGGCACCAGAGGCGAGCGGGCCGGTGGGTCCCCTGGGGGGAATGGGCATCGCCGGTGGGCGGTCGTGTGCGAGGTTCAGAGGACAGGTCAGACGTCGCACGGCACGGAGGGTGGGTCGTCAGCGCGTGCCGCGGCCCAGCAGGGTGATGAGGCCGTCAGCGAGGCCGTCGGCCCCGTGGGGTTGGTTGTGGTCGTGGTCGCGGTCGTCGTTGAACTCGGTGCAGGTGACGGGGTAGTCGCGGGCGCGTAGCGCGTCGCGCAGGCCCCGGGTTTGTTCGAGCACGCCCCGCTCGCGCAGTCCTGCTTGGAGGTGGATGCGCAGTTCTCGCGGGGCGCTGTCGGTGAACCGACGGGTGATCCATGGCTCCTGGTCCTGTTCGGGTTCGCCGTCCGGCCGCCATCCGAGGGACGGCGACTGGGCCAGCACGTTCCCGAAGCGCATCGGCGCGGCGAACCCCGCGTACAGCGCGGTGACTCCGCCGAGTCCCTGACCGGCGACGACGGTACGGGCCGGGTCGTACGTCACCGGCCAGCAGGCGGCCGCGCGCGGCAGCAACTCGGCCGCCAGGAAGTTCACATACGCGTCCCTGCCACCGAATTCCCTGGCCCTGGTGGGCTGGTCGGCCGCGTCCGGTGCCAGCACCATCAGGGGCGGCAGCGCTCCGACCGCGATCATCCGGTCGAGCACGGCACCGAAGGCGAGCCGCCCGAACCACACGTCACCGTCGAGTAGCACGAGGACGTCGGCCTCGTCGGGCTGCGGGCCCGGCGGTTCGTAGACCCAGACGTCCCGCTCGGCGGCGAGCGCGCCGCTGCCCAGCCGGTGTCGCCGCACCGTGCCTCGTGGTACGCCGCCGGGCGCCACCGGAACCAGAGCGCCGACGTTCCGCGCCGTGGCGGGCGCGGCCGGGTCGGCCACCGTACGACGTGGGTTCGTGCCGGGTGCCGGAGCCGCCGGCACCCCTGGGGGAAGCGGCTCGCGGAAGGGCGGGCCGGTGAACGGGACACGCATCGGCAACCTGCGTTTCTGCCTCATGAGCCGTCAGGACCTGGGGGCTTATCGGGAAATGAGGGGAACTGGTGATGTGTGGGCACATACGAAGCGATTGTGGGTGAGGTCACACGGAGATCGTGGCGACCTCTACTTAGGTAAGCCTAAGCTAACCACGTGTCCCGCAGCGCAACAACAACGTCCGGCCGGAAACGCAGGCTCAGCGCCGCGTGCCGTCTCCTTCCCCGCCGCATGGCCGCGACCCTCCTTCGTTCCCTTTGCGGAGCGGAGAACGGCCCCAAGCCGCGATGTCCCGGCCCGGGGGCGGCCGCGCCGCCGCGCCCGGCGGCAATCCGGCGCCGCACACCGGCAACGGATGGCGGCGCGACGTGACTCGGCCCCGGTCAGGCCGCGTCCTGTGGCCCCGTCGGCCCCCCGGGTCCGGCCCGGGAAGCCGTCCTGGGCTCTCTCCGTCCCCGCGTGGCTTCCCGGCCGGACCCGCGCTTCCGCTTCCTCAACCGCCCCCGACCCCCGGAATCGCCATGAGAAATCTCGTCGCAGGTGGGACCGCTCTGACCGGCTCCCGCTCCGTCCGCTCCCCACACGACCCGCAGGGCCCCGGCACAGGACCGGCCGTCCCCGGCGCCCGTGCCCTGCCGGGCCGCCAGACCAGACCGCGGCCTTCCGATGACGACCGTCGCCGCGGCGGCGACCGGTGGCAGCGGAGTGTGGCCCGGTGAACGGCTGGCTGATCACCGGGGCGGGCGGCACGCTCGGCCGGGAACTGTGCGCACGGCTGGCCGCGGCGTCCGTTCCCGCGCTGCCGCTGACCCGCGCGGACCTCGACCTGACGGACACCGAGGCGGTGGCGCGCGCCGTGCGCCGTACGCGCCCCGCCGTCGTCGTCAACTGCGCCGCGTGGACGGACGTGGACGGCGCCGAGTCGCACGAGCGCGAGGCGCTGCGGGTCAACGGCCAAGCGGTGCGCGGCCTGGCCCGCGCCTGCGCGGCGTCGGGCGCCCGCCTGCTGCACGTCTCCTCCGACTACGTCTTCCCCGGCAAGGCCGCGGTTCCGTACGACGAGACCGCCCGGCCGCAGCCGTGCACCGCGTACGGCCGCACCCGGCTGGCCGGGGAGCGCGCCGTACTCGAAGAGCTGCCGCGCACCGGAACCGTCGTCCGTACGGCCTGGCTGTACGGGGCGTACGGACGCAACTTCATCCGTTCCCTGGCCGATCGGGCCACCGCCACCGAGGACGGCACCGTCGCCGTCGTCCACGACCAGCACGGCCAGCCCACCTGGGCCCGGGATGTCGCCGGGCGGCTCCTCGCGCTCGGGCGGCTGCCCGCTTCGCAGGCGGCCGGCATCTTCCATGCCACCGCCGGAGGGCGGACCACCTGGTACGACCTGGCGCGCGAGGTCTTCCGGCTCGCCGGGGCCGACCCGGACCGGGTACTACCCGTGGACGGCGCCCAGCTCAACCGGCCCGCGCAGCGCCCCGCGTGGAGCGTGCTCGGGCACGACCGGTGGGCCGAGGCGGGGCTGACGCCGCCCCGGCACTGGCGGGACGCGCTGGCGGTGGCGTTCGGGGCGGTCACCGCGCCCGGCGCCGAACCGGGGTGGCCGCGGCCGCGCGGCGGTCACCGGCCCGTGGCGTACGCGGGGCGGGGCGGCGGGGGCGTACTCACCCGCTGAACCCCGGGTGGTCGGGGGCGCTCATAGCTGAGGGCCTTCGCGCACAGCGGCGCGCGAAGGCCCTCACCCAGCGAACGGCGGGCGCTACGACTTGCCTGCGGAGGCCGGCTCGTCCTCGGCCTCCGTGGCCCCGGAGCCGGGGCCGATGTGGAACTCGAAGTCGCCCGCGTACTTCTCGTGGCCCGCGATGACGGCCATCTCCACGGCCTCCTCGCCCTTCTCACCACGCACGATCAGCGGGTCGTGCCGCAGGTCGCGCATGAGGGCCACGCACATGCCCACCATCACCAGCACAAAGGGCGCGGCCACCAGGATGGTGAGGTTCTGCAGTCCGGTGAGCACATCGCTGCCGCCCTCGCCGACCATCAGCATGATGGCCGCCACCGCACCGGTCACCACACCCCAGAAGACGACGACGATCTTGCTGGGCTCGAAGGAGCCCTTCTGGGAAAGCGTTCCCATGACGATGGAAGCGGCGTCGGCGCCGGAGACGAAGAAGATGCCGACCAGGACCATGACCAGGATGCTGGTGATGGTGGCGATCGGGTACTGCTCAAGCACCTCGAACAGCCGCCCCTCCGGGGACGGGTCGGAGCCCAGCTTGTCGGCCGCCTGGAGCTTCATGGCGGAGCTGCCGAAGACCGCGAACCACAGCAGGCTGACGGTGCTCGGCACGAGGATCACGCCGCCGACGAACTGGCGGATGGTGCGCCCGCGGCTGATGCGGGCGATGAACATGCCGACGAAGGGCGTCCAGGAGATCCACCAGGCCCAGTAGAAGACGGTCCAGCTG
This sequence comes from Streptomyces sp. A01, assembly GCF_059026195.1. Lineage (NCBI taxonomy): Bacteria > Bacillati > Actinomycetota > Actinomycetes > Kitasatosporales > Streptomycetaceae > Streptomyces > Streptomyces sp. A01. Next base: position 12,817 of record NZ_JBWLKN010000028.1, on the reverse strand, counting down.
CTGAGCCAGTCGGCGACGCCCTGCCCACCGGTCGCCTCGGTGCGGCCGGCCAGCTCCGGAAGGTCGCCCAGGTAGGCGCCCATGGAGGTGGGCAGCATGTCGAGGATGACGATGGTCGGGCCGGCGACGAACACGAAGAGGGCCAGCGCCAGCGCCAGCACCATGTTGATGTTGGACAGCCACTGGATGCCCTTGGCGATGCCGGACACGGCGGAGGCGATGAACGCCACCGTCAGGACCGCGATGATGGCGACGAGCAGCCCGGTGCTCGCGTCATCCATCCAGTCCAGCTTCTCCATGCCGCTGCCGATCTGCACGGCGCCGAGGCCGAGCGAGGCGGCCGAGCCGAAGAGCGTGGCGAAGATGGCGAGGATGTCGATGACCCGGCCGCCCGCGCCGTTGGCGTGCTTCTTGCCGATGAGCGGGGTGAACACGGCGCTTATGGTCTGCCTGCGGCCACGCCGGAAGGTGCTGTAGGCGATGGCGAGGCCCACGACCGCGTAGATGGCCCACGGGTGCAGGGTCCAGTGGAAGAGCGTGGTGGCCATCGAGGTCTGCATGGCCTCGTAGCCGTTCTTCGGGTCGCTGCCCGGCGGCGGGTCGAGGAAGTGCGACATCGGCTCGCTGACGCCGTAGAACATGAGCCCGATGCCCATGCCCGCGCTGAACATCATCGCGACCCAGGAGACGGTCTTGAACTCCGGCTCCTCCCCCTCCTTACCGAGGGTGATCTTTCCGTAGCGGCTCATCGCCAGCCACAGCGCGAAGACCACGAACCCGGAGGCGGCCAGCATGAACGCCCATCCACCATGGTGGATGAGTTCCTTCAGCACGTCGCCCGAAACGTCCTTGAGCGCGTCGGTGGCGACGGCTCCCCAGACGACGAACGCCAGCGTGAGTACCGCTGTGACACCGAAGACGATCCGGTCGGTCTGCGGAACCGGTGTCCGGTGGGGGCTTCCTGGAACGCTCGACTCCACCGTCGGGTCGCCGCGTCCGCCCCGTTCCTGTTTGTTCTCCGACACGCGTGGACCTTTCCTTCAAGGGGCAACTAGCAAGAGATTTGTTTGCCCGCTACCCCTTACCACGTATCGCAGTCCTGTCAGGGATGGCACGAACATGCCGGGGGCGGGCGCCACGCCCCCGGCACGCGGTGAGTGACGCCCAGGTCACTGTGTGCGGCGCGGCTCGCTGTGTGCGGACGCAGCCGGGAGACGGTCGATCTTCGCAGGTTCCGGCACGCCCGCAAGGGGCGTACCCGGTGCCGCCCGCCCGGTCGCGTCGCCGGGCGTGAGGGCGGGGGCGCCGCCGACGAGCGGCAGGTCCGCGCGGGTGCCGGCGAGGTCAAGGGTGAGCTGGGGCTTGCTGCTTGGCGCGGTGATCAGCCCCTTGTCGGTGCCCGCGATGATCAGCGCGAGCCGGTGACCGGCCGGGACGACATGGTCGCTCGCCGCGAGGTCGAGGGTGATGGTGTGCGGCTTGCCCGGGGTCAGCGGGCGGCCGGTGTGGTCGTCCGCGTGATTGCCGAGGTCGGCCCATCCACGGCTGAAGACGGTATAGTCGACGCGCTGGGTGTCGGCCTTGGTGTCCAGGAAGCAGGCGCTGTCGCCGGTCCTGCTCTCGCCCCAGCAGCTGCGGGTGTCCAGCTTGGTGATGCCTTCTCCCCCAGCGGTGTAGCGGCGGATGGTGTCGGGGCCCAGATCGACCAGGACGGCGGAGAGATGGGCGGTGCGGGTGGTGGGCGTCGCGGTGACGGTGACCTTGCCCGAGCCGGACAGCCGCAGGTCCTTGGCGAGGGTCCGGGTGGTGAATCCCGCCTTGCTTGAGGTCTGTTCGTCCACGTGCGCCGACCAGTCGGCCTCACTCAGCGCCGGGTCGTCGGTGAACGTCTCGGTGCTGCCGGGCTTCGCCGTCTCGGTGCCGAGCACACCGACGCCGGGCGTGTCGCCGTCGCGCGGCCGCAGCGTGGTGGACACGGTGCCCTCGGCGGGCCACACCGCGTCGGTGGACCACTGGTCGGGGGCGCGCTCGATGTCGGCCATCGGCTCGCGCTCGATGCCGTTGTCCACACCGAGGAGGGTGTGGTCGAACCAGCGGTGCAGGGTGTCGACCCACTGGGCCCGGCGGAAGTCGAACGGGTCCACGTGGCCGGTCTGGGACAGCCAGATCTTGCGCTCCACGCCCGCGTCGGCGAGCTGGTCCCACCACTGGCCCAGGTGCTTCATGCGGACGTTGAGGTCCTGCCCGCCGTGCACGGCGAAGACACTGGCCTTGACCTTCGACGCGTCGCGGACGTAGTCGCGCTTCGTCCACAGCGGGGTCCAGTCCCCGGTGCGGGGCGCGCCCTTGGCGAGGTCGCGCTTGACGGCGCCGCACCTGGCCAGGGCCTCGGAGCTCTCCACGCGACCGGCCAGCCCGTCGGGTCCGCCGTTGTACAGCGGGGCGCCCTTGGCGAAGTAGTAGTCGTACCAGGAGCTGATGGCGCCGATCGGGACGATGGTCTTCAGCCCCTTCACACCGGTGGCGGCGACCCCGTTGGCGATCGTGCCGTCGTAACTCTTGCCGATCATCCCGGTGTTCCCGTTGGACCAGCCCGCGGTGGCCTTCCTGGTTCCGGTGCGGGTGGTGTACGCCCTGGCGCCGCCGCCCAGCCACTCCACGACGGCCTTGGCCGAGGCGATGTCTGACTGGCCGCCGATGTCGACGCATCCGTCGGAGCGGTTGGTCCCCGCCAGGTCCACGAGGACGGTCGCGTAACCGCGCGGGACGAAGTAGTTGTCGTAGAACAGTGGGAACTGGACGGGCTTGCCGTTCGCGTCGTATGTCTTCTTCTGGCTCTCAAGACCGCGCCCGCAGCAGGAGTAGTACGGGCTCGCGTCCATGATCACGGGGACCTCGCGTCCCTTACGCGCCGCCTCGCGGGGCCGCACGATGTCGACGGCGACCCGGTCGGTCCTGCCGTCCGCGTCGCTGTCCACCTTGGTGTCGACCCACACCGATTCGCGTATCGCGTCCTGGTAGGAGTAGACGGGTCTGCTCTTGCCGTCCATGACCGTGCCACCGGGCCGGTCGGCGGCCTGCGCGCCGACCGGGGTGACAAGCGCGGCCATCAGGGCGGCGACGGCCGCCAGTATGAGCGTTGTCCACTGGATGCGGGAGCCCCGCGCGGGTTTCAGCACGGGCGGACGGTAGCGCGGGGGACCACTCGGGCAGAAGGGGCCCGACGGGCCGTTTCCCCGCCGGGCGCGAGGCGGGTTCGCGCCAACGGAGGCGCGCTGAGCGGACGCCGCATGTCGATTATGTGACAGTGGGCGCCATGGTCATGTCCCTGCGGACCAGAAGTACATAGGGTCAGCCAGACCAAACGATCGCCCTTCTCGACCAGGGGCAATCGTTCTCTGACCGAGTTGGAGGACTCGTGCGTTACAGACTCCTCGCCCCGAGTGCGGCCGCCGCCTGCCTTCTGCTGGCGATCCCGGCATCAGCAGCCCAGCCCTCGCCCGGCGCCCCGGGGGTGGGCGACAGCTACTACCCGGCGAACGGCAACGGCGGTTACGACGTCTCGCATTACGACCTGCGGCTGAAGTACCAGCCCAAGACGGACCTGCTGGAGGGCACGGCGACCCTGACCGCCAAGACCACCCAGAACCTGTCGCGCTTCAACCTCGACTTCGGACTCGCCGTCAGCGAGGTCCGGGTGAACGGCAAGAAGGCCGCCTTCGCCACCTCGGGCAAGCACGAGCTGGAGATCACTCCCGCCACGCCGCTGGCCAAGGGCAAGCAGATCAGCGTGGTCGTCCGGTACGCCGGAAAGCCCTCCGAGCTCAAGATCGACGGGTTCACCGCGTGGGCCCGTACGCCCGACGGCGGCGTCATCGCGCAGGAGCCGGAGGGCTCGGCGTGGTGGTTCCCCGGCAACGACCACCCCACGGACAAGGCGACGTACGACATCTCCATCGCCGTGCCGGACGGCACGCAGGCGATCTCCAACGGCGTGCTGCTGTCGGAGACCTCCAAGCTCGGCTGGACCCGCACCAGCTGGCGCTCGGACAAGCCGCAGGCGACGTACCTGGCCACGCTCGCCATCGGCAAGTTCGACGTCACCAAGGACACCACCGCCTCGGGGCTGCCGGTCATCAACGCCTACAGCAAGGACCTCGGAGCCAACGACGGCGCGGCGCGTTCGAGCATCGAGCGCACCACCGAGATCACGGAGTGGCTGGAGGAGGTCTTCGGGCCCTACCCGTTCAACTCCGTCGGCGGGTACGTGCCGAACGTGCCGGCCGGTTACGCCCTGGAGACCCAGACCCGCCCGTTCTACGGCAAGAAGGCCTTCGACCGGGGCAGCAACGTCTCCGTCGTGGTGCACGAGCTGGCGCACCAGTGGTACGGCGACAGCGTCTCGCTGAAGGACTGGAAGGACATCTGGGTCAACGAGGGCTTCGCCCGCTACAGCCAGTGGCTCTGGTCGGAGAAGGAGGGCGAGGGCACCGCGCAGGAGCTCGCGCAGTACGTCTACGACCAGCGCCCGGCCGACGACGCGTTCTGGACCGTCAAGCCGGGCGACCCGGGCCCGGACAAGCAGTTCGACATCGCCGTCTACGACCGGGGCGCGATGGCCCTCCAAGCACTGCGCAACGAGGTCGGCGACGAGGACTTCTTCACCATCCTCAAGGAGTGGCCGACCGTCAACAAGTACGGCACCGCGTCGGTGAAGGACTTCGTCCACTTCGCCGAGAAGTCCACCGGCAAGCCGCTCGCCGAGCTGTTCGACACCTGGCTGTACACGACGGCCAAGCCGTCCGTCCCCGCCGCGAAGCAGGCCGGTATCGCCCCGGCCGCGCAGCAGCGTGGTGTGGCGAAGGGCAAGGCCAAGGCGCCCGTCAAGCCGAAGTCCTGGAAGCAGATCGCGGCCACGAACTCCGTGCACGACCACGGAGCGGGTGGCCACCACTGACACCGGGAAATGCGGGCCGGACAGCCGCTGAGTCACGCCGGAGGCGTGGCGGCGACTGACTGACCCGGCCGCGCGCGGCCGGGTCCGGCCACCGCACGCTGCCGCCGTCGCGGCGGGAGACCTCTTCCCGCCGCGACGGCGGCGCTGTGCCAGGGCAAGCACCCCTGGCACAGCGCGGGGAGTGCCACACCGCACTCGCAGGCAAACCACCGATCAACCGCGTCAACAACGCCGCGGGTCCATACACCTAGCGCAGGCCCCGTTCGGCCTCGTCTTCCGTGACCGGCCGCAGCGTCAGCGTGTAGTCGTACGCCTGGTCTGCCTTGGCCCGGTAGTGGTCGCGGACCGGGTTGGGGGTGTCGCCCACTCCGCTGACGGCGTGGTCGGCGTGCAGGGTGTGCCAGCCCGCGTTGCGCCGGAGCAGGTGCGGGTAGGGCGCGCGGTCGAGTTCGTCGTACGCGCTGGCGCCCGCCTCCAGGTCACCGGAGACCAGCAGCCCGCCGGTGCGGCCGTCGGTCAGCGCCGCCCACCGCACATCGTCGTGGTTGCCGTGGTCCTGGGGCTTCAGATACTCGACGTACTGGCCTTGGACCGAGGACGACCAGACACCCATCGGCGTCCCGTCCTTGCGGTCGGTGGTGTTCTCCACCGGGCCCCTGCCGTACCAGTGGAACGTGTCGTACCGGTCGGGGACCCGCAACTTGAGTCCGACGCGCGGCAGATACGGCAACTCGCGGATGCCGCCGCGCGACTCGGTCCGATGCCGGACGGTGACGGCTCCCGAACCGTCGACGCGATATGTCACCGTCTGGCCGAAGGACGCGTCGCTGACGTCGGGCGCGGCGGCGGTGGAGCGCACGGTGACCGCTACCGTGCCGTCGTCGCCGGTGACCTCCACCCCCTCGACAGTGGTACGCAGCCGGTCGAGCCCAGCGGCGCGCCACAGCTTTCCCTCGGCGGTGCCCCAGTCCGAGCGCTCGTTGCTGATGGGCGCCCGCCAGGCGTCGAGTTCGGGGCCGGAACGCAGCAGTTCCCGGCCGCGGACCCGCATCGAGGTGAGCGTGCCCTTCTTCTTGTCGATGGTGTAGCGGAAGTCCTCGCCGGTCACCACGACGGCCCCGGCCCGCTCCGTGGCCTTGGCGGGTTCGTCGGCGGGCAGCTTCGGCGCGGGGCCGGGGACCTTGTCACCACCCACGGCGAACTGCCCGAAGGACACGACGTGTCCGGCCTCGGCCCAGTCGGTGTCCTTCACCGTGACGGCCCGCACGGTGAGGTACCGCTCCAGGCCGCCGGGGCTGTCCGGCGGCGCGGGCAGCTGGATCTCCGCGTCGGCGCCTGGCGCGACGTCCAGCGGGTGGCCGCCGCTTGCGACGGTCCGCGCGCCCTCGGTCACCTCCCAGCGCAGCCGGAGGTCGCCGGTGCCGGTGAAGGCCCGCTCGTTGGTGACCTTGACCTTGCCTGACCTGGCGTTCACGTCGGTGATCCGCACAGGCGCCTGCACCCACGCGAGCTGCGCCGTCTCCGGCTGGGGCCTCCGGTCGGCGGAGACCAGGCCGTCCACCCCGGATTCGTAGAGCCCGTACGAGAGGTAGTCGCCCTTGTGGGAGAAGTCGTCCAGGTCAAGGGCGAGCAGGGCTTCGCGCCTGGGGTCCTCGTCGGCGGCGAGCGCGCGGGCGGTGAGCGCCTTGCCGTAGACGCGGACCTCGTCCACGGTGCCGCTGGCGGTGCGGCCCGCGTAGCCGTCCTCCATGGTGTCGGTGTTGCGGCCGATGCCCACGTCGTAGCCGGTGTAGTCGATCCGCCCCGACCACGCCGTCCCGGCGAGCGGCTCGCCGTCGCAGTACAGCCGCAGCGCCTTGCCGTCGTAGACGCCGGTGACCCGGTGCCAGGCTCCGGCCCAGCCGTCCGGGACCTTCGCGGTGACGGTGCGGGGCTTGCCCTGACTGGTGAGGGTGAACTCCAGGGTGTCCCGGTCCTTCATGCGCAGCACGTACTGGTCGCCCTTGCTGACGATGGTGAAGTCACCGCTCCAGGTGTCGGCGGGCCTGACCCGGGCGTCGAGGGTGACGGCGGTGCCGGTGAGGTCGAGCCGCCGGTCGCGGTAGACCTCGACGAAGTCGTCGAGCCCCGAGAGCCGCAGTGCCTTGCCGCGCGCGCCGTCCACGACCTCGGGCCTGCCGGAGAGGCTTGCCGCGATGCCGTTGCCGGAGGAGTCGGGGGTGGTGATGAGGGGGCGGCGGATGTTCTGCTCGGCCCAGTCCCAGATGAACCCGCCCTGGGCGTTGGGGTAGGCGCGCATGACGTCCCAGAACTCGCGGAAGTTGCCGAGGCTGTTGCCCATGGCGTGCGCGTACTCGCCCATCACGATCGGCTTGCCGAAGGTCTTGGCCTTCTGTTCCAGGGAGGCCGGTGTCGGGTAGCGGGGGCCCGCGATGTCGGCGAACGGCGCGTCACCGTCGGGCGAGTTGGACTGGTGGTACAGCGGCCGGGTGGGGTCGGTCCGCTTGGTCCACGCGGCCATGGTGTCGTGCGCCTTGCCGAGCCCCGCCTCGTTGCCGGTGTCCCACATGATGACGCTGGGGTGGTTCTTGTCGCGCTCGACCATGGCCTGGTGCCGGTCGAGGAACGCCTCCTGCCACTCGGGCAGGTCCGCGAGGCAGTCGTGCGGACAGTTCTCGTGACTGTGGGTCTCCACCTCCATCTCGTCGTCGATGAGGATGCCCTCACGGTCGGCGAGTTCGTAGAGGTAGGGGTCGGACGGGTAGTGCGAGGTGCGGATGGCGTTGACGTTCAGCCGCTTCATCAGCCGTACATCCTGCTCCATGCGGGCGCGGGTGGCGTGCCGTCCGGTGCCGGGGTCGGTCTCGGCACGGTTGACGCCGCGGATGAGAATCCGCTTGCCGTTGAGCTTGAGCTGTTCGCCCTTGACCTCGACCTCACGGAAGCCGACCGCCTGGCGCACGGTCTGGGTGGTCTTCCCCGAGGGGTCGTGGAGTCTCAGCTCCAGCGCGTAGAGGTCAGGTGTCTCGTCCGACCACAGGCGCGGCTCGCTGATGTCAGCGCCGAGCACGGCCTTGCCGTCCGCCACGTCGGCGGACATCCGCCGCACCTCGCGCCCGCGCGGGTCGTAGAGCACGCCGGTGACCTCGTACTGTCCGCTGTCCTCGGCCCGCTTCCCGGCCTCGCCCCCGCCCTTGGCGCTCGGCACATCGATCTCGGCCCGCAGCCTGGCGTCCCGGTACTCGCCGTCCAGGTCGGTGGTGACGTACGCGTCCTCCATCCGCGTCCTGGGCGTGGAGTACAGCGCTACGGAGCGGAAGATGCCCGCGTAGCGCCACTGGTCGTAGTCCTCCAGATACGAGCCCGCGCTCCAGCGGTGGACCTGGACGGCGACGCGGTTGGTTCCGGGCCGCAGATACTCGCTGACGTCGAACTCGGCGGGCGTGTAACCCCCCTGGTCGTAGCCGACGTAGTGCCCGTTGACCCACAGGAACCAGCCGGAGGTCACCCCGTCGAAGCGGATGACCTGGCGTCGCCCGTCCCAGCTGCGCGGCACCTCCACGTCCCTGACGTAGGCGCCGGTGGGGTTGACGTCGCGGGGGACCTTGGGTGGGTCGTCGGGCGACATCTCGCTCTGCACGTTACGGAAGAGGGGGTGGTCCTTGTCGTCCGTCTGCCAGGTGTGCGGGACCTTCGCCCGGTCCCAGCCGGAGGCGTCGTAGTCCGCCTTCCAGAAGCCCTCCGGCGCGTCCTGCGGCCGGTCGGCGAGGGCGAACCGCCACTGGCCGTCGAGGCTGCGCTCCCACGTGCGGGCCTCCTCGCTCACCGGCCGCAGCCGGGCGTGCGGGGGTTCCTGGCCCTCGCCGGTCATCCGGGGGTCTTCGAGGTACTGGTGCACATCGGCGGGGAACTTGCCCACGTCGGGCGGCTCCCCGGCCGCCGGACCGGCCCCCGTCACCCCCAGTCCGACGGCGGTCGCCATCGCCAGCACCACACCGAGGAGCCTTCTGCCGTGCTTCGTACCCACCGATCCACCTCACAGATTCGGAAGAAAAGCAACACAGAACAACGAGAACGCACAGTATTGAGCATCGCCCGGCAGAGCAAGACCCCCCGCCCGACTACGCCCGCCTGGCAAGGAAAACCACCCGGACAAGCCCACCCGGGCGGCCCAATCACCCCCGCCCGGCCACCACGCCCCGGCGATTGAGGCCACCCAGTCAAGCCCGTCCGGCGTTTGAGGACCGGGGGCACCTCCCGAACACCGCACCGCCCCCGCACACACGAAGGTGCCCCAGCCCCCCGTTCCCACGGGCGACTGGGGCACCAAGCCGACGCGCGTCAGCAGCAACGCGTCAGCGACCGGTCACTTCCGCAAGGCATCCGCCTGCGACTGCTCGCCCACCCGACCGCGAACCAGGAACCAGCCCCCGACGAGCCCCGCGACGATGACCGGGATCAGCATGACGGTGTCGCGGCCGACTCCGCCGTCGTACCACATGAGGGCGATGACCCCCAGGAGGAAGCCGATGGTGACGATCTCGGTGAACGGCGAGAACGGCAGCTGGAAGGACGGCCGGGTCAGGAGGCCCGCTTCCGCGCGGCGCACGAACACGATGTGGCAGACCATGATCGTCGCCCAGGTGGTGATGATGCCGAGCGCCGCGATGTTGATCACGATCTCGAACGCCTTGCCAGGCACGACGTAGTTCAGCCCGACGCCGAGCACACACACCGCCGAGGTCAGCATGATGCCGCCGTACGGAACCTGGTGCCGGTTCATGAGCCCGGTGAACTTGGGCGCGGAGCCGGCCTTGGCCATCGAGCGCAGAATCCGGCCGGTGGAGTACAGGCCGGAGTTCAGGCTGGACATGGCGGCGGTGAGGACGACGAGGTTCATCACGTCGCCCGCGTGCGGAATGCCGATCTTGCCCAGCACGGTGACGAACGGGCTCTCACCGGCGCTGTAGCCGTCCCACGGCATGAGCAGCGCGAGCAGCACCACCGAGCCGACGTAGAACACGCCGACGCGCCACATGATGGAGTTGACGGCGCGCGGCACAACCTTCTCCGGCTCGGCGGTCTCACCAGCGGTGACACCGACCAGCTCCACAGCGGAGTACGCGAAGACGACACCTTGCAGCACCACGACGACCGGCAGCAGTCCGGTCGGGAAGATGCCGCCGTTGTCGGTGATGACATCGAAGCCCGGAGTCTGGCCGCCCACCTCGTGCTGGGTGACCACGAGGAAGATGCCGATGCACATGAAGGCGACGAGCGCGGCGACCTTGACGATCGCGAACCAGAATTCCAGCTCGCCGAAGATCTTCACCGAGATCAGGTTCAGGGACAGCACCACGGCGAGCGCGATCAGCGCCATCACCCATTGCGGGATGTCGCTGAACAGACTCCAGTAGTGGGTGTACAGCGCGATGGCCGTGATATCCGCGATGCCGGTTGTCGACCAGTTCACCACGTACATCCAGCCCGCGACGTACGCCCCCTTCTCGCCGAGGAATTCCCGGGCGTACGAGACGAACGAACCGGACGACGGCCGGTGCACCACCAGCTCACCCAGGGCGCGCACGACGAAGAAGGCGAAAAGCCCGCAGACGGCGTAGGCGATCGCGAGCGCGGGTCCAGCGGACTCCAGCCGCCCACCGGCCCCGAGGAAGAGACCGGTGCCGATGGCGCCACCGATCGCGATCATGTTGATGTGGCGCGCCTTGAGGTCCTTGCTGTACCCCGCGTCACCCGCGTCCTGTGGCTCGCTGCCGGATATCGGCGGCGTGATGTCCTGAACGGCGTCCTTGCTCACGAGCTGCGTTCTCGCCTTCGGTGGATATGTCCTGCTTTTTCCTGGCCGCTGATCGAGCGGCCCGACGCAGTCTCACATCCCGAGAAGCGCGACACGAGTTACCGTGGGTCATCTCACATCGCGTACAACTCCTCGATGACCTGCACGTATGTGGTCCGGATCACTTTCCGTCGCAGTTTGAGCGAGGGCGTCAGCTCGCCTGTCTCAGGTCCCCACTCCTTGCCGAGCAGCCGGAAGCGTTTGACCTGTTCTGTCCGGTTCAGCCGCGCGTTGGCGGCTGTCACCGCGCGGTCGACCTCGGCGAGCACGGCCGGGTTGTCCGCCAGCGTGCCGGGGTCCGCGTCGATGCCCTGCCGGGCGGCCCAGGCCGTGGCCGCGTCCAGGTCGAGCACGAGGAGGGCGACGAGATACGAGCGGCCGTCGCCGTGCGCCAGGGCCTGCCCGATGAGCGGATGCTCCTTGAGGGTGTTCTCCACGAGCGCGGGCGAGACGTTCTTGCCCGTGGAGGTGATGATCAGTTCCTTCTTGCGGTCGGTGATGTAGAGGAAGCCGTCCTCGTCGATACGGCCGATGTCGCCGGTGGCGAACCAGCCGTCGGCGTCACCGAGCTGCCGCACCGAGCCGTCCTCGTCCAGATAGCCGCAGACGGTCTCACCGCGCACCTCGATCTCCCCGTCCGCGGCGGTACGGATCTCCACGCCCTCGATCGGGCGGCCGACGGAGCCGAGCCGGAAGCCCTCGTGGTGGTTGAGCGTGCAGACGCCGGTGGTCTCCGACATCCCCCACACATCGAGGATGACCACCCCGAATCCACACCAGAACCGCACCACGTCCTGGGGCATCGGGGCGGCGGCACTGATCGCCCATGCCAGCCGGTCGAATCCCATCATCGCCAGCAGCGGGTCGAGCACTTCCCGCTTCGCTGTGGCGTACGCGGCCGCCAGCCCGGGCGACGGCTCCTCGCCGCGCTCCCGGCAGCCCACCACGGCGCGCGCCGTCCGCGCCGCGTCGTCGATCGCCGCGCGCCGCTCCTCGGGGAGCTGGGCGAGCGCGCCCCGCACGGTGGAGGTGAGCTTCTCCCACACGCGCGGCACCCCGAAGAACTCCACGGGGCGCACCTCGCGGACCGTGCGGGCGACGTCGTTCGGGTCGGCGCAGAAGTAGACGTGCGCGGCGCGCAGCACGGGGAGGTAGAGACCGAGCATGCGCTCGGCGATGTGCGCGAAGGGGAGGTAGCAGACGTGGGCGGTGTGCTCGGGGATGCCGAAGTCCTGGTCGGTTCCGGCACCGTTCGCGATCACCTGGCGGTGGGTGATGACCACGCCCTTGGGAGTGCCGGTGGTGCCCGAGGTGTACACGACGGTCACCGGGTCGCCCGGCCGCGCCTCCCGCCAGCGCTTGTCCAGGCTCTCGGGGTCGTACAGCCGGGCGCCCTCGGCGAGCACCGAGGCGTACGGGAGGTGCCCCCGCCCCGCCGTCCCGGCAGGCTCCTCCGACGGCGGCTCAACGACGACCAGCCGCTCCAGCCGCCCCACTCCCGCGGCCAGCAGCGGCTCCCAGCGCTCCAGCTCGCGGTCGCCCTCGATGACGGCGAACCTGGCGCCGCTGTGCTGGATGATGTGCGCGATCTGCTCGGGCGCCGCCGTCCCGTACACCGACACCGGGACCGCGCCCAGATGCACCAGGGCCATGTCGGACAGCCAGTGCTCGGGCCTGTTGCCCATCATCAGGAGCACGCGTTCGCCGCGCTCGACGCCGAGCGCGGCGAAGCCGGTGGCCAGCTCGGCGATCCTGTGCCGGGTCTCGGACCAGGTGAGCGAGGTCCACGCGTCCTCGGGGCCGCGCCAGGAGAGGGCGCTGAGATCGCCGTGGTCCTCGGCGTTCCGCAGCAGCAGGGCGGGGAGGGTGAGGTCGTCCGGGCCGCCCGGACGTCGCAAGGTCGTGGTCAAGGCTGCCTCCATGCGGATGTGACCGTTCGCGATAGTTGACGGATGCGGCGAGGCATCGGCGCTGGTCGCTCACCGACTGTTCAACGTAGTTGG
>NZ_JBWLKN010000027.1:0-104003 GCF_059026195.1 Streptomyces sp. A01 | reverse complement strand
TGCTCCGTGCTCCGTGCTCCGTGCTCCGTGCTCCGTGCTCCGTGCTCCGTGCTCCGTGCTCCGTGCTCCGTGCTCCGGCCATGGTCGCCGCCGGGTCTGCTCCGGCGGCGGGGGAGGGTCCCAGCCGCACGCGTCGTCGTACACCCTGCTGCCGCTCGGCGCCCCGTGCTCCGTGCTCCGCGCATGCTCGCCGCCGGACCCGCGCCCCCGGCGGGGGCAGCCCCCAACCGCACGCGCCCCGCCTATGCCTATGCCTATGCCTATGCCTATGCCTATGCCTCCGCGAAGTGTCCGCGTATCAGCGACTCCGCGGCCGGGAGGTTCCCGGCGGACAGCGCGTCCAGCAGCGCCATGTGCTCGGCCGAGTCCGTGACGAGTTCGGCGGCGCGCGGCGCCGCGCCGAGCGGCGGCCACTGCGCGCGCCGGTGCAGCTCATCCGCCACGGCCACCAGTTGCCGGTTGCCGCCGAGTTGGAGGACGGCGCCGTGGAAGGCGCGGTCCGCCTCGACGTAGGCCGCCAGGTCGCCACTGACCGCCGCGGTCACCGTGCCCTCGGCGAGCGGCCGCAGGCCGGCCCAGTGCCGCGCGGGCACCGTACGGGCGAGGTTGAGCATCGCGGGGACCTCAAGCAGCGCACGGACCTCAGCCAGCTCGGCGAGATCGCGCGGGGAGCGGCTGACGACGCGGAAGCCCCGGTTGGGGGCGACCTCCACGGCGCCCTCGCTCGCGAGCCGCTGCATCGCCTCGCGGACGGGCGTCGCCGAGACCCCGAAGCGCGCGCCGAGCGCCGGAGCGGAGTAGACCTGCCCGGGGACCAGCTCCCCGACCATGAGTGCGGCGCGCAGGGCGTCGAGGACCTGTCCGCGTACGGAGTGCCGACGGGGCGGGGTGCGCGGGGCCGGGACGGCGCCCCACGCGCGCGACGAAGGGCGCGCCGCCCCCTCCGGGGCGCACTGCTCCACTCGGGTCCTCCTGCCAACGTCCGTATTCCGCCGTCACCCGGCGTTTTCCGGGCTTCCCGCACCATAGGCGGACACCGCGCGAGTTCCTACCTCGATCATTTCGGGTAAGGTAAGGCTTACCTGTGGTAGCTCGTGATTCGGTGGCCCTCACATGACCGTGCCCCTTCTCGCCTCGCCGTCCCCCGCCCCGCTGTTCGAGGCGTATGCCCGACTGGCCGAGGTCTTCCCCACGCTGACCGTGACCGATGAGGACCCGCGCTCCGGCGACGGCTGGGTCACGGCGGCGGAACTCTCCGCCGGCGGCTCCGCCCTCGACACGTTCCTCGCCTGGGACGACGAGCAGGTGCTGCGGGACTACGGGCAGCGGGGCCGGGCCGACGTCATCGCCAGCTTCGGCCTGCACCGCTACGCCTGGCCCGCCTGCCTGCTCATCACCGTCCCCTGGCTCACCCAGCGCCGGGTGCCCCGGGTCCCGGTGGAGCGGGTGTCGTTCCAGCGCACGCTGGGCCGGATGACGGTGCGCGTCGCGGAGTTCGCCTGCCTGCCGGACGACCCCGCCGCCACGCTGCCCGGCGCGCGGGTCGTGCCGGACGAGGAGGCGCTGCGCGCCGAGGTGCGGACAGCCGTCGCCGAACACCTCGCCCCGGTCCTCGACGGCTTCCGCCCCCGCATGCGGCGCGGGTCGCGCGCGCTGTGGGGCATGGCGACGGACGAGGTCGTCGAGGGCCTGTGGTACGTCGGGCATCTGCTGGGCGAGGAGGAGCGGACGCTCGCGGAGCTGACCCGGCTGCTGCCCGGCGGCGTCGCGCCGTACGTCGGTGACGCGGCCTTCCGTGAGCTGACCGGGCGGGGCGGCGAGCCGCTGCGCACCAGGGACCGGGCGAGCTGCTGCCTGTTCTACACGCTGCGGCCCGACGAGACGTGCGTGACATGCCCGCGCACCTGCGACGCGGAACGCGTCGAGCGCCTTTCCAGCCCCTGACCGGTCCGCCCGCTCGCCCGCCCCCCCTCCGTCCGCCCCTCCGCCCGGCCGGTCTCCGGCCAACCGCCAACCAGCCGGCCTCACCGGCCTGGTGGGCCCCACCACCTGACCGGTTCCGTCGGCCTGATCAGGCGCCTGTCCGACTGGGTCTCTGTCTGACTGGTCGCCTGTCTGACTGACCGTCTGGCGGCGTGCCCCGCCTCTCCTTGCCTCCTCCGTGCGCCCATCCGCCTCGCCGCGCCGCGTATCGCGCCCGCGCTTCGCCCTCCTGAAGGCGCGCCGGAAAGACACGCGCCCTCCCAACGCGCCAGTGACTACCTGGATTCGAGATTTGAAGTCGATCAACAGGTGGCAACTGGTCCAGCGGGCCGGTCCTTTGCGATAGATTCACTCCATCGGGTCGCGCGTGTAGAACGTGACGCGGCGCCATCGTGCCCGCGTTCGACCCGTACTGCACCTATCCGGATGCTCCTGGCCTCCGTTGGCGTCCTCTTGCCCGGAAATGCCGTAGGACGAGGTCCGGTTCCGTCAAGATGACCCGCGATAGGTCGCACTGCGGCCAAAACGTCACGGAAGCGAGGCAAGGGGCACCGGATGAATATGACCGACATATCGCTTGATTGGGCGCTTCCGGTCGCCGTAGCACTCGTCGGGATCGTGGCGGCGGTGACGTTGAAGACACTCGGCCAGAAGGCGTCCGCCAAGGACGCCAAGCCCGCGGACTCCTGGGAACGCAGCGAGGAGCGGCGGCGGCGCAAGGAAGCCGTCTACGGCAGCGCCTCGTATCTGCTGCTGTTCTGCTGTGCGGCCGTCGCCGCCGCGCTCTCCTTCCACGGCCTTGTGGGATTCGGGCGCCAGAACCTCAGCCTCGATGGCGGCTGGGAGTACCTGGTGCCGTTCGGCCTCGACGGCGCGGCGATGTTCTGCTCGGTGCTCGCGGTGCGTGAGGCGAGCCACGGCGACGCCGCGCTCGGTTCGCGCCTGCTGGTGTGGACGTTCGCGGGTGCCGCGGCCTGGTTCAACTGGGTGCACGCCCCCCGGGGCATGGGTCACGCGGGCGCGCCGCAGTTCTTCGCGGGCATGTCGCTGTCGGCCGCTGTGCTCTTCGACCGCGCGCTGAAGCAGACGCGCCGTGCGGCGCTCCGTGAGCAGGGCCTGGTGCCCCGTCCGCTGCCGCAGATCAGGATCGTGCGGTGGCTGCGCGCCCCGAGGGAGACCTTCGGCGCGTGGTCGCTGATGCTGCTTGAGGGCGTACGCAGCCTGGACGAGGCTGTGGAGGAGGTCCGTGAGGACCGGCGCCAGAAGGACCAGGAGCGGCTTCGCCGTCGCGACCAGGGCAAGCTGGACCGGGCCCGCATCCGCGCGTACAACCGGCAGCACCGGGTGTGGGGCAGGAGTCGTGGGGGGCGTCAGGTGGAGTCCACCGGGCTGCCTTCGCCGACCGGACAGCTCGGTTCGGAGTCCGCTATATCCGACAAGCCAGGGTCCGATCGGCCCGGGCGGCTGCCCGGGCGCTCCCGTCCGGCTCTCCAGCCGGTGAGCGGTGACGACGGTGGGGCGGCCCTTGGCCGCCCGCACACCGTTGATCTCACCGCTGAAGACGACACGCTCACCATTCCCCGGCTGGACTCCCTGGAGGAGAAACTGGCCGAGATCGAGCGGCAGTTCGGCTGAGCCGGTCGGCGTACCGGGGTCTGGGGTACGGCGAACCGGGTCCGGGCCGCGGCCGGGTGCCAGGACGTCCGCGCCAGTCGGCCCGCCGCATGAGCGTCACGGTCGCACCGAGGTGAGGTGCCGCCAGGCAAGTCCCGCGCGCCGTAGGCCCGTACGGGACGGCCCGGCGGCCTCTTCGTTTCTCGCCCTCGCCCGTGCCGCGCGTACTGGCTCTTGTCGCTCGTCCTCGGCTGGTGCGGTCGTTCGCACATGCTCGTACGTTCTCGTGCTCGGCCGACAATCTCCTACGCTGCGTTCTCAGCAGTTCTCAGCGCTCGCGGTCGTGCCGGTAGTTCCGGGTCGTGCCGGTGTTCGCCGCGGTGCTTTCGTCGTTACCGCTCGCTTCTTCGGCGACCGCGCGCTTGAGCGGTCGCGGGTCCGCCGTCGAGCTCGAACCACACCGTCTTGCCCACGCCGTGCTCGTGTACGCCCCAGGCGTCGGCCAAAGACTCGACCAGCAACAGCCCTCGTCCCGATGTGCTCTCCCCTTCCGCGACCGTGCGCCGCTCCGGCGGCTTGGGGCCGAAATCCCGCACTTCGACGCGCAGCCGCCCCCTGACACGTACCAGGGGTCCGCCGGCAAGCCGCGCGTTGACCACCGCGCCGCTGTCGGTGTGCACGAGCGCGTTGGTGACCAGCTCGCTCGCCAACAACTCCGCTATGTGTGCCCTGTCTGGTCCACCCCAGTGCCGTAACAGATCGCGTAGCGCTCTGCGGACATCCGATACTCCGGACAGATCGGCGCGACGTAACCGCCGCGTCATATCCGGCTCCTTGTCCCCCGAGGTTCCCCCACCGACTGCCATCACCTCGGTCTCCGGCCGGCTCTCCATGCCGACCCATCGCGCAGGATGACGCTTCATACCTCCCCGCCCCGAGCGTTTCTCGACCGATCCCCGATTGTCTGATTCGAACGCGCTGTCCCGGGATGCATGCCCCGGTTACGTCACACACACTCTCGGACACACACTCAGATACGGGGCAGGTTACGCAGGTTTGAACGCGCCATCTGCACCATCTTGCCCACCCCGCCATCCAGCACGATCTTGCTCGCGGAGAGGGCGAAGCCGGTCACCATCTCTGCCCGGATCTTGGGCGGAATGGACAGGGCGTTCGGGTCGGTGACGATATCGATGAGCGCCGGGCCCTTGTGCGAGAAGGCGTCCCGCAGTGCGCTACGCAGCTGTTTGGGCTTCTCCACCCGTACGCCGTGGGCACCCGCGGCACGTGCCACGGCAGCGAAGTCCGGGTTGTGATTGCTCGTGCCATATGCCGGTAGGCCCGCTACCAGCATTTCCAACTCGACCATACCCAAGGCGGAGTTGTTGAAGAGGACGACCTTCACCGGCAGGTCGTACTGCACCAGCGTCAGGAAGTCACCCATCAGCATCGAGAATCCGCCGTCACCCGACATGGAGACAACCTGCCGCCCACGGTCGAGAAACTGCGCGCCGATCGCCTGCGGAAGTGCGTTCGCCATCGAACCATGAGTGAACGAGCCGATCACCCGACGACGCCCGTTGGGCGTCAGGTAACGGGCCGCCCACACGTTGCACATCCCTGTATCGACCGTGAAGACCGCGTTATCAGCCGCCTCTTCGTCCAGTACGGAGGCGACGAATTCCGGATGGATCGGAATGTGCTTGTCTACCTTGCGGGTGTACGCCTTGACGACACCTTCCAGCGCGTCCGCATGCTTCTTCAGCATCCGGTCGAGGAATTTGCGGCTCTTCTTGGCGCGCACCTTCGGGGTCAGACAGCGCAGCGTCTCGCGCACATCACCCCAGACGGCCAGGTCAAGGGTGGACCGGCGCCCCAGATGCTCGGGCCTGACGTCGACCTGCACGATCTTCACGTCGTCGGGGAGGAAGGCGTTATACGGAAAGTCAGTGCCGAGCAGCATCAGCAGATCGCATTCGTGCGTCGCCTCGTACGCGGCGCCGTACCCGAGCAGACCGCTCATGCCCACGTCGTAGGGATTGTCGTACTGAATCCACTCCTTGCCGCGCAGCGCGTGCCCGACCGGGGACTTCACCCGCTCGGCGAACCGCATCACCTCCTCATGGGCGCCCGCCGTGCCACTGCCGCAGAACAGGGTCACCCGCTCCGCCCCGTCCACCAGCCGCGCCAGTTCCTCGATCTCCGCGTCACCGGGGCGCACGGTGGGCCGCGAGGTCACCAGGGCGTGCTCGACGGCGCGTTCGGGGGCCTGCTGGGAGGCGATGTCGCCGGGGAGCGCGACGACGCTGACGCCGCCCCGGCCGATCGCGTGCTGTACGGCCGTCTGCAGCACGCGGGGCATCTGCCGGTTGTTGGAGATCAGCTCGCTGTAGTGGCTGCACTCCCGGAAGAGCTGGTCGGGGTGGGTCTCCTGGAAGAACCCGGTGCCGATCTCGCTGCTGGGGATCTGCGCGGCCAGCGCGAGCACCGGCGCCATGGAACGGTGCGCGTCGTACAGGCCGTTGATGAGGTGCACGTTTCCCGGGCCGCAGGAACCGGCGCAGGCCGCGAGCGAGCCGGTGAGCTGGGCCTCGGCACCGGCCGCGAAGGCGGCGGTCTCCTCGTGGCGGACCTGCACCCAGTCGATGGCCGAGTTCCTGCGGATCGCGTCGATGACCGGGTTGAGGCTGTCGCCCACGACCCCGTACAGCCGCCGCACCCCGGCCCGTACCAGGATGTCCACGAACTGCTCCGCCACCGTCTGCTTCGCCATCGCTCGCTCGCCCCTTCGGCTGGGTCTGTCGGGTCCCGGGGCCGGTCGCGGATCACCACGGACCGGCCCCGGACCCATCAACCCACGGATGGCGCCGTCACGCCTCCCAGACGGCGGCCGCCGTACGGTCGTCGGCGTAACCCTTCACCCGGAGCCGTATATCGGCCAGGTACGCCGCGAGCCCCGGTGGCTCCGCCGCGGACCACCGCTGACGCAGGGCGTCGGCGAGCCCGGGCTGGCCGCACAGCGGCTCCGCCAGGCCCGTGGAACACAGCAGCAGGGTGTCGCCCGGCCGGGCGACAGAGGCCCGGAAACGGAAGGGGTCCACGGACGGGGCACCGTACGGCTCGGCGGAGCCCGGTCCTGCCTGCGGCTCCACCGCCACCCCTGTGGGGGGTCCGCCAGGCGTCGGCTCGCCTGCCTGCGCGCTTCCGGCCGACGGCGCGTCAGCCCCCGGCGGACCGGTTGCGACCGTGCGCCCGCGGACGGGCAGCCGGGGGTCCGCCGTCGGCTCCGGCTCCGGCCCTGAAGCGGCCGCTGGTCCCGCCTCCTGCCCCGGTACGCGCGCGGGCGCCTGCGACGGCCCGCCGCCGAAGCCGAGCACGGGGCCGCCCACGCTGTCCGTGTCGTGCGCGGACGGTTCCAGGTCCTGCCATACGCCGTCCCGCAGCCGGAACAGCCCGCCCGTGCCCACACCGAAGAACACCCGCGTCCGGCAGTCGGGGGCGACGGGCAGCAGCAGGCAGCGCAGTGAGGCGGTGTACTCGGACGGGTCGAGCCCCAGCTCGGCGGCGTGGGCGCGCAGCCGCCCGTAGCCGCGGTCGGTGAGGCGCCGCAACCCCGACTTCAGCGCGCCTCTGCGCCCATCCTGTATGTCCTCCGCCAGCCGGGCGTGGCTGCGCCCGACCGCCCCGCCGATCCACTCGCACAGGTCCCGCGCGGCCCGATGCGCTCCTTGCGCGGCGCGCGCCCCGCTCGCCACGGCCACCAGCAGCAGCGCCGAGTCCCCAGCTCCGAAGCGTGCGGTCAGCAGGGCGTCCCGGCGCGGCTCACCGCGAAAGCGCGCGGAGTCGCCGCGCGAGGAGACGGCGCGCAGCGTCATCGGCCCGTAGCAGGCCCCGTCCAGCGCCGTGTCCGGTACGAGGTCGTCGAGGTGGGAGGGGTCGGCGGGCGGCAGTGCGGTCGGCTCGGCGTCGTATGTCGGCGGCCGGTCCCCGATGAACTCCGGTTCCGTACGCGGCGCGCTCACCCGCCCGGGAGCGATGCCCCGCACCCCGCGCCCACGTGGCGCCGTCCCGGAGCCGGGCGCGCCCGAAGCCCGGAGCGCGCTGGGTGCGCTGGGAGCGCTGGGTGCGGCGGCGGGCGGCCGGAGGCCGGTGGGCACTCCGGCGGGGCTGAGCCCCGGGTCCGCGCCCTCGGCCGGCGGCGGTTCCCACGGCGCCCGGGCCAACGGCACGGTACGGCCCGCCGACGGCGACGGCTTCCTGGGCGATGCGTCGGTCGAGGCGGCCGTCGAGGCGGGCTCCCCCGGCCGGGTGGGAGGCGGCGCGGCCTCCGCGGGGCGGCTCGCGGCCGGTCCGGGCTGACCCGGCTGGACGCCGGGAGGCGGGGCCTCACCCGGTCGGCTCGCGGCTGGTGCGGGCCCACTTGGCGGAGCCGGGGGCGGCGCCGCCCGCCCTGGAGCCGCCTCCTGCCGAGCCTTCTCGGCCTGCTCCGCCCGCGTCTCCGCCTGCTCCGCCCGCGCCTGCTCCCACCGCGCCGTCTCCGCCGGTGGCTCGGTGACCGGTGCGGGCGCGTCCAGCGCGGTGAAGCGCATGGTGGGCTGGTCCGGTGGGGGCGGGCCCGTTTCGGGGTGGTCCGGCGTCGCCGGGAGCCGCAGCGGGTCGTACGGCGAGCCCGGGGCCGGGGGCCACAGCGGGCCGCCCGATAAGCGTGAAGCGGGCGACGGACCGTCCGGCGAGTGGTGCCCCGCCCCTCGCGGCGATCCGTCCGGCGGGCCTGGCGGCGAGCCGCCCTCCGGGCCTGGCGCCGGGGTCCCCGGGGGTTCCGCCGCGTCTTCCGGCGGCGCGGGCGCGAAGCTGCCCGGTGGGGCGGCGACCGTGTGGGACGCCGATATGAAGCGGTCGTCCAGCGAGTCCGGGGCGACGGCCGGACCCGTATCGCCCTTGTCCTCGTCGTACAACTCCCGCCACCAGTCGTCCTCGTGGCCGTGCCGCGGCTCCCCCTGCTGGCTCATGCCCTTATTGTCCACCGCTCAGCCCGTACGGGAACAGGAAGCGCAGAACGTCCCCCTCGCGGGTCGCCCATCGGTACGGCCGTCCTTCATCCCCCGCTCCGCCCCCTCCCATCGACTGGTCATGAACGCGCCGCCCAGTGCGAGGATGATGCCCGCGAGGCGGGTTTGCGCCGTGGCGTGTTCCCGTCTCCGTCCGCCGTTGACCGGGTTTCTGGGAGGGCACCACATGCTGGGTGCGATAGGTCTGGACGAGATTCAGGAGTCGGCGTACCGCACCTTGGTGGGGCTGGGGGCGGCCGAAGCCGCCGAGCTGGCCCTCCGGTTGACCCTTCCGGAAGACGACGTCGAGCGGACACTGCGCTCCCTGGAGCGGCAGGGGCTGGCCGCCCGGTCCCCGGAACGTCCCGGCCACTGGGTCGCCGTGCCGCCCACGGCCGCGCTCGGCACGCTGCTGACCCGGCGGCGCCATGAGCTGGAGCGCGCCGAGCTGGCGGCGGCGCTGCTCGCCGAGGAGTACCGCAGCGGCGCCGCCGACCCCGCGGCGCACGACGTCGTGGAGTTCGTGTCCGGCGCCACCACGATCGGCCACCGCGCTCTGCGATTGCGCGCGGGCGCGACCGAGGAGGTCTGCGCGCTGGTCACCGGGGCGGAGCGGATACCCGTGGGGCAGCCCGCACCGCGCGGGGTGCGCCACCGGGTCGTGGTCGAGCGTGGGCAGCTGTCGGAGCCGGGCGGGCTCACAGAGCTGACCGCCGCGCTCGGTACGGGCCCCGGCGCCCAGGTACGGGCCATCGACAGGATTCCGGCGACGGTGCTGATCGCCGACCGGCGGCTCGCGATCGTCTCCCTGCGCCACCGTGCGAAGGGCCACGCCGCGGAGCGGCCGGGTCCGGCCGGTCCTGAGGCGCTGGTCGTCCACCCGAGCGGCCTGCTGGAGTCGCTGCTCGCGCTGTTCGACGCCGCCTGGCGGGAGGCGGTGCCGCTGCGGCTGGGCGCGGCGGGCCTGGTGGAGCCACCGGCGGCGGGCGGCCCGGACGGCACGGACCTGGAGATCCTGTCCCTGCTGCTGGCAGGGCTGACCGACGCCAGCGTCGCCAAACAGCTCGACCTCGGGCTCCGTACGGTGCAGCGCCGGGTCAAGGGACTGATGGAGCTGGCCGGGGTGACGACGCGGCTCCAGCTCGGCTGGCACGCTTACGAACGCTGCTGGGTGGCCAGAACGGGCAAGTCGGCCCCCGGGCTGGGCGGCGGACGCACCGGCCGCGGCCCCGGCACCGGGCCACGGACGACGGCCGCCGGCGGCGGCAGGGCTGACGGCGTCGGCACCGGGCCCGGCGGTGCGCAGGGGGCGGCGGCCGGTTCGGGCCGCCGGAGCGCGAGCGGGGCGAGCGGCGAGCACGTACCGCACGGGCACGGGGCCCGGTAGCCCACTCACCTGCACGGCCCGTCCGGGGGCGGTCCCGGCCCCGGTCCGGCAACCTGGGGCACATGAGTAGCTGGCAGCTGGTCCTGGACGGTCTGGTGCTGCTGTTCGGCCTGGTCGGCGTCGTGGTGCCCGGCATGCCAGGGCCGCTGATCGTATGGGCCGCTGTCCTGTGGTGGTCCATGGTCGAGAAGACGACCCTGGCCTGGGGCGTACTGGCCGGGGCGACAGCGGTGCTGTTGCTGAACCAGGCCGTCAAATGGCTGCTGCCCGCGCGCCGGATGCGCCGCTCCGGCATCACCCGCCGGACGCTGGCCCTCGCCGCGGCGGCCGGGGTGGCCGGTTTCGTCGTCGTACCGGTCGTCGGTGCCGTACCGGGGTTCATCGCGGGGATCTACGGCGCTGAGCGCGCCCGGCTCGGCACCCATGGCGAGGCTTGGGTCTCGACGAGGAACGCGCTGCGCACGATCGGCTTCGCGGTCCTGGTCGAACTCGTGGTGTGCCTGCTGGTGACCGGCACCTGGCTGGGCGCCGTCATCCTCGGCTGACCGGCCGACGCCGCGAAGTCCCCACCTACAGGCCCCGGGGGCGCACGCCCGAGGCCCACCAGTTCACCCGTTCACCGACTCACCCGTCCGCCCGTCTCACCCGCGGCAGACCTCCCTCACCCGCGGTAGGCCTCCAGCAACCGCAGCCACACCTCGCTGATCGTCGGGAAGGCGGGGACGGCGTGCCAGAGCCGTTCGATGGGGATCTCGGCGACCACGGCGAGGGTCGCCGAGTGCAGCAGTTCGCCCACGCCAGGGCCGACGAAGGCGACGCCGATCAGGTGACCGCGTTCCTCGTCGACGACCATCCGGGCCCGGCCCCGGTAGCCGTCGGCGAACAGCCCGGCTCCGGCGACCTGTGCCAGGTCCATGTCGATGACCCGCACCCGGCGCCCGTCAGCCTCCGCCTCCGCCGCGGTCAGCCCGACCGCGGCCACCTCCGGATCGGTGAACACCACCTGCGGGACGGCGGCGTGGTCGGCGGTCGCCACATGCGCGCCCCAGCGGTCGGTCTCCAGCAGCGGCAACCCGCGCGCCCGGCCCTCGATGGCCGCGCCCGCGACGCGTGCCTGGTATTTGCCCTGGTGGGTAAGGAGGGCACGGTGGTTGACGTCGCCCGCCGCGTACAGCCAGCCGCCCGTGATCTCCCGCACCTGGCAGGTGTCGTCGGTGCCCAGCCAGTCGCCCGGCTTCAGCCCCACCGTCTCCAGGCCGATGTCGTCGGTGCGCGGCGCGCGGCCCGTGGCGAACAGCACCTCGTCGGCTTCGAGGGTGCCGCCGCCCGTACCGCCCGAGAGGGTCAGCGTGACGGGGCCCGGCGGTCCGGCCCGCCGCACCTCGGTCACCGACGTGCCGGTGCGGAGGTCCACCCCGGCCTCGGTCAGCGCCTCGGCGACGAGTTCGCCCGCGAACGGTTCCATCCGGGGCAGCAACCCGTCACCCCGTACGAGCAGGGTCACCTCCGACCCCAGCGCCCGCCACGCGGTGGCCATTTCCACCCCGACGACGCCTCCGCCCACCACGGCCAGCCGGTCCGGGACACTCTTCGCGCTGGTCGCCTCACGGCTCGTCCAGGGCTCGGCGTCGGCGAGACCGGGCAGGTCGGGAAGGGCGGCGCGACTGCCGGTGCAGACCGCGACGGCGTGCCGCGCGGTGAGCGTCCGCACCTGCCCGTCCGGCAGCGTGACCGCCACCCGCCGGGGCCCGTCGAGCCGTCCGTGGCCCCTGACCAGGTCGATTCCGGCGGAGTCCAGCCACTCGACCTGGCTGCCGTCCTTCCAGTGCGAGGCGTACTCGTCGCGGTGGGCGAGCACGGACGGCACATCGAGCGGCCCGGCGACGGCCTCGCGCAGCCCGGGCACCCGGCGGGCGTCGGCGCGCGCGATGACGGGTCGCAGCAGGGCCTTGCTGGGCATGCACGCCCAGTAGGAGCATTCGCCGCCGATGAGCTCGTTCTCCACGATGGCTGCCGACAGACCGGCCGCGTGGGCGCGATCAGCCAGGTTCTCGCCCACTGGGCCCGCGCCCAGAACGATGACGTCGTACGCGTCCATGGCGGCGTTCATCCCAACCCGCTCTCTCTCCGGCTACGGCGTGCGGACGTGGGCGGCAGCGGTCTGGGGCCCGTCCGTCCTACCGTGCCCCGTGCCGCTGCCTCCCCTGGGCCCCATCCTTCCCCGGCACGCCGGGACAGGCCACCCGGAAGACGACCGGTGAATCCGCCCGCCGAATCCAGCCCGCCCAGCCCAGTAAAACCAGCCCGCCCGGCGCTTGAGGGCAGCAAGGCCATGGACAGGCCCACCCCCGCGCCGAAAAGGCACAAGCCAGACTGGCCCTGTCCAAGCCCGCCCGGCGCTTGAGGGCAGCACGCCCGCCCCCGCGACAACAACCGCACCAGGCCCGTCAGGGCCACCGCACGCGCCAACGGTTCAGTCGAAGCGGATGTGCCGGAGGGACACCCACCGGTGGCGCAGGAACTGGGCGACGGCGCCACCGGTCCGCGGTGTCAGCGGCGCTCCCGCCAAGCGGGCGATCTCCTCGGCGACGGCGGGGATCGTGCGGCCGTCCGTGTCGATGTGCCGCTCGTACTCCGGCTGCCGCAGCGCCGCCAGGCACCGGTCGAGCCGCTCGACCGCCCAGGCGTCCGGCTTCAGCCCGGGTACGAGGCCGCGCCCGCCGAGCCGCCGCAGGATGGCCGCGCGCGAGGCGAGCAGCGAGAAGTGGTGCGCCCTGTGCCCCGCGGCGCGCAGCCTGCCGAACATCTCCTCGTGGTACGCGGGCACGACGACCGTCATCGGGACGATGACGGTGCCATCGAAGCGGCGCAGCGCCGAGTCGACCATGTCGTGCACACCGTGCCGCCACAGCGGGAGGTCCTGGAAGTCCCCACGCAGCGGCTCGGGTTGCATGCGGCGCAGCGCGAACCCGAGGGACTCCGGGTCGCATACGAAGCTGCCCGGTATGCGCCGGTGCAGCTCGTATGCGACCTGGGTCTTGCCGACCCCGAAGGGCCCGTTGATCCACAGCAGCATGGACCGCAGGTTACGGCTTGCGGACCGGCCCCCGCTTGCGCTCCATCATGTGACGGCCGAGGGCCTGCCGCTGCTTCCAGTCCCGCCGCATCTCCGACCGCAGCCGGGCGTCGGTGCGCGCGGCGAGGCGCTCGTTCTCCCGCAGCAGCTTGCGGTAGCTGTCGAGGCGCCGCTGGGGCAGGGCGCCGGACTCCGCGGCTGCGAGGACCGCGCAGCCCGGCTCGGCGACGTGCGCGCAGTCGTGGAAGCGGCACTCCCTCGCCAGGCTCTCGATCTCGGCGAAGACCTGCGCGACGCCGCTCTCGGCGTCCCACAGGCCGACGCCGCGCAGCCCGGGGGTGTCGATGAGGACGCCGCCCGAGGGCAGCAGCAGGAGATCGCGGGTCGTCGTGGTGTGCCGGCCCTTGCCGTCGACATCGCGGGCCGCCCGCACGGACTGGTTCTCCTCGCCCAGCAGCGCGTTGGCGAGGGTGGACTTGCCCGCGCCGGACTGGCCGAGGAGCACGGCCGTGCCACCGGCGAGGGACGCCGTGAGGATGTCGAGTCCTTGCCCGTCGGCCGCGCTGACCGCGAGGACCTGCACGCCGGGCGCGGCGGCCTCGGTGTCGGCGATGAGGTGGGCGAGGGTGCTCGGCTCGATGACGAGGTCGGCCTTGGTGAGGACGACCACCGGCGTCGCACCGCTCTCCCAGGCGAGCGCCAGGAAGCGTTCGACGCGGCCCAGGTCGAGTTCGACGGCGAGGGAGACGGCGATGACGGCGTAGTCGACGTTGGCGGCGAGGACCTGGCCCTCGGAGCGCTTGGACGACGTGGACCGTACGAACGCGGTGCGGCGCGGCAGCAGGTCCCGTACGTACCCCTGGTCGAGGTCGACGGCGGCCCAGTCGCCGGTGCACATGACGTTCAGCGGGTCGCCGGTGGCGACCAGTGCGGCGTCGCCGTGGACGGTGCGTACGCCGTCGCCGTCAGGGACGACGAGGTCGCAACGGCCGCGGTCGACGCGCACGATACGACCCGGAGTCAGTCCGGAGTCGGCGTGCGGGGTGAACTCGTCGTGCCACCCGGCGTCCCAGCCATAGGCGGACAGCGGGTGTGCGGAAACGTTGTTCAACGGGGTGAACCCTTCAGGAGGGCGGTCCCGGCGAAGAGAAGTGTGGAGGAAGAGTCAGCCGGAGACCGCTGGAGTGAGGAAGACGTCCTGGTGGATGCGGGCGACGCCCGTCACGACGACAGTCATCAATGTCCTCACCTCCTGCTCCGTCACGGCTGACACGCGCGCCTCGTGGGCCGCTCAGCCTGCCGGCGGCGGATCGCCGTCGGCTGCGCAGAGCCTACGGAGTCCCTTCCCCGGCCGCCACGGGTTTTACGGGCCGGGGCGGCGGCCCCGGCCCAGACTGTCCGTCGGCCGCGGTGGTGGGCTCGGCGGGTACATGGGGCGCGGGGGTATGGCCGGTCCCTGGTCACCGGCGTCGGCCCCGCGGGTGCGGGTCGCCCCGCTCTCCCGCCGCTCACGCGTCTCCCCGCCGCCCGGCTCCCGGTCCCGGTTCCGCTCCCGCTCCCGCTCCCGCTCCCGGCGCTGCTGCCCCCGTTCGCGCTGCTCGGGCCGCTCGCGCTGTTCCGGTTCGCGTTTCGCGTGCAGCCGGGACCTGACGTCCTCCGGCGGCAGGAACTGGGCCCAGCGTTCGGGGAATTCCGAGGGCGGTTCGGAGTCCGCCCAGCTGTCGTCGCCCGCCATGGCCGCCGCCTCGGCGAGGGCGCGGGCCGCCGCCTGCCGCCGGGCCCGCTCGCGTTCCTCGCGTGCGGCCGCCGTGGCGACCGACGGCCAGACACGGTCGAGCGCCGCGTTGACCGCGGCGCCGACGAGCACGGCGAACGCGGAGACACCGATCCACAGCAGGACGGCGACGGGCGCCGCCAGGGACCCGTAGATGGTGGGGCCCTCGACGGTCTGGGTCAGGTAGATCCGGAGCAGGAAGCTGCCGAGCACCCACATCGTCAGCGCGATCAGCGCACCGGGGATGTCCTCCCGCCAGGGTGATCTGACGGGCACGGACACGTGGTAGAGCGTGGTGAGGAAGGCGATGGACAGCACGATCACCACGGGCCAGTACAGCAGGCGCACCGTGTCCTCGCTGCGCGGGAAGATCTGCACCACCGCGTCCGGGCCGACCAGCATGAGCGGCAGCGCCACCGCCCCGACGAGCAGGGCGACGAGGTAGAGGAGGAAGGCCAGCAGCCGGGTCTTGACGATGCCCCTGCGGCCTTCGAGCCCGTACATGATCGTGATGGTGTCGACAAAGACGTTCACCGCGCGCGATCCGGACCACAGGGCGATGGCGAAACCGAGCGAGATGACGTCGGGGCGACCGCCCTCGATGACGTCGTCGAGGAGGGGGCGGGCGATCTGGTTGACGCCCTTGTCGGACAGCACCGTGCCGGACGCGTCGAGGATGTTGCCCCGGATGGTGGCGACGGAATCGGTGTTGGTCCACACGTCGAGGTAGCCGAGCAGGCCGATCAGGCCGAGCAGCAGCGGCGGCAGGGAGAGCAGGGTGAAGAAGGCCGCCTCGGCCGCGAGGCCGGTGACCCGGTACTCCATGCAGGAGTTGACGGTGTCCTTCAGTAGCAGCCACGCCATCCGGCGCTTTGACACATGGCGGTACAGGGCACGGGCCCTGTGCAGTCGGCCGGACGGCCGGCCGGGGGATTCATTCGCTGGCTGCACGTCTTTACCGTATCTGCCATATCCGATATAGCCCGCCGGGCGCGGGCCGGGCCTCCGGGCCGGGCCTCCGCCACGCGACGGGGCATGGTTGGGTGACGGCATGAGCATCACTGTGACCACGTGGTCCCTGGAGCAGACCGCTGCCGACGATCTCGTCCCGGCCCGGGCGCCGTCCCCGGAGACCGGGGTGCGCATCGTGCGGGCGCAGGTCCCGAGCCCCGAGTTCAGCCGCTTCCTGTACGCCTCCGTGGGCGGGGACATCGCCTGGACGGACCGGCTGACCTGGACATACGCCCAGTGGCAGGAGTTCCTGGAGCGGCCGGGCGTGGAGACGTGGGTGGCGTACGAACACGGGACGCCCGCCGGGTACGTCGAGCTGGACCCGCAGGAGGACGGCGTGGTGGAGGTCGCCTATTTCGGGCTGATCCCGGCGTTCCGGGGGCGTCGCATCGGCGGGCATCTGCTGTCCGAGGGCATCGCCCGGGCCTGGGACCTGGCCGAGCGGTGGCCGGAGCGGATACCGACCAAGCGGGTATGGCTGCACACCTGCTCCAAGGACGGGCCGCACGCGATGGCCAACTATGAGCGGCGCGGCTTCCGGGTCTTCAAGACGGAGACGGCCGAGGAGCCCGAGCCGGAGCCGGGGCAGCCCGAGCAGCCGGGTCCGTGGCCCGGCGCGTACCCGCCGCGGCACGACGGCTGACACCCGCTCCCGAACGGGCCGCTTC
Source organism: Streptomyces sp. A01 (assembly GCF_059026195.1). NCBI lineage: Bacteria > Bacillati > Actinomycetota > Actinomycetes > Kitasatosporales > Streptomycetaceae > Streptomyces > Streptomyces sp. A01. The sequence continues at coordinate 87,442 of NZ_JBWLKN010000027.1, read as the reverse complement.
CCCGCCGGAAGCGGCCCGCGAACGCTCCACGAGCGATCCACGAGCGGCTGGTGAGCGCCCCGGGGCGACCCGCGAGTGACCAGCAAGCCGTCCGTAAGCGGTCCGTAAGCGACCGAAGCGGACATGAGCAGCCCATCCAGTGGGCGGGACACGGGGCCGAACAGCCCGCGTACGAGCGGAAATGAACAGGGCGCGACACGTGACCCAGGACACGCCATCCCAGGATACGGGACGGCAGCGTCCACATTGCGGACGACGGTGGACTGTCCAGAGACCGCCATGCCACGCTTCCGTCATGTCCCGAGCTGGAATTGCCTTGGTGAGTCGACGCCACGTCGACCTCGGCCGCATGTCCAGCGCCATCTGTCCGGCGGGCTGACAGTCCCAGCGCCGCCGACCCTTTCCGCCGCCCCCACCGTTGCGGGCGAGCGCGTTCCGCTGATCCCGGGCGTCCCTCACGGGCCCGCCCCGCGTCGTCATGCACCCTGGCCGCGCGCGGATCAGCGAGGGTCGCGCCGGTCCGGCCCAGCCGCCCTCCGCAGTACGCACCACGCGCTTCGTACGGCTCAGAGCCGTTCCGTTATCTCCGCGTACGTCCCGCAATTTCCGTACGAGTCGAGCCGCTCCAGAAGGACACACCGCCATGGCCGCCAACCCGGAACGCCCCCAGTCTTCGGCCGGAGGCGCCCCCACCGCCGCATCCCCTCGCCGCAAGGCCCGCCACCGCGGCGAAGGCCAGTGGGCCGTTGGCCACTTCACGCCGCTCAACGGCAACGAGCAGTTCAAGAAGGACGACGACGGTCTCAATGTGCGGACACGCATTGAGACGATCTACTCCAAGGCCGGTTTCGACTCGATCGACCCCAACGACCTGCGCGGCCGGATGCGCTGGTGGGGCCTGTACACCCAGCGCAAGCCCGGGATCGACGGCGGCAAGACGGCGATCCTGGCGCCGGAGGAACTGGACGACGAGCACTTCATGCTCCGGGTCCGCATCGACGGCGGCCGTCTCACCACCGAGCAGCTGCGCATGGTCGGCGAGATCTCGCAGGAGTTCGCGCGCGGCACGGCGGACATCACCGACCGGCAGAACATCCAGTTCCACTGGATTCGCATCGAGGACGTCCCGGAGATCTGGCGGCGCCTTGAGTCGGTGGGCCTGTCCTCGACGGAGGCGTGCGGTGACACCCCGCGCGTCATCCTCGGCTCGCCGGTCGCCGGCATCGCCGAGGACGAGATCATCGACGGCAGCTGGGCCATCGACGAGATCCACCGGCGTTACATCGGTGACCCCGCCTACTCCAATCTCCCCCGCAAGTTCAAGAGCGCGGTGTCCGGGTCGCCCTCGCTCGACGTGGTCCACGAGATCAACGACGTCGCCTTCGTCGGCGTACGCCACCCCGAGCACGGCCCCGGTTTCGACGTGTGGGTCGGCGGCGGCCTGTCCACCAACCCCAAGCTGGGGGTGCGGCTGGGGGCGTGGGTGCCGCTGGCCGATGTGCCCGACGTGTTCGGGGGCGTCATCGGGATCTTCCGGGACTACGGCTACCGGCGGCTGCGCAACCGCGCGCGGCTGAAGTTCCTCGTCGCCGACTGGGGCCCGGAGAAGTTCCGCCAGGTGCTGGAGGACGAGTACCTGGGGCGCGAGATGGCCGACGGGCCCGCGCCCGAGCAGCCCGCCCAGCAGTGGCGCGACCACGTCGGAGTCCACCGGCAGCGGGACGGCCGCTTCTACGTCGGCTTCGCGCCGCGCGTCGGCCGGGTGGACGGCGCCACGCTGACGAAGATCGCCGAGCTGACGGAGGCCCACGGGTCTGGACGGCTGCGTACCACGGCCGAGCAGAAGATGATCGTGCTCGATGTCGCGGAAGACCAGGTCGACTCGCTGGTCGCCGGGCTTGAGGCACTGGAACTGCGGGTCAACCCCTCGCCGTTCCGGCGCGGCACCATGGCGTGCACCGGGATCGAGTTCTGCAAGCTCGCCATCGTCGAGACCAAGGCGCGCGGCGCTTCGCTGATCGACGAGCTGGAACGCCGGATGCCGGAGTTCGACGAGCCGCTCACCATCAACATCAACGGCTGCCCCAACGCGTGCGCGCGCATCCAGGTCGCCGACATCGGCCTCAAGGGCCAGCTGATCATGGACAGCGAGGGGAACCAGGTCGAGGGCTACCAGGTGCACCTGGGCGGCGCGCTGGGCCTTGAGGCCGGACTCGGCCGCAAGGTACGCGGCCTGAAGGTCAGCTCCGCCGAACTCCCCGACTACGTCGAGCGATTGCTCACCCGCTTCAAGGAACAGCGCACGGACGGCGAGCGGTTCGCCCAGTGGGTGGGCCGCGCCGCGGACGGAGACCTGGCATGAGCGAGCGCGCGGCACCGTTCTACTGCCCGTACTGCGGGGACGAGGACCTGCGCCCCTCCGAAGAGGGCCACGGCGCGTGGGAATGCGCCGCGTGCAACAGGGCGTTCCGGCTTTCATTCCTCGGGCTGCTGACCGCGGGCCTGCGGCGCGACCCCAGTGAGAGAGGCAGCACGGCATGACAACCACCGATCAGCGCACCGCGGCCGAACTCCAGGAACTGGCCGAGCGGGCGGGCCGCGACCTGGAGGACGCCTCGGCGCTCGACATCCTCCGCTGGGGCACCGACACCTTCGGCTCGCGCTTCTGCGTCACCTCCTCGATGGAGGACGCCGTCGTCGCCCACCTGGCCGCGCGGGTCTCCCCCGGCGTGGATGTCGTCTTCCTCGACACCGGCTACCACTTCCCGGAGACCATCGGCACCCGGGACGCGGTCGAGGCGGTGATGGACGTCAACCTCATCACGCTCACGCCCCGCCGGACGGTCGCCGAGCAGGACGCCGAGCACGGCCCGAAGCTGCACGACCGGGACCCCGACCTGTGCTGCGCGCTGCGCAAGGTCGCACCGCTTGAGGCGGGCCTGACCGGCTACGACGCGTGGGCGACGGGGCTGCGCCGGGACGAGTCCCCCACCCGCGCGGGCACACCCGTCGTGGGCTGGGACCCCAAGCGGAACAAGGTGAAGCTGTCGCCCATAGCCCGCTGGACGCAGGCGGACGTGGACGCGTACGTCGCCGAGCACGGAGTGCTCACCAACCCGCTGCTGATGGACGGTTACGCGTCCGTCGGCTGCGCCCCCTGCACCCGCCGGGTCCTGGCGGGCGAGGACGCGCGCGCGGGCCGCTGGGCAGGAACGGGCAAGACGGAATGCGGGCTGCACGGCTGATGACTGACGCACACATAGACGGGGGGCGGGAGCGGGGCATGAGCGCGCCACAGCGGACCGAGGACAACCAGTCGCACAGACACGCCGCGGAGGCGAGCGCGCCCCATAAGAGGGGCGCGACCGTCTGGCTTACCGGGCTGCCGAGTGCCGGGAAGACGACGATCGCCTACGCGCTCGCTGAGCGGCTGCGGGGTGAGGGGCGCCGGGTGGAGGTGCTCGACGGGGACGAGATCCGCGAGTTCCTGTCCGCCGGGCTCGGCTTCTCCCGCGAGGACCGGCACACCAACGTGCGGCGGATCGGCTTCGTCGCCGAACTCCTCGCCTCGAACGGGGTCATCGCCCTGGTGCCGGTGATCGCGCCGTTCGCCGACAGCCGGGACGCGGTACGCAAGCGCCATCAGAGCGAGGGCACCCCGTATCTGGAGGTGCATGTCGCGACGCCGGTCGAGGTGTGTTCCGAGCGCGATGTGAAGGGCCTGTACGCGAAGCAGGCGGCGGGCGAGATCTCCGGTCTGACCGGGGTGGACGACCCGTACGAGATTCCCCTCGATCCGGATCTGCGGATCGAGGCGCACCAGCAGGGTGTTCATGATTCCGCCGCGGCGCTGCACGCGTTGCTCACCAAGAGGGGACTGGCATGACGATCGCGGCCTCCGTCGGTGACGACACCGACAACCCGTACGCGCTCTCGCACCTGGACGCGCTGGAGTCCGAGGCGGTCCACATCTTCCGCGAGGTGGCGGGCGAGTTCGAGCGGCCGGTGATCCTGTTCTCCGGTGGCAAGGACTCCATCGTCATGCTGCATCTGGCGCTGAAGGCGTTCGCGCCCGCGCCGGTTCCCTTCGCGCTGCTGCATGTGGACACCGGGCACAACTTCCCCGAGGTCATCGAGTACCGGGACCGGACGGCCGAGCAGCACGGGCTGCGGCTGCATGTGGCCTCGGTGCAGGACTTCATCGACAGCGGCGAGCTGCGGGAGCGCCCGGACGGCACCCGCAACCCGCTCCAGACCGTGCCGCTGCTGGACGCCATCGAGAGCAACCGGTTCGACGCCGTGTTCGGTGGCGGGCGGCGCGATGAGGAGAAGGCGCGCGCCAAGGAGCGGGTGTTCTCGCTGCGGGACGAGTTCGGCGGCTGGGACCCCCGGCGGCAGCGGCCCGAGCTGTGGCAGCTCTACAACGGGCGGCACTCCCCCGGCGAGCACGTCCGGGTTTTCCCGCTGTCGAACTGGACCGAACTCGACGTGTGGCAGTACATCGAGCGCGAGAAGATCGAACTTCCGCGGATCTACTACGCGCACGAGCGTGAGGTCTTCGCGCGGTCCGGCATGTGGCTGGCGCCCGGCGAGTGGGGCGGCCCCGAGGACGGCGAGCGGGTGGAGCGGCGCCTGGTGCGCTACCGCACCGTGGGCGACATGTCCTGTACGGGCGCTGTCGACTCGGACGCGGAGACCATCGCCCAGGTCATCGAGGAGATCGCCGCCTCCCGGCTGACGGAGCGGGGCGCGACCCGGGCGGACGACAAGCTGTCGGAAGCCGCGATGGAAGACCGTAAGCGCGAGGGGTACTTCTAACCATGACGAGCATCACGACCGAGCATCCCGAGCAGGCCACGGCGACCACGCTGCTGCGCTTCGCGACCGCCGGTTCCGTCGACGACGGCAAGTCCACGCTGGTGGGGCGGCTGCTGCACGACTCCAAGTCGGTCCTCGCCGACCAGCTGGAGGCCGTCGAGCACGCCTCTCGCAGCCGGGGTCAGGAGACTCCCGACCTGGCGCTGCTGACGGACGGGCTGCGCGCGGAGCGGGAGCAGGGCATCACCATCGATGTCGCCTACCGCTACTTCGCCACGCCCCGGCGCCGGTTCATCCTGGCCGACACCCCCGGGCATGTGCAGTACACCCGCAACATGGTCACCGGCGCCTCGACCGCCGAGCTGGCCGTGGTGCTGGTGGACGCGCGCAACGGGGTCGTGGAGCAGACCCGCAGGCACGCGGCCGTCGCCGCGCTGCTGCGCGTCCCGCATGTGGTCCTCGCCGTCAACAAGATGGACCTCGTGGACTACGCGGAGCCGGTGTTCGCCGCCATCGCCGAGGAGTTCACGGCGTACGCCGCCTCCCTGGGCGTCCCGGAGATCACGGCCATCCCCATTTCGGCGCTCGCCGGGGACAACGTGGTGACTCCTTCGGCGAACATGGGCTGGTACGGCGGCCCGACGGTGCTGGAGCATCTGGAGAAGGTGCCGGTCGTCGCCGACCCGTCGCAGGACCCGGCCCGCTTTCCCGTGCAGTACGTGATCCGCCCGCAGACTCCCGAGCTTCCCGACTACCGGGGGTACGCGGGGCAGTTGGCGTCCGGTGTGCTGCGGGTGGGCGAACGGGTCGTGGTGCTGCCCTCCGGCCGTACGAGCGTGATCGAGGGCATCGACGCGCTGGGCGGGGCCGTGAACGTGGCGTGGGCGCCGCAGTCGGTGACGGTGCGGCTCGCCGACGACCTGGACATCTCGCGCGGTGACCTGATCGCCCCGGCCGCGAGCGCGCCGGTCGTCACCCAGGACATCGAGGCGACGGTGTGCCATGTGGCGGACCGGCCGCTGAAGGCCGGGGACCGGGTGCTGCTGAAGCACACGACGCGGACGGTCAAGGCGATCGTGAAGGACATCCCGTCCCGGCTGACGCTGGACGACCTCTCGCAGCACCCCGCCCCGGGTGAGCTGGCCGCCAACGACATCGGCCGGGTGGTGGTGCGTACGGCGCAGCCGCTCGCCCTCGACGCGTACGCCGTCTCGCGGCGCACCGGGTCGTTCCTGCTCGTCGATCCGGCCGACGGGACGACGCTGACCGCGGGCATGGCGGGCGCGGCCTTCGCGGCCGAGGCGGACGCCGCGGACGCCGCGGACGCCGCGGTCACCGACGACGAGGGCTGGGACTTCTGACATGGCCGGTGAGGTGTTCTCGACGTTCGCGAAGGAAGGCGGCCGGGTGGGCAGCGGCGCCCTCGGCAGCGGTCAGGGCGGGGTCGGGCGATGTGCGCGCTGACCCGCGCGCCGCCGGGCCCCGATGGGCCGGGCCGCTGACCCCCTTCCGACCACCCGGATCACCGCCGGGCCCGCCCAGCTAGGGCGCCGCCCGGCTCGCTGAGAGGACGTCCTCCCCGTGCCTGCCGTCCCCACCTCCCCGGCTCGCCGAGCCGCCCGCCGCCGCCTGCTGGCCGCCGTCGCCCTCGCCCCACTGCTGGCCGTCGCGCTCGGCGCCTGCGGTTACGGGTCGGAGAAGAAGGACGACGGCAAGAAGCCGGTCGCGGCCAAGGGGCCGAAGACCGACGGGCTCGACTCGGTGAGGATCGGGTACTTCGCCAACGTCACCCACGCCACTCCGCTGGTCGGCGTGCAGGAGGGGATCTTCCAGAAGGAGCTGGGCGGCACCCAGATCAAGCCGTTCGCCTTCAACGCGGGCCCCTCCGAGATCGAGGCGCTGAACGCCGGGTCGATCGACATCGGCTGGATCGGCCCCTCCCCCGCCATCAACGGCTTTACGAAGTCCGGCGGCAGGAACCTGAAGATCATCGGCGGCGCGGCCTCCGGCGGTGTCTCCCTCGTCGTCGACCCGGACGAGATCAGTGCCGTGGACGACCTCAAGGGCAAGCGGATCGCCACCCCGCAGAAGGGCAACACGCAGGACGTCGCCCTCCTCAACTACCTGTCGCAGAAGGGCTACGACGTCGACGCCCAGACCGGCAAGGGCGACGTCTCCGTGTTCCGGCAGGACAACAAGGAGATCCCGACCGCCTTCAAGCAGGGCGGCATCGACGGCGCGTGGGTGCCCGAGCCGACGGCGTCCAAGCTGGTCGCCGAGGGCGGCAAGGTCCTGCTGGACGAGAAGAAGCTGTGGAAGGGCGGGAAGTTCGTCATCACGAACATGATCGTCTCGCAGACGTTCCTCAAGGAGCACCCGAAGGTCGTCGAAGCCGTACTGCGCGCCTCGGTGAAGACCAACGACTGGATCAAGGCCCACCCGGACGCCGCGAAGAAGCAGGTCAACGCGGCACTGAAGAACCTGACCGGAAGCCAGCTGGACTCCGAGGTCCTCGACCCGGCGTTCCGGAACGTCGACGTCACCAACGACCCGCTCGCGGCGACCCTCCAGGGAGAGGCGGAACACGCGACGCAGGCAGGACTGCTCGAAGACCCGCAGCTCGACGGCATCTACGACCTCAGGCTGCTGAACAAGGTACTGAAGGCCGCGGGCAAGCCCGAGGTCGCCGACGCCGGACTCGGCAGCAAGTAGCCCACCGCACCGCAGACCCGTCTCCCCAGGAGGTGACGCACCATGACCGCCACGCTCACCAAGCAGACCGTCACGCCGGAGCGCGTGGGCACCTACGCCGCCCGTATCGACCATGTGTCGAAGTCGTTCGGCCGCCACGGCGCACAGCAGCAGGTGCTCGACGACATCGCACTCGATGTGTCGCCCGGTGAATTCGTCTGCCTCCTGGGGGCCTCGGGGTGTGGCAAGTCCACGCTCCTCAACCTCGTCGCCGGGCTCGACAAGCCGACCGCCGGGAGCATCGACGTCCCCGGCGGACGGCCCGCCCTGATGTTCCAGGAACACGCGCTGTTCCCGTGGCTGACCGCGGGCAAGAACATCGAACTCGCGCTGCGGATGCGCGGCGTGCCGCGCGCCGAACGCCGCGAGGAAGCCGAACGTCTGCTCGGCCTGGTGCGGCTGCAGGGTTCGTACGGCAAGCGGGTGCACGAGCTGTCCGGTGGCATGCGGCAGCGGGTGGCGCTGGCCAGGGCGCTCGCGCAGGACAGCCGGCTGCTGCTGATGGACGAGCCGTTCGCGGCGCTGGACGCCATCACCCGCGATGTGCTGCACGACGAGCTGACCCGGATCTGGACCGAGACCAACGTCTCCGTCCTGTTCGTCACGCACAACGTGCGGGAGGCGGTACGGCTGGCGCAGCGCGTCGTCCTGCTCTCCTCCCGGCCGGGGCGGATCGCCCGCGAGTGGCGCGTGGACATCCCCCAGCCCCGCCGTATCGAGGACACCGCCGTGGCCGACCTGTCCGTAGAGATCACCGAACAGCTCCGTGGGGAGATCCGCCGACATGGCCAGCACTGACACCCACTCCCCGAAGCCCTCCGGGGACGGTGGGGCCGAGGAGCCCGATCAGCTCGCCGGTCTTGAGGCGGGCCTGGACGCGCTGGAGACACACGCCAAGACGCGGGTGCCGCTGGGCCGGGTGCTGCTCGACAAGGTCGTGCCGCCCGTCGTCGCCGTCGCCATCGTGCTGGCCGCCTGGCAGCTCGCCTACCACTTCGAGGTCAAGCCGCACTACCAGCTGCCCAGCCCCGCCGATGTGGCGCGCGCGCTCCAGGACAAGTGGCTGGAGGGCACGCTGCTCGGCTACGTCTGGGAGAGCCTGTCGCGCGGCGCCCTGGGCTTCGCCGCCTCGCTGGTCATCGGCACGCCGCTCGGACTGCTCGTGGCCCGGGTGCGGTTCGTCCGGGCCGCCATCGGCCCGATCCTGTCGGGCCTGCAGTCGCTGCCGTCGGTGGCGTGGGTGCCCGCGGCGATCATCTGGTTCGGGCTGACCAACTCCACCATCTACGCGGTGGTGCTGCTCGGCGCTGTGCCGTCCATCGCCAACGGCCTGGTCTCGGGTGTGGACCAGATACCGCCGCTGTTCCTGCGCGCGGGCCGCACCATCGGCGCCACCGGCCTGGCGGGCGTGCGCCATGTGCTGCTCCCGGCGGCGCTGCCCGGCTATATCTCGGGGCTCAAGCAGGGCTGGGCGTTCTCCTGGCGGTCGCTGATGGCCGCCGAGCTGATCGCGACCTCGCCCGATCTCGGCACCGGCCTCGGCCAGTTGCTCGACCAGGCCCGCGTCGACTCCGACATGTCGCTGGTGCTGGCCGCGATCCTGCTCATCCTCGTCGTCGGCATCGGCATCGAGCTGCTGATCTTCGCGCCCATCGAGCGGCGGGTGCTGCGCAGCCGTGGCCTGCTCGCGAGCAACCGGTGACCGGGACGCACTGATGAACAGCCCGACTCTCCTCGTCATCGCCCACGGCAGCCGCGATCCGCGGCACGCGGCGACCGTCACCGAGCTCGTCGCCCGGGTACGGTCGCTGCGCCCCGGGCTGCGCGTCGAGGTCGGCTATCTGGACTTCTGCGCGCCGAGTGTGCCGCAGGTGCTGTCGCGGCTGGCGGCCGAGGGCGCCCGCGAGGTGGTGGCGCTGCCTCTGCTGCTGACCCGCGCCTTCCACGCGAAGGCGGATATCCCCGCCGTGCTGCGGGAGTCCACCGCCACGCTGCCGAGGCTCACGGTCCACCAGGCGGCGGTGCTCGGGCCCGCCGGGCTGCTGACCACCGCGCTGGAGCGGCGCCTCGCCGAAGCCGGGGTGCGCCCCGGCGACCGAAGCTCGACCGGGGTCGTCCTGGCCTCGGCGGGCTCCTCTGACCCGGAGGCGATCGCAGTGATCGCTGAAATCGCGCGGGAGTGGCGGCACACCGGTTGGTGCGCCGTGCGGCCTGCGTTCGCCTCCGCATCTCTGCCCACGACCGGGGAAGCGGTGCGGGCCCTGCGCGCCGAGGGCGTACGGCGGGTGGCGGTCGCCCCGTACGTCATCGCGCCGGGCTTCCTGCCCGACCGCATCGCGGACGGCGCCCGCGCGGCGGGGGCGGACGTGCTGGCCGGTGTGCTGGGCGCGGCACCGGAGTTGGCCGCGCTGCTGGTGCGGCGCTATGAGCAGGAGCGAGTGGCGCGAGCGGTCCGCACACCGTTGGGCGTACCGCTCAGCGCCTGAGCCTCGGTCGGGGCGCTCAGTCGTGGGTGAGGGTGTCCGGCCGGGGGCCGCGAGCCGCCCGGCCGTCGTCAGCGGGACACACGCCGCGTCGCGTGCCGTACGCCGCTGAACGCCAGCCGGACCTGGCGGGAGATCCGCTTGCGGGCCTGGCGTCCGGCCTCGCGGACCATGAAGGTCAGCAGCGGCCGGGCACTGGCCTTGATGATCAGTACGAAGCAGTCCGTGGCACCGATCCGGTCGGCGAAGAACGCGTCGAGCTCCGCCTCACCGCTGCGCGGCGTCTCGCCGTACAGCTGCGACAGGATGCCGTGCAGCGCGTCCTTGATGACGAGCTTTTCGGGGTCGAAGGTCTCCGGGGCGTGGCCGAGCCACTGCGCCGCCTCAGCGCCGATGCGCCGGACCTCGCCCGGCACCGGCCGCCCCGGCTGCGGGAAGACGTGGCCGGGCCCGAAGTTCTTGGTGAATCCGGCGTGTATGCCGGGGTTCTGGGTGCGCAGGATGAGATACGTGTGCCCGAACGGGTTGCGCAGCAGCACCTCGGATATCAGGAACCTCGCCTGTACCCGGGCGGTCAGCTTGGACCTGCGGTGCTCGGGGAGCAGACCGGCCGCGTCGAGGTACATCGCGCGCTTCCCGGCGAACCGCTTGCGGTGGTAGCCCGCCCAGCCGACGACCTCATCATCCGGCGCGAGGGTCAGCGTGAAGTTCGAGACGTGGTCGAAGAAGTTCTGTTCCTTGCGTGCCTTCCAGTAGCTGGAGTGGTCCGTGTCGAACGTGCGGCTGGCGACGTCGGCCACCAGGTCGTAGATGCGTTCGCGGCAGTCCTCGGCAAGCCTGGCCGGTGCTGTCCAACTGGCCGAGCGATAACCGTTGTGGAGGTTGCGCACCGTGGGAGGCGCCGAGAACCCGCGCAGGTCGGCTTCGCTCAGTCGTAACGTACCCACTGTCAGTCATCCTCGTCTCTCGTGCGGGGTGCCGGAATCGTGTAACAGTCTAAGCACGGTACGTGTCGGTAAGGTGACCACAAGACGACCGCAGGACCAGCCAAAGGCGTGCAAACGTCGCAGGTGAGTGAGCATGTGACCGACATAACTCGGGTCCCTGGCCGGTCTGTTGTGGCCTTGGCCACCACTACAGAGGGTGCGGTTCCGGTGCCGGGTCACGTGGGGCGGAGCGGCGCGCGCCGACCGCCGGGGAGGCGGGAGGCCGACCGCCGCGCCCCGTGGGGGTGGGGCACGACGGCCGGCTGAACGCGCTGCGCGAGCGGAGGGCACGGCCATCTCGGGCAGCTTGTCCGCAGGCCGCGGAGGGACGCTGGAATGGTCCACTCCGAGGTGACTCGAAACTCTGGCCGATGAGCGGGGCCCAGCACAACCGACTTCAGGTGTTGTGAGATACCCAACGCCCCTCCCGCCCCGCGAATCCCCGCGACAGCGGCGAAGCGGGCCGGTGCTCTGACAAGGCTGCCGCGATGTACCCACTCGTCACACGCAACGGTCTTTACGTGTAAGGGCCTTGAACCAGGTCCGCTAAGGGACCGGACCCGCCCCAGGCAGGATGGTCCGCCGTCAGGGCCGCCCTAGCGTCGTATCCAAGGGCGCGGCACGGTGCCGCCGGGAATTGCAGGGGACGCTGTGACGGACACGGACCGGATAGACAGACCACGCGGAATAGCCGCCCGCGCGGCGGACTGGAGCGCGCGGCACCGCTGGACCGCGGTGGGCGGCTGGCTGCTCTTCGTCGTCCTCGCGCTGGCGGTCGGCTCGATGACGGGCCGGGTCGACGTGAGCGGCAGCGACGAGGTACCGGGCGAGGCCGGGCGGGCCCACGGCATCCTGGACGAGCGGGGCATCACCAGCCCCGCCTCGGAGATGGTGCTGGTCCGCGCCAAGGACACGGGGAAGACGGCCGCTGACCCGGCCTTCCGCGAGGCGGTGGACGGCGTCATGGCCGCCGTACGCGAGACCGGCGAGGTCACCGCCGTCGAATCCCCCTACAAGGCGGACGCGATCTCCTCCGACCAGCGGGCCGCTGTCGTCCAGTTCGAGATGCGCGGTGACCCGGACGACGCGACCGAGCACATCGAGCCCGTCCTGAGCGCGGTCAAGAAGGAGGCGGGCAAGCACCCGTCGATGACCATCGAGCAGTTCGGCGACGCCAGCGGTGAGAAGGCGTTCGACGACGCGTTCGGTGACGACTTCAAGCAGGCGGAGTTCTCGGCGCTGCCCGTCGCGCTCGGCATCCTGCTCATCGCGTTCGGCGCGCTGGTCGCCGCACTGCTGCCGGTGGCCCTCGCGATGACCGCGTTCCTGGCGACCACGGGACTGGTCGCCGTCGTCAGCCACGTGGTGCACATGAGCGACACCGCCAACTCCGTGATGCTGCTCGTGGGTCTCGCCGTCGGCGTCGACTACTGCCTGTTCTACCTGCGGCGCGAGCGGGAGGAACGGGCCGCGGGGCACGACGCGCAGACCGCGTTGCGGATCGCCGCGGCCACCTCGGGCCGGGCCATCCTGATCTCCGGCGTCACCGTCATCGTGGCCATGGCGGGCATGCTCTTCACGGGCATCGCCGAGTTCCAGGCCATGGGCCTGGCCACGCTCATGGTCGTCGCCGTCGCGATGACCGGCTCCGTGACCGTGCTGCCCGCGCTGCTGTCCCTGCTCGGAGACCGGGTCGAGAAGGGCCGCATCCCCTTCCTGCGGAAGCGGAGTTCCGGCGGCAGCGGCGAGAGCCGGTTCTGGCGCGCGGTCCTGGCCCGCGTGCTGCGCCGTCCCAAGGTCTCCGTCGCCCTCGCGGGCGGTTCGCTGATCGCCCTCGCCCTGCCCGCCCTCGGTATGCACACCGCCAACCTCAACCTCGACCAGGAGTTCGGCGACTCGCTGCCGATCGTCGCCTCGTACCAGCACATCAACGAGGCGTTCCCGGGCGGGCCCGAGCCGGCCCGGGTCGTCATCAAGGCCGACGACATCAACGCGGCCCCCGTCCGCGCGGCGATCAGCGCCTTCCGCGACCAGGCCGTCGACAAGGGCGCCTCCAAGGGGCCGGTCGAGGTGACCGTCCACGACAAGGAGAACGTCGCCGTTGTCAACGTGCCGCTCATCGGGGGCACCGACGAGAACAAGAGCGAGCGGAGCCTGGACATCCTGCGGGACGAGGTGCGGCCCGCCACGCTCGGCGAGGTCGACGGGCTGTCGGCCCCGATCGGCGGCGACACCGCCTCATCCAAGGACTTCACCGACCAGCTCGGCGCCAGCGTCGCCCCGGTCTTCGGCTTCGTCGTCGTCTTCGCCTTCCTGCTGATGCTGATGTCCTTCAGGTCGCTGACGATCGCGCTGACCTCGATCGTCCTCAACCTGCTGTCGGTGGGCGCGGCGTACGGCATCCTGACCGCCGTCTTCCAGCACGGCTGGGGTGCCGGGCTCGTCGGCGCCGAGGGCGTCGGGGCGATCGTGGCCTGGCTGCCGCTGTTCCTGTTCGTGATCCTCTTCGGGCTGAGCATGGACTACCACGTCTTCGTGGTCTCCCGTATCCGTGAGGCGTGGCTGCGCGGCCGCAGCACCGAGGACGCGATCGTCCACGGCGTGGTGACCACGGCGGGCGTGGTGACGAGCGCGGCGGTCATCATGGTCGCGGTCTTCGCCATCTTCGGAACGCTGTCGATGCAGAGCATGAAGCAGATGGGGGTGGGGCTCGCGGCCGCCGTGCTCATCGACGCGACCATCATCCGCGGTGTGCTCCTCCCCGCGGTCATGTCCCTGCTCGGCGAGCGCAACTGGTATCTGCCGAAGTGGCTGCGGTGGCTCCCGGACCTCAGCCATGACGAGCCGGCCCCGGCGGCCCCGGCCGCCGCTGTCGCCGCGGGTTACAGCGATGACGAGCAGGAGCGGGTCAGGGCCTGACGGGCGGGCGGCCCCTTCCCGGCCTGCGGGCAGGAGCGTCACGTCGCCGCAGGCGGGCGGGCGGGAACCAGGCGAGCTCGATCACGCCGGGCCCCGTTCGGTACGTACGGCGGCGGGCGGACAGAAGCGAGCGGCCCGCGGGAGTCCACCCGGGGGCCGCTCGCTGGTCTGCGCTGGTCTGTCCGGTACGCGCCGGGGAAAAACCGGACGCGGTGTTACGCGTGGGTCGGAGCGGCCTGCGCCTGCGGGACCTGGGACACCGGGCCACTCTCGCCGCCGGGGACTCCAGCATCGCCGGCGTCGCTCGAAGCCACCTCGTAGGAGTTCATCGTGCGGGTGAAGTCCCGGGTGGACAGCAGCAGCTTGTAGATGATGGCGAGCTCGAAGACGAGCAGCAGCGCGCCGGAGACGACGGTCGCCCCCACCACCAGGTCCAGCGCGGGCCCGATGATGAACACGCCCATCTGGAACTCGATGCCGCTGACCAGGTGGGCCCGCACCCGGCGGCGCAGCAGGAAGGACCGGCAGCGCAGGTACCAGGGGAAGCGGCGGCGGAACTCCTGGTGCAGGTCCACGACCTCGGCCTTGCGGCGGCGCTTGGCGGGGGCGGCCCCGTCCGCGGCGGCCTCCGCCCCGTCCGCGAGCGCGGCGGCCGGCTCGCCTTCCGCGTCCAGGGCCTGCCGCACGACGACGGGCTCGCCGGTCCCGGTGGCGTACGCGGGAGTCCCAGCCGCGTCGCGGACCGGGTTGGCCCACAGGGTGGGGTCGGCCGCGCGGCGGGCTTCCTCAAGCTCTTCGGCCTCGGCGGCCTGCTCGGCCGCCAGTTCGGCGACGGTCGCCTGGTCCTGCTCGATGTCCGCTGCGGGGTTGTCGCGGAGCAGGTCCTCCATGAAGGCCAGTTCGGCCGTGTTCTCCGCCTTGCGGGCGGCACGCACCCGCGCCTTGATCTGCTTGCGCATCCCGTGCCGGATCTTGAAGATCTCCAGCGAGTCGATGTAGCGCAGCGCGTCCAGGGACGTCACCGCCAGCGCGAGCCAGATGTAGACGACGTCGTCAGTACGGGCGTACTGGCCGCCCATGAGGGCGACCGCGCAGACGATGACGCGGACGCGGTCGAAGACGAAGTCGAGCCAGGCGCCGAAGACGGACCCCTGGCCCGTGAGCCTGGCGAGCTTTCCGTCCATGCAGTCGAGGATGAAGCTCAGGTGGTAGAGCAGCGCACCGAGCAGCAGCCAGGTCCAGTCGCCCTTGAGGAAACACGCGCCGGAGGCGATGCCCAGGAGCAGCGCACCCCAGGTGATCTGGTTGGGGGTGACGCGGGTGTACTTCGCGGTCCAGCGGACCAGCGGAGTGGCCACCGGGTCCACCAGCAGCACGGTCCACCACGCGTCCCGCTTCTTCTCGGTGAGGCGGCGGACTTCGGCGAGTGGGGGTATGTCTCGGGGCATGGTCAACTTCCTGGCGTCCTGATTCGAGCTCGCCACGGTAGGTATGCCGTTCCATGAGGAACAAGACGCCAGCCGCACAACCTTTACCCGTGGTTAACCGTCGCCATGTACAGGACAGTCGACGTCTGCCCCAGCGCCTCAGCCCGGCAGCACGGCCTCGATGAGGTCGGCGGCCTGCCGGGTGCCCCCTTCGGCGGCCATCCGCTGCCGCACCCGCCGCGTCGCCGCGGCGACCTCCGGGTCGCCGACGAGGGCGAGCACCGCCTCGCGCAGCGCGCTCGCCGTGGCCTCCCCCTTGGGAAGATGCCGGGCCACGCCCAGCTCTTGCAGCATGGCGGCGTTGCCGAACTGGTCGACCGCCTGCGGCACGGCGACCATGGGCACGCCGCTCGCCAGCCCCTCCTGGCTGCCGCCCGCCCCGGCGTGGGTGATGAACGCGTCGGCCTGCCGGAGGATGGACAGCTGCGGCACCCAGCTGTGCACCTCCACGTTGCCGGGTATCGCGCCCAGCTCCGCGGCGTCGACGTGCTTGCCTATCTGAAGCACCATGTACCACCCGTCCAGGCCGCCGAACGCCTCCAGGCAGGCCCGGTAGAAGTCCGGCTCCTTGGTGTAGGAGGAGCCGAGCGAGACCAGCAGCACCTTGGTGTCCGCGCCGAGGCGCTCCGGGCGCCGCCACGTCCCCTGCTCGGCGCGGTCGCCCTGACAGGCCCCGACGAAGGTGAACACGGACTGGTCGACGCGGTCGTAGTGCGGCTGCAGCACGCTGGGGATCAGGACGATGCCGCGCTCCGGCCTGGCGACGAGGCGGTCCGGGTCGGTGTGCGTCATGTCGTTCTCGGTGAGCCAGCGCTGGAAGCGGTCGTGGTAAGCGCGGCCGCGCGGGGTCGTCTTCAGCTCCTCGTACATCTGGGCCGCCACCTCCTCCTCGTAGCCGTCCCAGGCCACCAGGTTCGGTACGAGCTGGAGGGCGGGGACCTTCCAGCGGTGGGCCAGGACGGGCGCCGGGTAGGAGGTGATGTCGTGGAGGACGAGGTCGGGCTCGTCGCCCGCGTAGGCGGCGGCCAGCTGCGGGAGCACCGCGAGGGCATCGTTCAGGAACGGCTCCAGATTGTCGATCAGCTCGGTGCCCCATGCCTCCGGGTCGTCGTCGGTCGGCAGGGTGGAGGTGTAGATCTTCGGTTCGGCACCGGTCCCGGCGACCTTCTCGGCGAAGGACTCGGGGATGGCGTAGGTCACCCGGTGGCCCCGCGCGACGAGTTCGCGGATGACTTCGAGGCTCGGGTTCACGTGGCCGTGGGCGGCGATGCTGAACATGGCGATATGGGCGCGCGGCGGTGTGGTCATGCGCCGACCATAAACGAGACGAGACGTCTCGTGCAACCTTCTTTCCTGCCGGGGTGCGGGAGCGGGCGCTCGCGTTTCCTGCCGCCTCGCGGCCGGTCCCGGCGCCTCGCGGCCAGGGCCGAAGAGAGATCCGTGCGCGGGTCGCGCGGTGGTCGTGCCCGCTTTCCCGCCGCCGTGGTGGCCTCAGCGCTGGTAGCGCGCCAGCACCAGATTGCCGTCCGCCACCAGCCGGTCCGCCAGCTCGCCCTCGCCGATCGCGCCGCTGTAGTACTCCTGGAGCGCCGGGGTGGCGATCTTGTCCTTCCACTCGGGATAGCCGCGTACCGACTGGGCGGGCGCCGACCGCAACTGCCCCGCGAGGGCCGTGCCGGTCGCCCAGCCGTGCTTCCGGGTGCGCAGCGCCGGGTCGGCCAGCGCCCGGCTGCCGGTCGGCAGCAGCCAGTCGCCGAGGGCGAGGCGGACCATGTTCGCGGGCCGGAGCAAGAAGGCGATGAAGGCCATCGCCTCCTCCTTGCGGCGGCAGTCCTCCGCGATCGACAGCGTCTGCGGGCTCACGCCCTGCCGCTGGTCGCCGCCGGGACCCGCGGGCGCGGGCAGCGCCACCCAGTCGAAGCCCCTCGGTGCCTGCTGGACGATCTGCTGCCGGTAGGAGAAACCGAGCAGCACCATCGCGTACTTGCCGCCGAAGAAACCCGGCAGCGTGTCGGCGCCGCCCATGCCGAGCGTGCTGCGGGAGGCGGACCGGTCGGTCACGGTCTGGTCGTGGATGACGCGCGGGACCAGCCGCTCGGGCTCGTCGAAGCGGATGGTGACCTTGCCGTCGCCGCCCCGGTAGAACATCCGCCCGGCCGTGGACAGCGAGAGGTTGAGCGTCGCCGAGACCGGCTCCTTGAGCGACCAGGCGACTCCGTACGCGCCGTCGCGGGTCAGCCGCTTCGCGACGCCGCGGAACTCCTCCCAGGACCAGGGGTCGTCCGCGGTGGGCAGCCGCGCCCCTGACATGGTGAGCAGCCGCCGGTTCGCCATGATCATACGCGGTTCCTGGAGGAACGGCACCCCGTACAGCCGCTGGTCGAAGGTCGCCGTCTGCCTGCTGGGCGGAGGGATGTCCCGGCGCAGCCCGGACGGCAGCAGTCCGGTCAGGTCGGCGAGGTAGCCGCCGTACGCGAAGTCGGCGAGGTCGTCCGAGGCGTCGTGGATGATGTCCGGCGCCTCGCCGCCCTCGAACGAGGTGAGCAGCTGGTCGTGCACGGTGGTCCAGCTGCCCTGGACGTACCGCACCCGGGCCTTGGGGTGGGCCGCGTTCCACTCGGCGACGAGCCGCTTGTTGATGTCCACCGACTCCTTCTGCCACGCCAGCGACAGGAAGCGCAGCTCCCCCCGGCCGTCCCCGCCGCCGGAGCAGCCGGGCAGCAGGGCGGCGGCGGTCGCCCCGGTCGCGGCGGTGAGGAAGCGGCGGCGGCGCATCAGTGCTTCACCGCCCCGGCCAGCATGCCGCCGGTGATCCGCCGCTGGATGAAAGCGAACAGCACCAGCGAGGGAACCGTCGCGAGCAGCGCGGCGGCGGCCAGGGGGCCGAGGTCGGCGACTCCCTCGGTGCCGAGGAAGTGGGTGAGGACGACCGGCATGGTCTGCTTCTCCGGGGACTTGAGGAGGACGAGCGCGAAGAAGAACTCGTTCCACGCGGTGATGAACGTGAACAGGGCGGTCGCCACGATGCCGGGCGCGAGCAGCGGAGCGGTGACGGACACCAGCGTGCGGAGCTTGCCCGCTCCGTCCACGGCCGCCGCCTCCTCCACCTCGCGGGGCACGGCCCGTACGTACCCGGTCAGCATCCACAGCGCGAACGGCAGCGACCACACCACGTACACGAGGATCAGACCGGGGACGGAGTTGATGAGCTGGAGGTCCTTCAGGACCAGGAACAGCGGGATGATCACCAGCACGAAGGGGAACGCCTGGCTGACCACCACCCAGCCGGTCGCGGCCCGGGAGAGCGCGGAGCGGTGCCTGGCCATCACGTACGCCATGGGCGTCGCCAGGACCACCGCGATGACGGAGGCGGACGTGGCGGCGATCAGGCTGTTTCCAGCGGCGCGCAGCAGGGGCTGCTCGTCGAACGCCTGCCGGAAGTTGTCCAGCGTCGGCTTCTCGGGCAGCCAGGTGGGGTGCAGGGTGGCCAGCTCCGCCGGAGGCTTGAACGCGGTGGACAGCAGCCACAGCAGCGGGAACGCCAGGAACACCAGGTAGCACACGAGCGCCAGGTACTGGCCGGTGCGGGCGGCGCGGCGGCCCCGGCGGGAACGGGCCGCGCCCAGGCCGGGACCGCCGCCGGGACCGCCGCCGGGCGCGCCGCGCCGGCCGGGGCGCCGGGCGGCGCCGGAACCGGTGGTCTTCACTCGTTGTCCCCCTTCAGGCGTCCGGCCAGATAGACGGCCAGCAGAACGGAGATGACCGCGACCATCACGCAGCCCATCGCCGCCGCGTAGCCGAACTGGCCGTAGCGGAAGGCCTCCTCGTACGCGAAGAGCATCGGCAGCCGGGTGCGTCCCCCGGGGCCGCCGCTGGTCAGCACGTAGACCAGGGCGAAGGAGTTGAAGTTCCAGATGAAGTTGAGCGCGGTGATGGCGAGGGCGACCGGTCTGATGGCGGGCCAGGTGACGGTGCGGAACCGGCGCCAGGCTCCGGCGCCGTCCACCGCCGCGGCCTCGTGGAGTTCGCGAGGCACGCTCTGCAGCCCGGCCAGCAGGGCGACGGTCGTCTGCGGCATGCCCGCCCAGACGCCGACGATGACGACGGCGGGCAGGGCGGTGGACAGACCGGTCAGCCAGTCGGTGCCGTCCCCCAGCCGCAGGTCGCGCAGCGTCTCGTTGAGGATGCCCGCGTCGGAGTGGTAGACGAGCCGCCACATGATGCCGACGACGACCTCGGGCATCGCCCAGGGCACGATCGCCAGCGCCCGTGCCAGCCAGCGCATCCGCAGATCCTGGCTGAGCAGCAGCGCGAGACCGAGGGCGAGGAGAAACTGCGGCACCGTCACCCCCAGCGCCCACACCAGGCCCACTCTGAACGACTCCCAGAAGAGTGAGTCCTCCAGCAGGTCCCGGAAGTTGAGGAGGCCGATCCACTCGGTGGGTTCGGTGCGGCCCGACTGGGAGTCGGTGAACGCCAGCGAGATGCCGTACAGCAGCGGTCCGACGCTCAGCAGGAGGATCGGGATCAGCGCGGGCAGGACGAGGAACCACGCGCCGTGACCGGTGCGCCCGCCGGTGTCCCGGAGGCCGCGCTCCCTCCCCCTCGCCGGACGGCTGTTCGCGCTGTCAGCATCGCTGGGCGACCGCTTCCGCGCGGCCTTCGGTCTCACGGCAGGGGTCTCCTTCGTGGCACGGGCACAGCATGGGACACCGCCCAGCGGCGGCTGGGGGGCCGGGGCGCCCGGTCAGGAGGCCCACGTCATCGTGCTGACGGCCCGTGACGCAGTCAAGCGTCACGCCGTACGCGGTGTCCGCGCACGGCTCCCGGCACCCGTTCAGGTCCGTCCCCGCCAGGCGGCTGCGGTGCCCGCGCCCGGTGCGAGCGGCGAGCCCGCAGGGCGCGCGCCCTGGGGGCCCTCAGCCGGTGGCGGGCTTCTCCCGGCGGACGCGGAAACCGGCCCGCGCGGGCGCGCGCCAGGCAGCCGCAGCCGGGCATTGACGCCGCCCAACCGGCCCCGCGCGGGCGCGCGCCAGGCCGGGCGGCCGGTACCCCGGGTGTGCTGCCAGACTGATCGGTGATCATCCGGGCGGCCCCGGCCTCGGTGCCGCCCGGTCCTGGCGGCGCGACGGGCGCGCGAGGAGGAAGGGGCAGGCGTGAGGGACACGGCGTTCACCGAGCAGCGGGCGCGCGAGGTGCTCGCGGACGCGGGACTCGCGCACACGGCTCCGGCCGCGTCCCTGCTCACCCTGGGCGAGAACGCCGTGTTCGGTGTCGGCGAACTGGTCGTCAGGATCGGGCGCGAACGCGGGCTGTGGGAACGGGCCGACCGGGAACCGCGCGTCGCCGCCTGGCTCGCGGCGCACGGTGTTCCCGCGGTACGCCCCGCCGAGCCCACGGCCAGGCTGGTCGACGGCCACCCGGTCACCCTCTGGCACCGGTTGCCCGCCGCCCGACGGCCCGCCGGGCCACGCGACCTCGCCGTACTCCTGCGCCGCGTGCACGCCCTGCCCGAACCGCCGTTCCCCCTTCCCCGGCGCGACCTGCTCGGTGGCGTGGAGCGCTGGCTGCGGCTGGCCGGAACGGCCATCGACCCCGCCGACGCGGCCTACCTGCGGGCCCGCCGCGACGATGTCGCCGCCGCCGTCGACGCGCTGACACCTCACCTGCCACCGGGGCCGGTGCACGGTGACGCGCTGCCGCGCAATGTGCACATCGGCCCGGACGGCCCCATCCTGGTCGACCTGGAGACCTTCGCGAGCGACCTGCGCGAACACGACCTGGTCGTCATGGACCTGACCCGCGACCGGTACGGGCTCGCGCCGGACGCGTACGACAGCTTCGTCGACGCGTACGGCTGGGACGTCCGTGACTGGGAGGGGCGCGCCGTGCTGCGCGGCGCGCGGGAGACGGCGAGCTGTGCGTGGGTCGCCCAGCACGCGCCGGGGAACCCGGCCGCGCTGGCCGAGTTCCGCCGCCGGGTGGCTTCGCTGCGTGACGAGGACCCGAGTGTGCGGTGGCACGCCTTCTAGCCGTGTCCGGCCGATCGTGCGGAGGGGCGGCGGGAGCCCCTGTCCGTGTGTCGCGAACCGCGAGTGCGTTCTCTGGTCGCGCAGTTCCCCGCGCCCTGACGGGCACGTCCCCGGCCTCCCCGGCGGGACCAGGGGCCGCGCGCACCAGCGCCAGCGCCAGGCCCGCCTTCGCCGCCCCGGCCTACCCGGCTATCGCCTCCGCCTCGCGGACCGGCCAACTGCCGTCCACCACCGCGTCCAGCGTGCCCTTGCGGCGCAGCCACGACTGGAAGTCGGCCGCCCACTCCGCATACCACCCGATCTGCTTGCGGTGCAGCTCCCACAGGTCAAGCCGCGCCACCTGCTCGTGGCGCTCGGCGACCGCGCAGGCCACCAGCGCCGCCGCCAGCGCGTCAGCCCCGGCCTCATGCGCACGGTCGAGCACGACGCCGTACTCTCCGCAGACCGCCTCCAGCGTGCGCTTGCCCCGGCGGTAGCGGTCGACGGAGCGGTCTATCGTGTACGGATCGACGACCGGGCCCACGACCGCGCCCGGGCCGAGGCGCTCCTCCAGCGACGGCAGGCCGTGCCTGCGCAACTCGGCCGCCAGCATGCTGAGATCGAACGCCGCGTTGTACGCGACGACCGGGGTGCCGGCCCGCCAATGGGCGGTCAGCGTGGCGGCTATCTCCTCGACCACCTCGCGGGCGGGCCGCCCCTCGGCCGCCGCACGCTCCGAGCTGATGCCGTGCACGGCGACCGCGCCGTCCGGGATGGGAACTCCCGGGTCGGCCAGCCACTCCCTGCCGCCCACGAGTTCCCCGCCGCGCACCTCCACGACCGCCGCCGTGACAATGCGTGCCTCGCGCGGGTCGGTGCCCGTCGTCTCCAGGTCGAAGCCGATCAGCAGCTCCCGGTGCCAGCCCATGGCGGCCCTCCTTCGCGGTGCGTCCCCCTGATGTTCATCAGCCTCCCACGCGCCACTGACAACGGGACGGAACCGGCTCTGGCGGGCGGACGCCGAAGCGGCGCGGGAGAGCTCTCCGGCGGTACGGGCATCCAGGTCACGCCGGGGGCGTGAACTAGCCGGTGGGGACCCGGACCTCGGTGCGGATGCCGTCCACGCGCGCGGCGAAGGCGTCCAGGTCGATGGATTTCGGGTCCGCCGTGACCGTGGCGGCGTCGCTCTCCATCACCGAGCCGAGCGTGCTGGAGTCGGCCCACACACAGGAGGGCAGGGAAAGCTTCTGCCCGCCCGACTTCTTGACCAGTACCTCGCAGGTCAGCGGCTCGGTAGCGCCAGGCGGGGTGATCTCGCGGCGGGGGGCGCCCACTTCGGCGTCCTCGCCGCTCTCCGTGCCGTCGAGGAAGCTGTCCTTGACGAACTCGGGGCTGGAGATGTGCCCGTAGAACCCGCTGAGGACGAGCTGGCTGGTGCCGCTCGCCGTGGAGTACTGCCCTGCCGTGCTCTTCACCTGGCGCACGCCGAGGCCCTCATCGGGCACCTGCGAGTCGAACTGGTCGCTCATGTCCTTGGCGAGCGAGTACTTACCGCTGGACAGCTTCTTGGGCAGAATGATCTTGTACGTGCCCCCATCGGCTCCGCCCGTGGGCGAGGGAGCCGCGCTGGACGCACTCGCGCTGGGGCTGGGATCGGCCGAGGGGCTCTCGCTCGTCTTGGCCTCGTCGCGCTTGCCGTCGTCGTCGCTGTCATCGCCGTTCAGCGCGAACACCGCGCCCCCGATGATGAGGGCCGCCGCGACGACGGCGCCGACGACGATCGCGACGGTCTTGCCGGAGCCGTTCCCCGGCGGCGGACCGACCGGTCCTCCACCGGGCCCCATCGGTCCCCCGCCCTGCCCTCCGCCGTACGGCGGTCCGTACGGCGCGCCGTACTGCGGCCCGTACGGGCTCTGCGGCGGATACGCCTGGCCAGGCTGGCCGGGCTGGGCCGGCTGCCCGAACTGTCCGGGCTGGCCGGGCGGCTGGCCGCCCTGCGGGGTGCCGAAACCGGGCTGCTGCGGGGGCGGGGGCATCGTCACGTCTGCGGTCTCTCTCCATCTGGCAGGTTCACGCAGCGTATCCCGCGCGCCCGCCGCCGGTCCCGGGCACCCTCATACCCGCACGGGGCGGGCCCCGGCGGCGGTCGCGACACCGGGCGTGAATCCGCTCAGGACACCGGCCGTGAGTCCGCCCAGGTGCCCTCGAACTCCTCGCGGTAGACGTCGAACAGACCGTTGTCCTCGTCCCGGCCCTCCCGGACCACTTCACGGGCCCGGCCCCCGGCCCGCAGCACCAGCACCGGCGCCTCCATCCCCCTGGCCCTGCGCAGATACGACTGGATGACACCGAGCCCGTCGGCGGAGTCGCCGTTGATGAGGTAGGCGGTCACGCGCGGCGTCTCGTCGAAGACGTGGATCTCGAAGGCGCCGGGGTCCCGCAGCCTGGCCCGCACGCGCCGCATGTGCATGATGTTCATCTCCACGGAGCGGCTCAGCTCGGTCTTCCGCAGGCCGAGTTCACGCTCCCTGCGCCGCACCGCGCTGCTCGCCGGGTTGAGGAACAGCAGCCGTATCCGGCAGCCGGTCTCGGCGAGCCGCACCAGCCGTCGGCCGGAGTAGTTCTGCACCAGGAGATTGAGACCTATCCCGAGGGCGTCCAGCCGCCGGGCGCTGCTGAACAGGTCCTCGGCGGGCAGCTGCCGCTGGAGCCTGACCCGGTCGGCGTGGACGCCCACGACGTCGGCGTAGCGGTCGCCCACGAGGTCCTCGACGGCGTCTATCGGGAGCCGGTCGCTGGACGGCGTCCCCGCGCCGCCGCCGAGGATGTCCAGGAGCCGGGCGGAGGCGCGTTCGGCCTGGTCCAGCACGGTGCGGGAGAGCGCGCGGTTGCGGGAGACGACGTTGCGGGCCACCTCCAGCTCGTCCAGGGCCAGCTCCAGCTCGCGCCGGTCGTCCAGGTAGGGCGCGAAGCACGGCCAGTGCTGGACCAGCAGCTCGCGCAGCTGCGGGAGGGTGAGGAAGCTCACCACGTTGTCGTCGGCCGGGTCGAGGAGGTAGCCCTTGCGGCGGCTGACCTCCCGTACGGCGACGGCGCGCTGCACCCACTCCTGCCCGGCGGGGCCGGCGGCGGCGACCACCCACTCGTCGCCGTGCACCGGCTCGTAGACGGGCTGGAGCACCGCGCGGACCACCGCCCGCAGCCGCTGCTCGACGAGGTTCAGCCAGATGTAGGCCCGGCCTGCCCGCCGCGCGCGCGTGCGCACCTCGGACCATTCCTCGGTGCCCCAGTCCAGTTCCGCTCCGATCTCCATCGGCCGCGCCAGGGACACCGCGCCGGGTGGTGCGTCGGTGGCGCCGCCCCCCGGGGTGCTCTCTTCCCCAGAGGGCAGCTCCAGCCCGCCCGAGCTCACCTGTGCACCGCCTTCCGCCCCCGTCCAACGATCAAGGCAGACTACTGCGATGCGGGGAGACGGTGCAGCCTACTGGGCGCAGCTTCGCATCAACCCGCCTATCGCGTATGCCCGTTGTGTCCTGAGAGCGAGGGCGGAGTGAGCGGATTCATAGCGGTCACGTCGCGCGGGGACAGCTGGAAGCCCTGCCAGTGCACGGGCATCGGCTGCTGGTCCTCATCGCGGGCGATGTGGTGGTAGCCGATGTTGACCCAGGCGACGGGGTGCTTCAGCGTCTGTCCGTTCACCCACTTGTCGACGCTTCTTTCACTTCCGGCACCGCAGTCGCGCAGGTTGTGGCTCGCGAACTGCTCACACTCGTTGTATTCCGTGAAGTAGACGTCGTGCCGCGTGTACTCGCGTCCCGGGTACTTGGTGGTGCGGCCGGGAACGATCTCGTAGCTGCGCGGGTGCCCGTCGCTGTTCTTGCCCGCCGAGCTCACCACGCGCCACCAGCGCCGGCCGACGGCGTCCCCGGCCAGTTCCTTGGTGACCTTCGTGCGGATCGTCGCGGTCTTGGGCAGCTGTCCGGAGGCCGTGGTGGTCTTCGCGTCGTACTGCTCGACGGTGCTCTCCGGTGAGCCGTCGAGGCCGAAGTTCAGGCGCCAGAAGATGTTGTGGGAGTGGCTGGTGGCGTAGTCCTTGGAGCCCTTGCCGATCGGCCAGCCCCTGCCGTCGCCCGCGTCGTAGTCCATGGGGGACAGCGTGCCGGTGGCGCCGACCTGCATGTTCATGGTGCCGTCCGCGGAGAACCGCCACTCGGTGATGTATTCGTACCAGCCGACCTTGTTGACGGTGTAGACGAGCAGGTCCTTGCCCTGCGCCTGGTAGGGCTTGTCCTGGGTGCTGTCCGCCGCCATCCGGTACGCGTGCCCGCGCGCGCGAGTGGTGGTGCACAGGCCCTCGACGGTGGAATTGGCGGGGTCCCACGCGCCGGGCACCTGAACCGTCTTGACGGTCCCGCCGGGGCATTCCTCCGGGTCCAGCCGCTGGAGCCCCTGGGCGAAGCCCTGGCCGGTCAGGTCGTCGTACTCGATTTTGCCGTCGTCGTAGGGCACATGGATCTGGGCGAGCTTGGCGGAGGTGAGCACCTTGATGGGGGCGGGTTCGCCCTGGGGCTGGTACGAGATGTCGTCGAGGGCGAGTCCGGCGTTCCCCTCGTAGTGCCAGCACATCCGCCAGACGGTGCCGCCCTCCAGCTCCTGCTCGATGCGGTAGTCGGCGGCGCACGCCGGGGGCGGCGCGGGGGCGGCCTTGGTGGCGGGCGCCGTGGCGTCGGCGGAGGTGGCGGGGCCGGCGGCGGTGGCGGCCACCGCGGCCAGCATGGTGGCGCCGACGGCGGCTGCGCCGCGGCGGCGGGTCCTGCCGCGGGCGCGGTTCGGTTCTTCGTCACGCATGGTGGAGGACTCCTGTGAAAAGTGAAGAGTGAAGAATGCGGAGTGAACGGTGAAGGTGCGCAGGGCGGGGCGAACGGGGCGCGCGGGTGGCTCGGTTTCCGCGCACCCCGGCTCGCCCGCTGTGCCGTGCTGGTGCGGTGGCTGTGCGGTGGCCGCGCTGTGCGGTGACTGTGCGGATGCGTCGCGGGCCGGTCGGCTCAGCTCAGCCGGGAGACGGTGCGTGCGCTCAGGTCGATGACCAGTTGCCTGGTGTCCAACCAGGGCCCGTTCTCGACCCGGGTGAAGAGCCGGACGCAGCGGTGCTCGCCACACGCGGCGAGCTTCGCGGGGTCGGGGTTCTCCGCGTCCACGCGGTAGACGAAGCCCGTGACGGTCAGCTGGCCGGGGCCGGTCAGCTCACGGCCGGTGGCGTCCTGGTAGTCCGCGCGCAGCCCGTCCCCAGCCGGTGCGGCCACGAGCAGGCGGGCGGCCTCCTGGACCTCGGCTCCGCTGGGGGGCGGCTGGACGCCGCGCTGCGTGGTGGTCTTCTCGACCTTCCCGGTGCCGAGGTTGACCGTTTTGGTGAGGTAGGTGTCGTCCGCGTAGTCGTAGTACGACACATGGGCGCGGCGCGGCGGGTCGGGCCGGCCCACCTCGGACGGGGCCAGTTCGACCAGGTCGGTGGTCAGCCGCTCGGGGCCGGTCTTACCCCGTACGTTCTCACTGCTGTCGCGGAAGCCCCGGCTGAGCGTGAGCCGCTCGGCCCGGCGCACCTCGTCGCGGGTCAACGGGTCGCGGCCGGTGCCCTGGCGCTGCGCGCGCGGCGCGGCTTCGACGACTCCTGCCCGCCGCTCCGATAAGTCTCCGGCCTCCCCGGCCGCGGAATTCCCCGGCCCGTCCCGACCGGATCGTGCTCCACCCGAGGCATCGTCGGGCAGCGTCACTGTGATCATCACGGCCGTCGCGGTGATCGCGATGGCCGCGCCCGCCACCCACGTGCCCAGGTGGCGGTGCATTATGGTGCGCACATCCTCCCCCAAACCCCCCGTGCCCAGTTATATGACCACACGCCAAATTCGAACCACTCACTCACTGTGATGGATCATTTACGCGCGTGGTTGCCTTATTATTCAGAAAAATCTGGCGAAATACCCATCATTTCGGGCCAGTTGGGTGAGGATTCCGGTCCGGTCGAGCCCCTCGGCGCCCTCGCGGCGCATGGTGAAGAAGTGGAAGAGTCGACTCATGCAGGTCTGGCCAGGACAGACGTATCCCCTCGGCGCCACCTACGACGGGGCGGGCACGAACTTCGCGGTGTTCTCCGAGGCCGCCGACCGGGTTGAGCTGTGCTTACTCCACGAGGACGGCTCGGAGACCGCGGTGGAGCTACGCGAGACCGACGCCTTCGTGCGGCACGCCTACCTGCCCGGGGTCATGCCCGGCCAGCGGTACGGCTTTCGTGTACACGGCCCGTACGCACCGGAGAACGGGAACCGCTGCAACTCGGCGAAGCTGCTGCTCGACCCGTACGCCAAGGCGGTCAGCGGGCAGATCGACTGGTGCGAGGCCGTCTACGGCTACCACTTCGGCCGCCCCGAGAAGCGCAACGACCTCGACTCGGCACCGCACTCCATGTCGTCGGTCGTGGTGAACCCGTACTTCGACTGGGGCGACGACCGGCCGCCCCGTACCGACTACCACCGCACCGTCATCTACGAGGCCCACGTCAAGGGCCTGACGATGCTGCACCCGAAGCTGCCCGAGGAACTGCGCGGCACCTACGCGGCGCTGGCCCATCCGGCGGTCATCGAGCATCTGACGGAGCTCGGCGTGACCACCCTGGAGCTGATGCCGGTGCACCAGTTCGTCAACGACCACCGGCTGGTGGACGCCGGCCTCGCCAACTACTGGGGTTACAACACGATCGGCTTCTTCGCCCCGCACAACACCTACGCGTCGTGGGGTGACCGGGGCCAGCAGGTGCTGGAGTTCAAGTCGGCCGTACGGGCGCTGCACCAGGCGGGCATCGAGGTCATCCTCGACGTCGTCTACAACCACACCGCCGAGGGCAACCACCTCGGGCCGACACTCTCCTTCCGCGGCCTCGACAACGCCTCGTACTACCGGCTCACCGACGACCCGCGCTACTACATGGACACCACGGGCACCGGCAACTCGCTGCTGATGCGCAACCCGCACGTGCTCCAGTTGATCATGGACTCGCTGCGCTACTGGGTGACCGAGATGCGGGTGGACGGATTCCGGTTCGATCTGGCGGCGACGCTGGCCCGGCAGTTCCACGAGGTGGACCGGCTGTCGTCGTTCTTCGACCTGGTGCAGCAGGACCCCGTGGTCAGCCAGGTGAAGCTGATCGCCGAGCCGTGGGACGTGGGCGAGGGCGGCTACCAGGTGGGCAACTTCCCGCCGCTGTGGACCGAGTGGAACGGCAAGTACCGCGACACGGTGCGCGACCTGTGGCGCGGCGAACCCCGCACCCTGGCGGAGTTCGGCTCCCGGATCACCGGTTCCTCCGACCTCTACCAGGGTGACGGCAGGCGCCCCCTGGCCTCCATCAACTTCGTCACCTGCCACGACGGCTTCACCCTGCGCGACCTGGTCTCGTACGACGAGAAGCACAACGAGGCGAACGGCGAGAACAACCAGGACGGCGAGAGCTACAACCGGTCGTGGAACTGCGGCACCGAGGGCGAGACCACCGACCCCCGGGTGAGGGCCCTGCGTGAGCGCCAGACGCGCAACTTCCTCGCCACGCTGATGCTCTCCCAGGGCGTGCCGATGCTCAGCCACGGCGACGAGTTCGCCCGCACCCAGAGCGGCAACAACAACGCCTATTGCCAGGACAACGAACTGGCCTGGGTGCACTGGCCGCAGGACGACGATGAGCGGGCGCAGCGGATGCTCGACTTCACCCGCGCGCTGGTCTGGCTCCGCCGGGACCATCCCGTCTTCCGGCGGCGGCGCTTCTTCCACGGCCGCCCCGTGGAGGGCACCCACGACGACCTGTCCGACATCGCCTGGTTCACGGCCGGGGGCGAGGAGATGCGGCAACGCGACTGGCAGGCGACGCACGCCAACTCCCTGACCGTCTTCCTCAACGGCAGCGCCATCTCGGAGCCGGGACCGCGCGGGGAGCGGATCAGCGATGACTCGTTCCTGCTGATGTTCAACGCGGACAGCGACCCGATGGACTTCACCGTGCCCGTCGACCACGGCAAGCAGTGGCAGGTGGTGGTGGACACGGCCCGCCCGGACGGGGTGGAGCCCGGCAGCGGCCCCAAGGTCCAGGCGGGCGACCGGCTGACCCTGGTGGACCGCAGCCTGGTCGTCCTCCAGCGCCCCGCTTAAGGGGCGCGGGACGGGACAGGCGGGACGGGTGGCACGAGCGGGGCGCACGCGGTCGGCAGAAGTGTGTGTACGGAACATGAAAACCGGCGGGAGGCCGCGTACTGGGTACATACGTGCCCATGACGTCTGAGCGCATCCCGCCACCCGCCTCCCCCGTCCCGCCGACCGCGACCTACCGTCTCCAGCTCCAGCCCGGCTTCCCGTTCTCAGCGGCCGAGGAAGCCGTGCCCTACCTCGCCTCGCTCGGCGTCTCGCATCTGCACCTCTCCCCGGTCCTTGAGGCCGTGCCCGGCTCCGCCCACGGCTACGACGTGGTCGACCACAGCTCCGTACGGGCGGAGCTGGGCGGCGAGGAAGGCTTACGGTCCCTCGCCCGAACGGCCCACGCGCACCGGCTCGGCCTCGTCGCCGACATCGTCCCCAACCACATGGCCGTGCCCACCCCGGAACGGCTGAACAAGCAGCTGTGGGAGGTGCTGCGGGACGGGCCCGCCTCGCCGTACGCCCGGTGGTTCGACATCGACTGGGCGGAGCACGACGGCAAGGTGCTGCTGCCCGTCCTCAGCGGGCCGCTCGGCGACGAGCTGACACACCTCACCGCGGACGAGGGCGTGCTCCGCTACCACGACCACGTCTTCCCGCTGCGCCCCGGAACCGGGCACCTGCCGCTGCCGCGGCTGCTGGACGACCAGTGGTACCGGCTCTGCTGGTGGCGGCTGGCCCGTACGGAACTCAACTACCGGCGGTTCTTCACGATCTCCGACCTGATCGCGGTGCGGGTGGAGGACCCCGAGGTGTTCGCGGCCACCCACGCGAAGCTGCTCGAACTGGTGCGGGACGGGGTGATCGAGGGGCTGCGCGTGGACCACCCGGACGGCCTCACCGACCCGCTCGGCTACCTGCGCCACCTGGACGAGGTGGTACGGGCCGCCACGGCGGGACGGCACGGGGCGGGAGCGGGGGACGGGGCACGGGGCGGGGCGGAAGCGGGAGGCGGGGCACAGGACGGGGCCGAAGCGAGGGACGGGGCACGGGGCGGCGCGGGAGGGCGGTGGACGGTCGTCGAGAAGATCCTCAGCGCCGACGAGGCGCTGCCCGCCGACTGGCCGGTGGCGGGCACGACCGGCTACGACGCCCTGCGCCACCTCGACGGCGTGTTCCTCGACCCGGAGGGCGTGTACGCCCTCACCGAGGTCTACCGCGACACCGTCGCCCCCGCCGCCGACCGGGGAGGCGACTGGCCCGCGACGGCGCGGCGCGCCGCGTACAAGGTGGTGACGTACGAACTGGCCGCCGAGGTCGACCGCCTGACCCGTGCCGCCTCCCAGCTGTGCGCCGCGTCACCGCGACTGCGCGACCACGCCCCCTGGGCGCTGCGCACCGCCGTCCGCGAACTGCTCGTCAGGCTCCCCGTGTACCGGCCCTACGCGGCCCCGCACACGCCCCCCAGCGCCGCGGACACCACCATGCTGGAGAGCGCCGCACGCGGGGCCCGTACCGCGTACGCCGTGGCCAAGGAGGCGGACGCCGTCGATGTCGTACGGGACGCGGCGCTCGGCCGCCTGGGGGACGGGCGGCGGCACCGCGAGTTCTGCGCGCGCTTCGCGCAGACGGCGTCGGCGCTGCGGGCCAAGTCCGTGGAGGACACCGCCTTCTACCGCTATGTGCCGCTGCTCTCGGCGACCGAGGTGGGCGGCGAGCCGGGGCGGGCGGCCGTCACCCCGGCGGAGTTCCACGCGTTCTGCTCCCGGCTCCAGCGTGACTGGCCGGACACGGGCACCGTGCTGTCGACGCACGACACCAAGCGCAGCGCCGACCTGCGGGCCCGCATCGCCGCTCTCACCGAGTGCCCGTCGGCCTGGGGCGACCTGCTGCGGCGGCTGTCGGGCACCGTGCCCCACGCGGCACCGGACGCCCATGTCGCGTGGGTCGCCTGGCAGACCGCGCTGGGCGGCGCCGGTGTGGCGGCGGAGCGGCTGGCTCCCGCCGTGCTGAAGGCGGTGCGGGAGGCCGGGCTGCGCACCACGTGGACGGAGCCGGACGACGCCTACGAGGAGGCGGTCACGGCCTTCACCGAGGCGGGGCCGGGCGGCCCCCCGTCGCTGGAGTGGGAGAACTTCCAGCGCGGACTCGGCCCCTGGGCCCGGTCCAACGCCCTCGGCGCTGCCCTGCTGCACCTGACCATGCCGGGTGTGCCCGACCTCTACATGGGCACCGAGAGTGCCTATCTGGCCCTCGTCGACCCGGACAACCGGCGCCCGCCGCACTTCCCGCGGGAGGCACTGGCCGCACTGGACGCAGCGAGGGGGGCTGGGACGGGGACAGGGAGGCGAACGGGGAGCCCGCCCGGGGCGGGGGGCGAACGGGGCACGGGGCGCGGGGCGCGGGGTCTGGCCGCTGAGAAGCTGGCCCTGACGGCGGCGGCGCTGCGGCTGCGGCGGGCGCACCCCGGGTGGTTCGGCTCCACGGCCTCCTACGCGCCGCTCGCGGCGCGCGGTCCGGCCGCGGAGCACTGCGTGGCGTTCGCCCGCTCCGGCGAGGTGGTGAGCGTCGCCACCCGCTTGCCACGCCGTCTCGCCGCCGGGGGCGGCTGGCGGGGCACGGTGCTGCCCGTACCCGGCGGCGGGCCCTGGCGGGACCTGCTGACGGGCCGGACGGTGCGCGCCGACGCCGGTCCCGCGGAAGCCCACGGGGCGCCGGGGGCCCCGGTCACGCGCGCGCCCGAGGACGCGGCACACGGCATCCCGCTCGGCGACCTCCTCGTGTCATGGCCGGTGGCACTGCTGGTGCGGGCCTGACCCGCCGTC
The DNA here is from genome assembly GCF_059026195.1 of Streptomyces sp. A01. Taxonomy (NCBI): domain Bacteria; kingdom Bacillati; phylum Actinomycetota; class Actinomycetes; order Kitasatosporales; family Streptomycetaceae; genus Streptomyces; species Streptomyces sp. A01. Next base: position 54,987 of record NZ_JBWLKN010000027.1, on the reverse strand, counting down.
ACGGTCACACCGGGGCGAACCCGCTGCGGCTTCGCGCCGACCCGACCGCGTGGCCTGAACCCGAGCCGTACAGGAGGACCTGGCCGGATGGGGAGACCTGCCGGGGCCGATACGGACCAGGCGAGGGACGGACAAGCCCGTGCGGGCCCGTACGGGCGGGTCTCACGCCGCCAGGGCCTCGGTGCGGAACGCCTCCACGAACGTGGCCGCCGCTCCCGTGAGTTCGACGCGGGAGAAGGCGACCAGTTCACGGCGCAGCGGCGGGTCGAGGCGCAGCGCGGCGCAGCCCCGCACCCCGCTGATGACGTGGGCAGGCGCGGCGACCACGCCCGCGCCCGCCGCGGCCATGCGTACCGCCGTCGAGGTGTGCTCCGTGTACACCGCCGTCCGGGGCGTGAAACCCGCGTGCTCGCAGATCCAGTCCATCGCGAGCCGCCCCTCGATCACCGGCTCCAGGGCGCAGCGGACCCAGGGCCGTTCGGACAGCTCGCTCAACCGTACCGAGGCCCGGCCCGCCAGCGGGTCGTCCGCGGGCACCGCGATCACGATCTCCTCGTCACCGACCGGCACGACGGGGCCGTGCCACTGCTGCGGCCGGTGCCCGACAGCGACGTCGGCCACTCCGCGTTCCACCTGTTCGGCGAGTTCGGCGGCGGACGCGTATTCGTGCAGCGCGAGCCGCATGCCCGGATACGCGCGCTGCCACCGCGCGAACACCGCCGGCAGCACCCCCATGGCCACCGCGTGGACGCTCGCGATGTGCAACTCGCCGCCCTCGGCCCCGGCGGCGGCCTTAGCCGCGCGCCGGGCCTTCCCCGCGCTGCGCACGGCGAGTTCGGCGTGCGGCAGGAACGCGCGGCCCATCGGGGTGAGGCCCACGCCGCGCGGCAGCCGCTCCAGCAGCGGGCCGCCGACCTCCCGTTCCAGGGCCTTGATCTGATGGGACAGTGCCGACTGGGTGACGTTGAGCGTTTCGGCCGCGCGCGTGAAGGACGCTTCCCCGACCACCGCCACCAGATACTCCATCTGCCGCAGACTCATCCGCGCTCCCCCGCCCCGTGCCCGATGTCCGCCTCATGAACAGAATTCATCGGCCCCATCAAAACATTGCCTTGGACTCATGACCGCTCGGGGGCGGAGCCTTGAGCCATGTCTGATCATGACCTTGAGCGTGACCGTGTCCGCGACCTCGCCCCTGAGCGGGGCAACGACCGTGCCGGCGCCGCCGCCGGTGGCCGTGAGACGGATGTCATCGTGATCGGTGGCGGCACCGGCGGCTACAGCACCGCGCTGCGGGCGGCCGCCCTCGGCCTTGAGGTGGTGCTCGCCGAGTACGACCTGGTCGGCGGCACCTGTCTGCATCGCGGGTGCGTCCCGAGCAAGGCGATGCTGCACGCCGCCGAACTCGTCGACGGCATCGCGGAGGCGCGCGAGCGGTGGGGCGTGAAGGCGACCCTGGAAGGCGTGGACTGGTCCGCCCTGACGGCGACCCGCGATGACATCGTGACGCGCAACCACCGGGGCGTCGAAGGTCACTTGTCGCACGCGGGCGTGCGCGTGGTGCGCGGCTTCGCGACGCTGACCGGGCCCCGCACGGTCCGTACCGAGCCCGGCGGCGACTGGACGGCACGGCGCGGCATCGTGCTGGCGACCGGCTCCCGGCCGCGCACGCTCCCCGGACTCGCGCCCGACGGGCACCGCGTCGTCACCAGTGACGACGCGTTGTTCGCCCCGGGACTGCCCGGTTCCGTGCTGGTGCTCGGTGGTGGCGCGATCGGCGTCGAGTACGCCTCACTGCACCGGTCCATGGGAGCGGACGTCACTCTCGTCGAGGCGGCGGACCGGCTGCTGCCCCTGGAGGACACGGACGTCAGCCGCCAGCTGGCCCGGGGGCTGAAGAAGCGCGGCGTCGAGGTGCTGACCGGCGCGCGGCTGGACGGCGCCGAGCCGCACGAGCACGGGGTGCGGGTGAGCCTCCGTACGGCACGGGGCGAGGCCCGCGCCCTGGACGTGGAGCGGCTGCTGGTGGCCGTGGGCCGGACGCCGGTCACCGAGGGGCTCGGGCTGGCGGCCGTGGGCCTCGCGCCGGACGAGCGCGGGTACGTGGCGCCCGCCGACTGGTCGCGGCTGGAGACGGCGGTGCCCGGGGTCCACGTGGTCGGCGACCTGCTGCCGCCGCCGTCCCTCGGGCTCGCGCACGCGTCCTTCGCCGAGGGGATGCTGGTGGCGGAGACGCTGGCGGGCCGCACGCCGCGCCCTCTGGACTACGCGGCCGTGCCCCGCGTGACGTACTCAAGCCCGCAGACGGCCTCCGTCGGGCTCTCGGAGACGCAGGCGCGCGAACAGGGGTACGACGTGGTGACGAACAGCATGCCGCTGACCGCGACGGCCAAGGGGATGGTGCACGGCCAGGGCGGCGTGGTGAAGATCGTCGCCGAGCGGGTTCCTGGCGGGGCGGGCACGCGTCCGGGCGACGGCGCCGGTGCGGGGAGGGTGCTCGGGGTGCATCTCGTCGGTCCGCATGTCTCCGAGATGATCGCGGAAAGCCAGCTCATCGTCGGCTGGGAAGCCGATCCGATGGACGTCGCCCAGCACATCCATCCGCACCCCACACTGTCGGAGGCGGTCGGCGAAGCGTTCCTCACCCTCGCCGGCCGCGGTCTTCACCAGCGGTGAGGGAGCCGCCAGGCGAAGCCACCTTGTCGCTCGCGACGAGCAGCACGAGGCCGAGAACGGCGAGGACGCTGTTGGCGTAGATCTCGTACCCGTCGAGGAAGCCGAGGTGCGCCACGAGCGTCCACCACCGGAACCAGCCGACGAAGTGATGGATCAGCCCGGCGACACCCATCACCAGAAGGACCACACCCAGCGTCTCAAAGAGCTTCTTCATGGCCTCGACGCTAGGCACGGCGCGGACGGCGACCAGTCGGCTGAAGGTCTATGACCGCACGACTTTGGTAGCCGACCTGCGGCTGAGCGGTCCGGGAGGGTGAGGCGGTCAGTAGATTCGCCGGTATGAACGGCTCGCATACGCCGTCGCCGGTGGGTTCGCCGACGGCGGCGGCAGACAACGCGGTGGACGCGGTCTCCTCCCGGTCCCCGGCCGCCCGGCGCAGCGCGCGCGACTGGCTGGTGGACATCTGCCTTTTCGTCCTCGCGGCCGCGTTCTCCGCGTCGACGTCCGACTCGGTCGTCAACGATCCCGACATACCGGACTACGCTCTCGCCCTGGACGAGCTGACGGGCGTGCTGGCCTGCGCGGCGCTGTGGCTGCGCCGCCGGTGGCCGGTCCACCTCGCCGTGGTGTTGCTGCTGCTGTCGACGGTCTCGCACTTCGTGGTCGGCCCGACGCTGGTGGCCGTGTTCACGGTCGCCGTGCACCGGCCGTTCCGCACCGTCGCGCTCGTCGGCGGTCTGGCCTTCGCCTGCGGACTGGTCAACAGCTCGGTGCACCCCGACCCGACCCTGGGCTACGTCGGCTCCGTGGTCATCGGCGCGTTGATCTACAACGGCGTCATCGGCTGGGGCATGTTCGTACGCTCCCGGCGGCAGCTGCTGCTCTCGCTGCGCGAGCGGGCGCACCGGGCGGAGTCGGAGGCGGCGCTGCGTGCCGAACGCGCGCAGCGGCTCACCCGCGAACGCATCGCCCGCGAGATGCACGACGTGCTCGCGCACCGGCTGTCGCTCCTGAGCGTGCACGCGGGGGCGCTGGAGTACCGTCCCGACGCGCCACCCGAGGACGTCGCCAAGGCGGCGGGAGTCATCCGGGACAGCGCCCACCAGGCGCTGGAGGACCTGCGGGACGTGATCGGAGTGCTGCGGGCCCCGATCGGCGAACCGTCCGCGCCGGGCGGGGCGACCGCCGACCCGGGAACGAGCGCCGACGCGCTCGCCGCGGCGGCCCCGGACGCCGCGGCCGCGAGCGACACGGGCGCCGCCCCGAACCGGCCCCAGCCCACGCTGGCGGACCTGCCACGCTTGGTGGAGGAGTCCCGGCAGGCGGCGATGCGGGTGAGCCTGCGGGACGAGACCGAGGAGCGGGGCGCGGTGCCGGTGGCGACGGGGCGCACGGCCTACCGGATCGTTCAGGAGGGCCTGACCAACGCGCGGAAGCACGCGCCGGACACGGAGGTCACGGTCGCGGTGACGGGCGCGCCCGCGCGCGGGCTGACCGTCGAGGTGTCCAACGGGGCGCCGCAGCGCGCGTCCGCCACGCCGCTACGGGGCGCGGCCCGCCCCGGGCGGACTTCCGGAGCGGCCCCGGAGCGGCCTTCCGCGTCAGGCCCGGAACCGATCCCCGGAGCCGGGCAGGGGCTGATCGGACTGGCCGAGCGCGCCTCGCTGGCGGGCGGGCGCCTGGAGAGCGGGGTCACCGCCGACGGCGGCTTCCTGCTGCGCGCCTGGCTACCGTGGCCCTCATGAACGCTCCCGCCTCGCAGCCCGTACGCGTACTCCTCGTCGACGACGATCCGCTGGTCCGCACGGGGCTGCGGCTGATGCTCGGCGGCTCCCCCGACGTGGAGATCGTCGCCGAGGCCGCCGACGGAACCGAGGTCGCCCCGCTGGTGGACCGGTTCTCCCCCGACGTCGTCCTGATGGACATCAGGATGCCCACGCTGGACGGACTGGCCGCGACGGAGGAGCTGCGGAAGCGGAAAGCTCCGCCGGAGGTCATCGTGCTGACGACGTTCAACGCCGACGAACATGTCCTACGGGCGCTGCGCGCCGGGGCGGCGGGCTTCCTTCTGAAGGACACGCCGCCCGCTGAGATCGTCGCGGCCGTCCTCCGGGTCGCCGCCGGCGACCCCGTGCTCTCTCCGGCGGTGACCCAGCAGCTGATCGGGCATGTCGCCGGGTCCGGGCCGCAACTGCGGCGCAGCCGGGCGCGGGACCTGCTGGAGCAGCTGAACGACCGGGAGCGCGAGGTCGCCCTGGCCGTCGGCGAGGGCAAGTCGAACGCGGAGATCGGCGCCGCGCTGTACATGAGCGTCGCCACGGTCAAGACGCATGTCTCGCGCATCCTGACCAAGCTCGACCTCAACAACCGGGTCCAGATCGCGCTGCTGGCCCACGACGCGGGTCTGCTCGACGGCGGCTCGTAAGCGCCCGCGACGGGCCCTCGCGCGAACGAGGAGGCGGGAGCGGGGGGCGGGAGCGGGGGGCGGGAGCGGGGGGCGGAGACGGACACGCGCGCGGGCGCGCGTGGCACCCAGGCGTCGCTCCGTGCCCCGTGGCTCCGTGCTCCGTGCTCCGTGCTCCGTGCTTTGCCGTGCGATCAAGCGTCATCGACGTTCGGAACCGACCACATCGCGTCCGGGCTGCTCGACCGTCTCGCCACCGAGCGTGACCACATCGACCCGCCGATCAGTACCTGGTCAGCACCTTGGTCTTAATCCCTGGACACGCCGTCAAGAGCGTGTCTAGAGTGCGGATACGCCCTTGATCAGGAAGGAGGCCGGAGCCATGTATGTCATCACCTTCACTCAGCGCTCCCGCCCCGTCCGCAGGGCCGCCTTCGTCTGACGCCGTCTGACCGGGAGCGCACCGCTTTCCTGGAAGGACCCCCATGACCAAGTTGGTCATTCGTCAGCTCTCCGAGAACGACGCTCATCTTTTCCACACCCTGCCCGACCCCGGACTGGTCGGCCATGCCCCCTTCGACCGTGCTTACGCCACCGTCACCGCCGGTGGTGAGTACCGGCCCGAGTGGACCTGGGTCGCGCTGCGCGACGGCGTCGTGGTCGCCCGCGCCGCCTGGTGGGCGGGGCCCGGCGACGAAGCGCCCATCGCGCTCGACTGGTTCGACTTCACCGACGCCGAAGCGGCCGTGGAGCTGTTGCGTGCCGCCCCGCTGCGGGCGGACTACGCCCTGCTGATGCCGCCGCGCTGGCAGGACGATCCGGCGGTACGGGCCGCCGCGCTGGCCCGTATGGAGGCCGCTGAGGCCGCCGGGATGAGCCGGCTGGTCGACCGCTACCGCTACACCTGGACGCCCGCGTGCGGGGTGCCCGAGCAGCCGGGGCGGCTGGAGTTCAGGCCCGAGCCCGACGACGCGAAGATCCTCGCGGTGCTGCGCCGTGTCCAGCACGGCACTCTGGACGCGCACGCCCGCCGTACCATCGCCGCATCGGGGCATGACGCGGCGGCGCAGGAGGACATGGACTTCTTCCACTGGTGCCCGTCCCCCCGCGAGTGGTGGCGTACGGCGTGGACACCCGAAGGCGAACTGGTGGGACTGCACGTTCCGGCCCGTAACCAGACGGCCCCGGTGATCGGGCTGATCGGCGTGGTCCCGGAGTGGCGCGGCCACGGGTACGCGTACGACCTGCTCGCCGACTGCACCCGGGTGCTGGCCGACACGGGCGTGACGCGGATCGTGGCGGAGACCGACCACGGCAACCACCCGATGGCGGCGAACTTCGCCAAAGCCGGGTATCCGGTCACCCAGGAGCGCGCCTACTTCGAGTGGCCACAGCCGAAGAACTGACAGGCCGTCGGCCGGTAACGTCGTTCCGGCCGACGGGGTGCCGTGTCAGTGGCGCGAGCCGCTGACACGGCACCGGTGAGCACCATCAGGCGCCCGGCGAGCGCCTGATGGTCGCTGTGGCACACGCCCTGCTGCGCGGGGGCCCCGGCCTCCCGCACGATGGTCGTGCGCCACAGGCGCCGGAACCGGGGCCAGGGCGAGCCAGAACCACCAGCCAGCACGAGAAGGAGCCGCCAGTGCTGTTCGAGGTATGGGCACCCCACGCACGGCAGGTCGCGCTTCACGTGGCGGGGGACGCGTCGGCCATGGAGCGCGATCCGGACCGCGTGGGCTGGTGGCGGGCTGAGGCGGAGGCCGCGGACGGCACGCGGTACGGCTTCGCGCTCGACGGTGGGCCGGCGCTCCCCGACCCGCGCTCGCTCCGGCAGCCGGACGGCCCCGACGGGCTCAGCGCGGTGGTGGACCACTCCCTGCACGCCTGGCGGGAGTGGCCCGGCCGCCCGCTGCCCGGGGCTGTCCTGTACGAGGCGCACATCGGCACCTTCACGGAGGACGGCACCTTCGACGCCGCCGCCGAACGCCTGCCGCGGCTGGCCGATTTGGGGGTGACCCATGTGGAGCTGATGCCGGTCAACCCCTTCCCGGGAACGCACGGCTGGGGCTATGACGGCGTCTGCCCGTGGGCGGTCCACGAACCCTATGGCGGGCCGGAGGGACTGAAGCGCTTTGTCGACACGGCGCACGGTCTCGGTCTTGGTGTCGTGCTCGACGTCGTACACAACCACCTGGGGCCCTCCGGTAACCACCTGCCCGCCTACGGCCCGTACTTCACCGAGACCCACCACACGCCGTGGGGCGCCGCCGTCAATCTGGACGCCCCCGGCTCCGACGAGGTGCGCGCCTACCTGACCGGCAGCGCCCTCAGCTGGCTGCGCGACTACCACCTCGACGGGCTGCGCCTGGACGCCGTCCACGCGCTCCGCGACACCCGCCCCCGGCACTTCCTCACCGAACTGTCCGCCGCCGTCGAAGGGCTGGCGGGCCAGCTCGGGCGGCCGCTGTTCCTCATCGCCGAGTCCGACCTCAACGACCCCGCGACCACCGCCCCGCGCGCCTCCGGCGGCCAGGGTATGGACGCACAGTGGAATGACGACTTCCACCATGCCCTGCACGCCGCTTTCACCGGGGAATCCCAGGGCTACTACGCGGACTTCGCCGCCGACCGCGCGTACGCCCTCGCCAAGACGCTGCGCGGCGGCTTCTTCCACGACGGCGAATACTCCACGTTCCGGGGCCGCTCCCACGGGCTGCCCCTGGACCGCGCCACGCCCGCGTACCGGCTGCTCGGCTATGCCCAGACCCACGACCAGGTGGGCAACCGGGCGCTCGGCGACCGGCTCTCGGCCCAGCTCTCCCCGGGACTGCTGGCCTGCGTGGCGGCGCTCGTCCTGTGCTCGCCGTTCACGCCGATGCTCTTCATGGGCGAGGAATGGGGCGCCACGACGCCGTGGCAGTACTTCACCGACCATACGGACCCCGAGCTGGCCGAAGCCGTGCGCACCGGCCGCCGCCGGGAGTTCGCCGAGCACGGCTGGGCGACCGAGGACATCCCCGACCCGCAGGACCCGGCGACCCGCCTGCGGTCCTGCCTCGACTGGGCCGAGCCCGGCCGGGAACCGCACGCCGCGCTGCTCGCCTGGCACCGCCGGCTGATCGCGCTGCGCCACGCGGAGCCCGCCGTCGCCAGGGCGGACCTGTCGGCCACCACCGTGACCGTGCGCCCGGACCTGACGACCGTGCTGCGCCGGGGCCCGCTGTGCGTCGCCGTCAACCCGACCGGCGCGCCGGTCGCCCTGCCACTCGGCTCGGGCCCACGGCCCACCGAGGTCCTGGCCGCCTGGTGTCCGGTGCCGCTGCCCGGCCCTGGTGACCCGCTGCGGCTGCCCGCCGAGTCGGCGGCGGTGCTGCGGTGCGGGTGAGCCCCGAGCCGCCGTGGGCGGCGGCTGACCGGGGCAGGAAGGCCGGGGAGTCCCGCGCCTGCCGGCCCCGTCCGGCTCAGTCCTCCGCCGACTCCAGGCGCAGCGAGATGGAGTTGACGCAGTACCGCTGGTCGGTGGGGGTGGGGTAGCCCTCGCCCTCGAAGACGTGGCCCAGGTGGGAGCCGCAGCGCGCGCAGCGCACCTCGATACGGGCCATGCCGTGCGACCGGTCCTCGATCAGCTCGACGGCGGAGGAGTCCTTCGGGTCGTAGAAGCTCGGCCAGCCGCAGTGGCTCTCGAACTTCTCGGTCGACCGGAACAGCTCGGCCCCGCACGCCCGGCAGGAGTAGACCCCTGCGGTCTTGGTGTCGGTGTACTCGCCCCGGAAGGCGGGCTCGGTGCCCGCCTGGCGCAGCACCTGGTACTCCGCGAGGGACAGCTCCGCGCGCCACTGCTCGTCCGGCTTCTCGACCTCGTAGGACATCTCGCCCGCCTCTCGAAGATTCGGTACCTCGCCTGGCCCGGTCAGTGCGCCAGGCGGGCCAGGATCTGCGGACCGAGGTCCGTCACGTCGCCCGCGCCCATGGTGAGAACGAGATCACCGGGCTTCGCCATTCCCGCGATCACGTCGGGGACCGCGTCCTTGGCGTGCTCGGCCCGCGCGTCCGCGCCCTTCGCCGTCGCCGCGTCGATGATGAGCGCACTGCTGACGCCCTCGATCGGGTCTTCCCTGGCGGGGTAGATGTCGAGGACGACGGCCGCGTCGGCGAGCGTCAGTGCCTCGCCCATCTCGGTGCCCAGCTCCTGCGTCCGGCTGAACAGGTGCGGCTGGAAGACGACCAGCACCCGGCCGTCCCCGGCGCCACCCCTGATGGCCTCCAGATCGGCGGCGATCTCGGTGGGGTGGTGCGCGTAGGAGTCGATGACCTGCACGCCGCCCTCGGTGCCCCGGAGCTGGAGGCGGCGGTTGACACCGGTGTACGAGCCGAGGGCCGAGGCCAGGTTGTGCGCGGGCAGGCCCATGGCGATGCCCGCGGCGAGGGCGGCGACGGCGTTGTGCGCGTAGTGGCGGCCCGGCACGGAGACGGCGAACGTGAGCAGCTTGCCGTTGCTGAGCGAGACAGTGACCTCGCTGGTCAGACCGCGCGCCTTCACCTTGAGGACGCGGACGTCCGCGTCCTCGGCCTCGCCGTAGGTGATGACCTCGATGTCGTGGCGGCCGCTGACGCGGGCGGTCAGCTCGCGTGCCCCGGCCTGGTCGGCGGCGATGACGAGCGTGCCGCCGGGACGGACGCGGCCGACGAACGTCTCGAAGGACTCGTAGATCTCGTCCATCGACGCGTAGTTGGCGTGGTGGTCGAGCTCCACGTTGAGGACGATCGCGACCTCTGGCGCGTACTTGTGGAAGCTGCGGTCGCTCTCGTCCGCCTCGGCGACGAAGATCTCGCCGCCGCCGTGCTGGGCGTTGGAACCGGGGACGTCCAGGTCACCGCCGATGGCGTACGAGGGGTCGGCACCGAGCGTGCCGAGGGAGACCGCGAGCATCGAGGTCGTGGTGGTCTTGCCGTGGGTGCCGGCGACGGCGATCGCGCGGCGGTCCGTCATCAGCGCGGCGAGCGCGTCCGAACGGTGCACGACGGGGATGCCGCGCTCGGCGGCGGCGACGAGCTCCGGGTTGTCGTCCCTGATGGCGCTGGAGACGACCACGCTCGTGGTGCCCTCCGCCAGGTGCTCGGCGGCGTGTCCGATGTGCACGGTCGCGCCCAGCGCGCGCAGCGACGCGGCGGTGGCCGACTCGCGGGCGTCACTGCCGGCGACCTGGGCGCCGCGCATGGCCAGAATCCTGGCGATGCCGGACATCCCGGCACCGCCGATGCCGATGAAGTGCGGGCGCTCCAGGGCGGCAGGGCCGCCCCGCGCACCGGCTTCGGTCGGCGCGTCGGCCACGGCGGTCGCATGGGCCGCCGCTTCGTGCCGCGCTGCGTCTTCGGAGCCGAAGCCCGCCGGTGCCATCGCGGTTCTCCCTGGTGGTAGCTGTGAGCAGCCCCTGCGGGCCGCCGGTCGGTGCGGGGCGGCCGGTAACAGCCGTCCCCGGCCAAGATTCTCGCACCTCACACCGACACACCGGCCCGCGGCCGCACACCATGCGGCGGGCCCGCCCCACGCGCCATCCGCCGGGCAGGGCTCCGGGCCGGGCGGCGGGCGTCTGCCCCGGCTGCGGGCGAGCCGGGCGAGCCGGGCAACCCGGGCGACGCAGCCACGTACGGACCAGCGACCAGCTGACACGACGAGGCGCGCACGGAGCTCCCTCGTGCGCTGCGGAGCGCGTCAGCGGACTCGTGGGGGGCCGCGGGGCGCGCTGGGGCGGTACCGCGCGCGGGCAGACGGCCAACCGCTGGGCGCGCGGAACGCACGCCGGAGCCCAAGCTCAGGTCGTCAGCCCGGGCGCGGGCAGCGCCGCCCCGCCCCGCACTGCGAGCCCGGGCGCCGTCCCATCGCGGACACGCCCACCAAGGCACTCCCCTACGGGGGTGTACGGCGGATCATGCGTGCCCGGGCATCGGGCCGCGCATGGGCCTTCCAGGCCGCCAGGCCCAGGGGAAGCAGCCCTGGCACAGCGAAAGGGTGCGCCCCGTCAGGGGCGCGGGGAACCGCGCGGCCAGTCACGACGCACCCGCACTCCACGACACACGGACAGGGACCCCCGCGCGATCCGCCGGACACGGCGTACGGCACCGCGCGCGTCACACGCGCGCCCGCCGGGCGCGCGTGTCAGGCCTCGCCGGTCTCCGCTTCCTCGTCAGGCGCGTGCGAGAAGAGCTTGAGGACCGGGACGCCGACCTTGTGGCGGGCCCGGGAGGCCCAGTCGCGGTGGAAGAACTCCTCGACGAAGTGCGGGGCGGTCAGCACGATGACCTCGTCCGCTCCCGTCTCCTCCACGACGGACCGCAGCAGGTCGAGCGGATGCCGCTCGATGACCTGGCCGACGGCCTCATTGCCCGAGGCTCGCAGCGCTTCCAGGGAGTGCGTGAGAGCGCGCCCGGCGGGCCCTACCGCCTCCTCACCCTCCGGCTCGTCGGCCTCCTGCACGACTCTGTCCAGCTCACCGAGCGCCACGTCGTCGATCGCGCGCAGGAGCCGGTCCTGGTCACCGCGCGGCTGCATGAGGACGACGAAGGAGATGGGTTCGTCACCGTGCAGCGAGGCGACGAAGTCCACATCTACGGGCGTCAGGGGCTGCTCGATCATCAATACGCTCGTGAACACGACAGGCGCCCTTCTCCTCCACAGGCCCACAAGGCCCCAACAGAAACCATCCTGCGCGTGCCCGAACGGGGCCGCGTGACACAAGTCTGCCCAGCGGAAGCTAACCGGAACGGTAAATTCCGCTGATTGTCAGATCTGACGGTAGCGAGTGAACAGAAAACCGTCCTCCTCGATAACGGACGCGATGGAGAATCGTTCCGGCACTACGAGCGCCGGCCCGTTGACGATGCGCGCCGCATCGCCGGAGGCGATGAGCGGCGCCAGCGAGAAGCACAGTTCGTCCAGCGCCCCGGCCGCCACGAGCTGCCCCAGCAGCCTCGGCCCGCCCTCCGTCAGCAGCCGCGTCATCCCCCGCTCGGCGAGCGCGCCGGTGATCCGCCCGGGATCGACCCGCGACCCCTCCCCGGCGCGCACCACCTCAGCGCCGGCCGCCGTCGCGGCGGCGACCCGCTCGGCGGGCGCGTCCTCACCCGTGAGGATGATGGTCGGCACGAGAGGTTTGGTGAACAGCGGAAGCGAAAAGTCCAGGTCAAGGCTTGCGCTGACGACGGCGACGGCCGGGGCGGGCGGCTGGCCGAGCGCCGCTCTGCGCGCCGCGAAAGCCTCCCGCGCGCGGGCGGGCCGGTATCCCTCCTGGCGCACCGTCCCGGCGCCCACGAGCACCACGTCGGCAAGCCCGCGCAGGACCCCGAAGACACGCATGTCGGCCGTGGACGACAGCGGCTGTGAGCGGCCGTCGTGATAGGCCGCGCCGTCCAGCGAGGACACCATGTTCGCCCGGAGCCACCCGGCGCGACCGACACCGGGAGCAGCGGCCTCCCCCGCCTGGGCGGGGGGCGCGCCGTCGCCGTCCGCGCCGGGGTAGGCGTACGCGTCCGCCAGCTCCTCCAGTGACCACTCGCGGTCTTCGAGGTCCGACGGTGCGGGGGGTACGGGGAACAGGCGTCGCATGGCGGCAGTGTGACATGGGTCCCTCTACGGGCGGACCCCCCGTGCGGAGCGACTAGGCTGAATGGTCGTGTCTTCTTCCACCGCCGCCGAGTCAGCCGCGAGCTCTGGGTCCGCCGACCGAATACCGGGTACGGCGACCGACGAGGGCCCCGCGGCACTGACCTCTCGCGCACCACATGTCCCCGCCGACCGGCTGGTCGCCGAGATGGTGCCGCCACCTCGTTTCGGGGTGGTGAGCTTCGACAACTACCTCCCCGACCCGAACCAGCCGAGCCAGGCCCAGGCCGTCCACGTCCTGCGCGACTTCGCCGCCCGGCTGGGAGGCGGAGCGAGCGCGGCCGACGGCGGACGCAAGCGCTGGTTCCGGCGGGGGGCGAAGCCCGCGGCCACCGGCGGCCCGCGTGGCGTCTACCTCGACGGCGGCTACGGCGTCGGCAAGACCCACCTGCTGGCCTCGCTGTGGCACGCCACCCCGGCCGCCGCCGACCGTAAGGCGTTCGGCACCTTCGTGGAGCTGACGAACCTGGTGGGCGCCCTCGGCTTCCAGCAGACGGTGCGGACCCTGAGTGATCACCGGCTGCTGTGCATCGACGAGTTCGAACTGGACGACCCGGGCGACACCGTCCTCGTCTCCACCCTGCTCGGCAAGCTCGTGGACGCGGGTGTGGCGCTCGCCGCCACCTCCAACACGCTGCCGGGGAAGCTCGGCGAGGGACGTTTCGCCTCCGCCGACTTCCTCCGGGAGATACAGGGGCTGTCGGCACACTTCCTGCCGCTGCGGATCGACGGTGAGGACTACCGGCACCGGGGCCTGCCCGAGGCCCCGCGGCCGTACTCCGACGAGACGGTCACCAAGGCCGCCTACCGCACCCCCGGCGCCTCCCTCGACGACTTCCCCTCGCTGCTCGGCCACCTCTCGACGGTCCACCCGAGCCGGTACGGGGCCATGTGCGACGGCCTGCACGCCGTGTGCCTGACCGGTGTGAAGCCCGTACCCGACCAGTCGACCGCGCTGCGGCTGGTCGTCCTGGCCGACCGGCTCTACGACCGCGAAGTGCCGGTCCTCGCCTCCGGGGTGCCGTTCGACGAGCTGTTCAGCGACGAGATGCTGAACGGCGGCTACCGTAAGAAGTACTACCGGGCCATCTCCCGGCTGACGGCACTCGCGCGCGACGCGAAGAGCCTGACGGAGTCGTAGCGCCGGACACGGGGACGGAGCACGGGGCGGGTGCGCGACGGGACGTGGGCGCCGGGGCCGGGACGGGGCGCGGGTCGGCACGGCGCCTGACGGACCGGCGGCCCCGCGCCGGCGCCACCCGCCCGCCGCGGTCCTGCCGCCCGGCCGCGGACGGCAGCGGCGGCAGCACCGACGCCGACGGCGCCGCCGAACCATCAGTACTGGATCATCGCCGCTGGAACATCGGCACGGACCCGTCGCCGCTGGACCATCGGCACTGGACCATCGGCGGGGTCCGCGACGCGAAGAGTTCCCGAGCGCCCCCCTGCGTGGTACACACATGCGATCACTTCACACCTGTCCGCCAACAGGGAGTCACAGCATGTCTACGTCACGACGCCAGGTCCTTGCCCGTACCGGTGCGCTGGGCGCCGGGATCGCGTTCGCCGGCAGCATCTCGGAGCTCTTCGCCGGAACGGCGGCCGCCGCTCAGCCGACGGGCGGCTACGGGCCGCTGATCCCTGACCCGGACGGGCTGCTGGATCTGCCGAAAGGTTTCCGCTACCAGGTGCTCTCCCGAGAGGGAGACCCGTTGCGCTCCGGTGAGGGCGAGGTTCCCAGCAACCACGACGGCATGGCTGCCTTCCCTGGCTCCCCCGGCTACCCGGGGCCCGCGGCGAACGGCCGTGCCCATACCCGTCTCGTCCGCAACCACGAGAACCGCGTCGACGCCAAGATCCGCGTCCCCGCCGTCGAGGGGCTGACCTACGACCCTGAGGGCATGGGCGGCTGCACGGCCCTCGCGCTCGACCGGGACAACCGCGTGCTGGGCGAGCGGGTCGCCATCGCCGGGACCGCCGTCAACTGCGCGGGCGGCCCGACCCCCTGGCACACGTGGCTGACCTGCGAGGAGACCGAGGACAAGGCCGGAACGAACGGCTATACCAAGGACCACGGCTTCATCTTCGAGGTCGACCCGTACGACCCGCGCCGCACCGGCGCCGTGCCGCTCACCGCGATGGGCCGGTTCCAGCACGAGGCCATCGCCATCGACCCCGGGTGCGGCGTCGTCTACGAGACCGAGGACGCCTTCGAGCGCCCCTTCGGGCTCTTCTACCGCTTCCTTCCGCAGAAGCCCCTAGGCGGGCGCGGATCGCTGCGTGCGGGCGGCAGGCTGGAAGCGATGCGCGTTCCCGGTGTGCCGGACCTGTCCGCGATCCAGGAGACCGGCACGACGTTCCACCGTGTCGAGTGGGTGCCGGTCCCCGACCCGCTGGCCAAGGAGACGCCCATCAGGTTCCAGGACTTCGGCAAGGGCGGCATCACCCACGCGCAGAAGCTCGAAGGCTGCTACTGGGGCGGGAGCTGCGTCTACTTCGTCTCCAGCTTCGCCAAGAGCTCCGACGGCTCCGCGGCCGACCACTTCGGGCAGATCTGGCGGTACGACCCCCGCAGGGGCAGCCTCACCCTGGTGATCGTCTTCGGCCCCAGCACCGACATCCAGCTGCCCGGCGAGTCCCCGGACAACATCACCCTCGCGCCCAGCGGCGGCCTGATGGTCTGTGAGGACGGTGGCGGAGGACAGCACGTCTACGGGCTGTCGCGGCGCGGCGAGGTCTACCCGATGGCGCGCGGCCGCCAGAACATCGGCACCCCGGAGGAGCCGGAGTGGGGTGAGTTCGCGGGGGTCACCTTCTCTCCTGACCACCGGACCATGTACGTCAACTGCTACACGCCCGGTACGACCTTCGCGGTGACCGGCCCCTGGCGCTGACCCGCTCGGCGCGAGCCGCCGGTCAGGCGGCCCCGTAGCCCCGGGCCCCGGGCTCGCCGGTGACGCGGCGCGTGGTCCGGGGCGCGGGTGGCGGGGCGGATCAGCCGGAGCGGGCCGAGCGCCAGGCCACCCGGCGTAGCCCTGCCCGGTAGCCCTGCCCGTAGCCCTGCCGCCCGCGGATGCCGTGGAGAGGATCGCTCTCGCCGCGCAGTGGGCTCGCACGCCGTCCGCGCGCCGCGCGGGCGGCGTGTGACGGTCGGCGGCCCGCCCGTTCCCTCCCCCCTATCCCCGTCCCCCCTTCGCGGCCCCCTGGAGGGGGATGCCCGCTAGGGGATCTCAGGGGCGCCAGCAGAACAGCAGCCGGCGAATGAACGCTCCGCGAGGCTTCCGCACGCCGATTCCGCACGCGGTCGATCTACCCCCCACTGGGGAGAGAGAACACCCGCCCGCTGCGAGGGAGAGCGCGTGAACGACATGACGATCGCACGGCAGCAGCGACCCACCGTACCCATGGCCCCCGGCTTCACCCCGGTGCTCGGTCACGCGCTGGCGGTGGGGCGCTACCCGGTGGGCACGCTGCGCCAGTGGAGCATCGCCGACCCGGGGGTGTACGGGCTCAGTCTGGGACCCCGCCGGGGTTATCTGATCACTGATCCGCACCTCGCGCACACGGTCCTGACCACCATGGACGACTTCGACAGGAGCGGGGGCGCGGCCGAACGCATGCGGGAGATGATGGGCAACGGGCTGGCCATGTGCCCGGGCCAGGAGCACCGTCCGCACCGAAGAATGCTGCAACCGGCCTTCACTCACCAGCGGATCGGTGAGGCGGCCGCCATGATGGGCGCGGAGGCCGAGCGGCTGGCCGACTCCTGGCGACCGGGAGAGGTGCTCGACATCGCGCGGGCCATGACCCGGTTCACCCAACGAGTGATCATCCGGGCCTTGCTGCCCTCCTTCGAACTGACGCTCGTCGACAAGATGACGGGCGTTCTCGACCGCCTCACCACCAAGGGCCAGTACCAGCTGATGCTCCTGCCCGAGCGGGTCAGGCGGCTGCCCCTGCCGGCCACCCGGCGCTTCCGGGCGGACGTGGCCGCGCTCCAGGACCACTGCACGCGGGCCGTGCGGTCCGCTCGCGCCGACACCGGGTCCAAAGGACTGATGACCGCTCTGATGAAAGGCAGCAGCGACGGCGAGGACGCGCCCTTCACCGACGAGCAGCTGCGGGACCAGGTCATCACCTTTCTGTGGGCCGGGACCGAGACGACGGCTACCGCCATCATCTGGCTGTTCTACTGGCTCACCCGCCATCCGGACCACGAGAGACGCCTGCATGAGGAACTCGACACGGTGCTCGGCGGACGCACGGCCACCATGCGGGACCTGCCTCAGATGCCCTTCGCCCACGCGCTTTTCGCGGAAGCCCTGCGCCACACCCCTCCGGTGTGGCTGACGTACCGCCGCACCATTCGGGAGGTGGACCTCGGCGACCACCGCTTCCCGGCGGGCACCGACATCTTCGTCTCCCCTTACCAGCTGCAGCACGACCACAGGACATGGTCGGACCCATGGCGGTTCGACCCGGAACGGTGGGCCGGCCGCTCCACCACCGTGCCCTCCGCCGGCTACGTGCCCTTCGGCGCGGGCCCGACCATGTGCATCGGCGCGGTCTTCGCCCGTACGGAGGCTGTGATCGCCCTCTCCGCCCTGCTGAGCCGCTGGCGCCTGAAGCAGGAGCCCGGCACGGCCGTCCACCCCAGTCTGGGGCTGGTGATGAATCCGCGCGGCCTGCGGCTACGCGCCTGTCCGCGCCCGGCCCGCCGCGCGCCATCCCGCTGATACGAGCGCGCCACCCCGCGGAAGCCCCGCTCGGGTCCCTGGTAGGTCCGCGTCGCCACACCGCCGGGCGGTGACGGCCGCCTAGACGGTCACGCACCCGCGCCCGCGCCCGCGTGCGCGTGACCCGGACGCGACGGCGAGGGTGCGACCACCGGTGCCGGACGGCGCGAGGGCACTACCACCGGGCTGTGACGATCAGGAGGAGCACTGAATGAGCGAAGCACATGCCGCGGAGTCGGCGCCGGCCGCCGAGTCGCCGACACCGCCCCGGCGCGATCCCGCACCGTCGCGCCCGCATGCCCACGCCCAGTTGCCCTCACTGACCGGGCTTCGGTTCATCGCCGCCGGGGGCGTGCTCTATCTGCACGCACTGGTGGTCGCGGGCGAGATCTCCGGCTTCGTGGAAGGCGTCCCGGTCTGGGTCGGGACAAGCGCGCTGTCCCTCTTCTTCGTCCTCAGCGGCTACGTGCTGACCTACTCCGCGCGACCGGGCGACAGCGCGCGGGCGTTCTGGCGGCGGCGTGCCGCGAGGATTCTGCCCAGTCACGTGCTGACCTGGGGCACCGCTCTCCTGGTGACCGCCTGGCTCGGCACGGGCCTCCTCGCTCCGGATGCTCCCGGCACAGCGGCCAACGCGGCCGCCCTCCTCCTGGTGAACCCCTGGGTGTTCGAGGGGGAGTACATGTCCGCCGGAAATCCAGTGAGTTGGTCACTGGGCGCCGACGTCCTGTTCTATCTGCTCTTCCCCTGGCTTCAGACACTGCTCATCCGGCTGTCCCCGCGCGGGCTGCTGGCGGTCGCCGCCGGGATGCTCGGTGCGCTGTGCGTGCTGCCGGTGGTCAGCGCGCTACTCATTTCCCCGGACACGCTGGGTGAGGACCATTTCGGCTCGCACGGCTACTGGTTCCTGTACCTGCTGCCTCTCACACGTCTTCCCCAGTTCGTCCTCGGCATGGTCGCGGCGCGACTGGCCATCCTCGGCAGGAGAGTTCCTCCTGTCGGCGCCCTGCCCGCCGGGGCGCTGGTCGTCGGCACACTGACGGTCGTTCCCGAGTATCTGCACCTGCCCGACGCGTTCATGTACACCGCGGTCACCACGCTTCCGCTGGTCCTGCTGGTGTCCGCGATCGCACAACTCGACCTCACGGGGCGGGCGTCACCGCTGCGGCTGCCGGCACTGGTCTTCCTGGGGCAGATGTCGTACGCCTGCTACCTCGTCCACCTCCAGCTGCTCGTGCTCGCCCACCACATCCTCACCGAGCACGGGTTCACCACGGCGTCGGCCGTGTGGACGGCCCTCCCGATCGTGCTGCTCGCGTCATGGCTGCTCTACGCGGCGGTCGAACGGCCGTGCATGCGCCGGTTCTCGGGCCGGGCCCGCTGACACGGCACCGCGCGAGGTCCCGGCCCGAAGCGCACGAGGACGCGCGCGAATCTCGACGCGGCTGCGGAGACCCACGCCCGGGTGGCACGCGGACATCTCCGGCGCCTGTTGGCAGGCGGCTCAGCCGGAGCAGGCCGAGCGCTGCGCCTCCTGCCACTCGCAGACGGGGCACAGCGTCGCGCCCGGCCGCTCGGCCGGGTATTCGGTGGGTTCGCCGCACGCGACGCAGTCGGCGAACGGCGGGCCCACGGCGCCGGGCCCGCCGGTCGGACCGACCGCCTCGACCGGCCCGGCCGCCCCCACTGGCTCCGTGGTCCCGGCCTGGCGCGGGCCCGGGGCGGTCTCGGCCGTCTCCTGTGGCGCGGAGCAGCCGGGCGTACGTCTCGTACGGTCATCCATGCCGCGAGCCTAGCCAGCGGCCCTTCGGCACCCCGCTCCGAGGCCCGCCGCGAACCCGATGCCCCAGGCCCCGTGCCCCGTGCTCCGTGCTCCGTGCTCCGTGCTCCGTGCTCCGTGCTCCGTGCTCCGTGCTCCGTGCTCCAGCCAGGAGTACCGGTCAGGAGTACCGGTCAGCGGTCACGTCCTGCGCGAGCTGAGCGCGCAGGCGAAGGCGGTGGCCGCCGCGCAGAGGGCGGCCGCGATCAGGCAGGGCAGCACGGGCATGGGGACGGTGCCCGTACGGGAGCCGGTGACAAGGCCGGTGACGGCGGCGTTCGCGGGCGACGGGCCGAGCACGAGGACCAGCAGCGCGGCGAGCGCCGTGGAGGGCAGCGCCCATCCGGCACGGCGCAGCACCGGCCAGTTGCACAGCGCGCCCGCCGCCGTGCCCAGGAGCGCGCACGCGACGGCGGCGAGCAGCCCGGCGGCGGTCGCCTCGGCGACCGGCACGGCCACCTTGTGGTCCGCGCTGTACGGGCTGCTGATGGCCGCGATGACACCGGTGGCCAGGGTGCCGAGGACGGCCGTGCAGCCGAGCGCGGTGAGCAGGCAGGCGAGATGGACGCGGGCCGGGCTGGTCGCCGCCGCGGCGATGTGCCGGGCCGCCGGTGGGTCTCCGGCGGTGCACGCCCGTACGAGCCAGGCGGCGACCGGCAGCAGTCCGGCGGCGGAGTAGCCGAGCGAGTCCAGGATCGGCTGTCCCGACCGCACGCCCACGGCCAGGAAGATCCCGTACAGCAGGAAGGGCGGCAGCCAGCGGTGCGAGCGCAGCAGCAGGGCGGCCTGGTAGCGGAGCAGGGCGTTCATGGGAGACCGGCCCCGGGTGCGGAGGGCGGCGTCGGCGGCTGGGCGGGCGGCGACGCGGAGGGAGGCCACGGCGGTCGCGGCGATGGCGGCGATGGCGGTGGCGGCGCTGACGGTGGCTGGGGCGGTGGTGCCGTCGGGCGTGGGGCGGCCTCGTCGGCCAGCGCCGTCACCGCGCGGATGTGCCAGGGCGGGCGCGCCGTGAGCAGGGCTCGGAGCAACGCGTCGGAGTGGCTGGCGGGGACGGTCAGCAGATGGGTGCCCGCGCCGTCCGCCGCGCGCACCGCGAGCGGGGCGCCGGGCAGGCCCGCCGGCGGGTCGCCGCCCGGCGGCCCCTCGGCCTGGACCTGTACGCGCGGGCCCGCGGGGACCTGGTCGGCCGGGTGGGCGCCGGGGCCGGAGAAGGGCTCGCTGATGATGCCGAGGCCGCCGTCGCGCACCTGGCAGACCGCGTCGGCCACGCCGGTCAGCCTGCGCGGGTCGTGGTCCACGAAGACCACGGTGCCGCCATCGGCGACCCGTTCGGCGACCGCCCGGTCGAGTACGGTGCGGGCGCGCTGGTCGAGGCCGGTCCATGCCTCGTCGAGGACGAGCAGTCCGGGCTCGGCGAGCAGCGCCTGCGCTACGGCGACCTTCTGGCTGGTGCCCTTGGAGAGCTCGGCGAGCGGGGTGCGGGCGTGTCCGTCGGCTCCGAAGCGCTCCAGCCACTCCCCCGCCGCGCGGACGGCGTCGGCCCGGCCGAGGCCGTGGACCCGTCCGAGATGGGTGAGGTAACCGGCGGCGGAGAAGGGCAGCGCCGCCGGAAACCGCTCCGGCACATAGGCCGTACGGGGGCGTCCGGTGACGCGGCCCGCGCTCGGCCTGTCGATCCCCGCGAGGAGCCGCAGCAGGGTCGATTTGCCGCTGCCGTTGGCACCGTCGACCCGCAGCAGGGTGCCGGGCCGCACATCGAGGTCGACTCCGCTCAGCACCCACGGCCCTCTGAGGCCGTACCGGCGGCCCACGCCCCGGAGCGTCATCGGCGGCCTGCGCGTCCTGACCGGTCTCATGGGGGACGACCGTAGCCGATCCGCCATGGGCCGGAAGCCGGGAGGGGCTTGGGCAGCGCCGAGGCCGGCCGCTCGGCCGGCCGTGCGGTC
This sequence comes from Streptomyces sp. A01, assembly GCF_059026195.1. NCBI lineage: Bacteria > Bacillati > Actinomycetota > Actinomycetes > Kitasatosporales > Streptomycetaceae > Streptomyces > Streptomyces sp. A01. The sequence goes on along the minus strand of NZ_JBWLKN010000027.1, from coordinate 33,745 downwards.
GTGCGGCGGCGCGATCGGCGGGGGCGTTCCCGGGGGGCGGCCGCAGGGCGACGGGGTGACGGGGGGAGGGTCCCTGCTGGCAGACTGGGGCGGGTGATCAGTTCCGACTCCGGCCGCGACGCCGGTACCAGTCCCTACCCGGGCATGCGGGCGGGCGACGCCGGTGGTGGCCGCGCCGCCGCGCGTAGCGGCACCGACGGCACGAGCCCCGTTCAGCGTGCGGCCGCCGAACATGCCGACGCCGTCCCGCAGTTCGTGCTGCCGCTCGTGGTCCGTGTCGAGCGGGCCACTCCTCCCGCGCGTACCGACGCGCTGGAGACCACGGCCCGCGCGGTCCTCACCCTGCTCTCCGACGAGCGGGTGACGGCGGAGGACGGTGAGTGGGCGCAGGCGGTACGCGACTGGCAGGACGCCCGTATCCGCAAGGTGGTCCGCCGGGCGCGGGGCGCGGAGTGGCGCCGGGCGACGGAGCTGCCGGGCATCACGGTCACGGGGGCGGACGCCGAGGTGCGGGTCTTTCCGCCGGTGCCGGTGGACGGCTGGCCCAAGGAGCTGGCCAAGCTCCAGGTGTCCGGGACGGAGCTGACCGACCCGGAGTCCGGTACCTCCGGTGCCCCTGGTGCCTCCGGTGGTGAGGGCGGCTCGGTCGCGCCGGATCTCAGCGGGCCCGTGCTGTGGCTGAACCCTGAGCTGGAGATGTCGGCGGGGAAGGCGATGGCGCAGGCCGGGCACGGGGCGCAGCTGGCATGGTGGGCGCTGGATGACGCGGCGCGGGCGGCCTGGCGGGAGGCGGGGTTCGCCCTGTCCGTGCGCGTGGCGGAGCCGCGGCGCTGGGGGCCGCTGACGACGAGCGGGCTGCCCGTGGTGCGCGATGCCGGATTCACGGAGATCGCTCCCGGTTCCTGCACGGTTGTCGCCGACCACCCGGCGCTTCGGATTCGGCGGCTGGAACGATGATAGGGCGGGAACTGTGATACTTGGGCACCGGAACATCTGTACTGGTGCCCAGGGGGGCGAAGTTGAGCACGTCCCGGAAGAAGTCACATAAAGAGACACGTTCATCGGGTTCAGCACGAATATCGCAAATAGCCCGAATACCGGCGAACCTGTCGAAACGAACGCTGTACGGTGCGGCGGCGCTGGTCACGGTGTGCGCCGTGACGGCGGTGGGGATCGGCCTTTCCACCGGCGGCTCGGACGACGATGGTGAGGGTCGGCGTTCCTCCGCGGCCAGTGATGCCCGCCCGACGCCGCCCGGGGGCGTCGGCAGGGACCGCGACGAGGGCGGGAAGAAGAAGGACGAGAAGCCCTGGGACGGCAAGGTCAAAATCCTCGGGGACGGCTCCACGTCCTATACCGGACCGCAGCCGAACCAGTCGAAGTTCGAGAAGCTGAAACCTGGCGAGCGGCCGCCGCAGTTCGTGGTGTTCTCCTGGGACGGCGCGCTCCAGGGCGACGACAAGCTCTTCTCGCATTTCCGCGACGTCGCGCGGGAGAGCGACGCGCAGATGACGTTCTTCCTGAGCGGCATGTATCTGCTGCCGAAGTCCCAGCGCGATCTGTACCGCCCCCCGCAGCACAAGCCGGGCAGCGCGGCGATCTCCTTCGCGACCGACCCGCACATACGGGACACCATCGAGCAGGTGCGCGGGGCGTGGCTGGACGGCCATGAGATAGGCAGCCACTTCAACGGGCATTTCTGCGGGGCCAAGGGCGGCGGCGACTGGAGCACCGCCGACTGGAAGAGCGAGATCAAGCAGCAGTACTCCTTCGTACAGAAGTGGAAGACGAACACCGGGTTCACCGACCTGGAGCCGCTGCCCTTCGACTACGAGAAGGAGTTGGTGGGCGGCCGCGCACCCTGCCTTGAGGGGCAGAAGACGCTGATCCCGGCGGCGAAGTCGTTCGGCTGGCGCTACGACGCGAGCTCGCCGGGGGATTTCCAGATATGGCCGTCCAAGATTGACGGGCTGTGGAACTTCCCGCTGCAACTGGTGCCGTATCCGGAGAGTGAGAAGCAGGTCCTCTCCATGGACTTCAACTTCCTCTTCAACCAGTCGGGGGACAGCACCGAGGGCGACCCGTCGAAGTACGCCGAATGGGAGAGGCTCACGCGCGAGGGCTATATGAACGGCTTTCAGCGCGTATACAACGGCAGCCGGGCGCCGCTGTTCATCGGCAACCACTTCGAGGAGTGGAATGGCGGCATATACATGAACGCCATCGAGGACGTGATGCGGGACGTGTGCCCCCGGGAAGGCGTCAAGTGCGTGTCGTTCCGGCAGCTGGCCGACTGGCTCGACGCGCAGGACCCGCAGGTGCTGGCCAAGCTCCGCGGCCTGGACCCGGCACAGGCGCCGGAGTGGAAGACCTTCACCAGGTGAGCCCCGCGGGGCGACCGGAGGCCGCCCCGTAACCCCCTGGCCCCGTGCCCCGTGCTGGGCGCTCCGTGCCCCTGGCCCCGTGCCCCGCGCCGCCGCCCCGTCCCCCTGGCTCCGTGCCGGTCGGTCGGCGCCGCGGCGCGCCTGGCGTACGGGGCGTACGGGGTGTACGGGGCGTACGGGGCCGGGCGTACAGGCGCACGGCGCCCGCGGAGGTCAGCGGCCGTCAGGAGCGCCGGGAGCCGTCAGTTGAGCGCCCGCATGTAGCGGGTCCAGATCGTGAGGGGATAGTCCTCGCTCGCCTTAGCCGTCGGGTCGCCGCCGACACCCTCAAGCGACAGCAGTTCGTGCGACTTCGGGTCGAGGCGGCTGACCGAGACGGCGGTGGCCATCTCCTCCGTGTACCCGACGTACCAGGCGGAGGTGTCGTCCTGGGCGGTGCCCGTCTTGCCCGCCAGGCCGGAGCCCGCCGCCTTGGCCGCGCGCCCCGTGCCCTCCTCGACGGCGTCCCGGAGCGCGCTGTCCACCTCCTCGGCGACCTCGGGCTGGAGCGCCCGTTCGCCCTTCGGGGTGCGCAGCGGGACGGTGTCGCCGTTGCGGGTCAGCCTGGCCACCGAATACGGGTCGGTGTGCGTGCCCTGGGCCGCGAAGGTTCCGTAGGCGCTGGCCATGCGGATGGCGCTCGGCTTGGCGGTCCCCAGCGCCAGGGCGGGCACCTGGGGGCCGAAGCTGCTGGGCAGCAGCCCCGCGTCGGTGGCGGTGCGGCGTACCCGGTCCAGGCCCACGTCCATGCCCAGTTGCATCATGGGTGTGTTCACCGACCGCACGAGCGCCTGGTGCAGGCTGATAGCGCCGTACGACTTGCCGTCGTCGTTGACCGCCCGCACGATCTTCCCGGCGCGGTCCCAGTACGGGCCTTCCGGCGTCTGTACGGCGATCTTGTTGTTGCCGTCGTAGACGGTCGTCGGGGAGACCTCGACCCGGCTCTTGCCCCGCTCCCGCAGTACGCCGTCCTGGAGCGCGGCGGCGTAGACGAACGGGGTGAACGCGGTGCCCGCGGGGACGTTGGAGGCGTTGGCGTCGTTGAAGCCCTGTTTGACGTAGTCGGGGCCGCCGTAGAGCGCGACGATCCGCCCCCCTGGCTCCACCGAGGCGGCGCCGACGCGCACATGCCGGTCGGCGGGGCGCTGCTTGGGCTTGAGCTTGCCGCGCACCGTCGCCACCGCATCGGCCAGCGCGTCGACCTTCGGCTTCTCGAAGGTGGTGTGGATCTGGTAGCCGCCGAGGTCGAATTCGGCGGGCGCGATATCGGTATGGGCGGCGACATACGCCCTGGCCGTTTCCACCAGATAACCGGTCTGGCCGTCGAGTCCGACCGGCTTCGGCAGCTTCTTCGGCTCGGGGAACTTGGTGTACTTCGCCCGTTCCTCGGCGGGCAGTTTCCCGATCTCGACCATGCGGTCGAGAGTCCAGTTCCACCGCTCCACGGCCCGGTCGTGGTTGGCCTTGCTGAGAGCCGGGTCGTACAGCCCGGCGCCCTTGAGCAACGTGGCGAGGAACGCGCCCTCACTGACAGTGAGCTCGGAGACGTCCTTGCGGTAGTACGCGTAGGCGGCGCGCTGGATGCCGTACGTGCCGCGCCCGAACCAGCTGGTGTTGAGGTACCCCTCCAGAATCTCCTGCTTGCTCATCTTGTTGTCCAGCTTGATGGCGATGAACATCTCGGTGAACTTGCGGGAGAATGTCTGGCGTTGGTTGAGATAGGCGTTCTTCACATACTGCTGGGTGATGGTCGAACCGCCCTGGGTGTCGCCGCCGGACACCATGCGCGAGACCGCCCGGAACATTCCGCTGGGCGAGACGCCGCTGTCGGAGTAGAAAGACGCGTTCTCGGCGGCGAGCACCGCCCACTGCACCTTCCCCGGGACTCTCGCCAGCGCCGTGTCCTGCCGGTTGATCTGCCCCGTCCTGCCCATTTCGGTGCCGTCGGCCCAGTAATAGACGTTGTCCTGCTGGGTGGCGAAGTCATTGAGGTCGTCGGGTATCTCGGTCTGCGAGTACGCGTAACCGACAACGAGCGTCACGCTGCTCAGGAAGAACAGGAAAAGCCCGAGCACCTGCCGCCACGACGGAAGCCAGCGGCGTACGCCGCGCTTGCCGGGACGCGGATAGACCGGCCGCAGGCTCTTGGGCAGCGACACCCGGCCCGGCAGCTGCACCCGGCGGCTCGGCGCCTTGCGCCTGCGCCCGGTTCCGCCCGCGATCCTGGTCCTGCCCTGGCCGCCTGCCTGCCGCTCACCGTCGGGCCGGTCGGAAGCGGCCGCCTGGCCCGCTCCCTCCGCCCTCTTCGGCTTGCCCGCCCTGGCCGCCTTGGCCGCCGCGAACAACTCTCCGATACGCACGACTCTCCCACGTCTCGAACGCTGCGCAACGGACGCGACGCACCGCATCACTGATCCGCTCCCCCACAACCGTTCGACCCTATGCCGCCGTGTGAACTCCTGCCGCACGACAACCACACAACTTTGTAACAGTATCGACATTGATGCACCACGACTGGGGCGGTATGGAGATCCGCTGACCGGCTCCCGCCGCACGGCCTCCGCCCGGCGCGGCAACCTCAAATGAAGCTCTGAACCAGATCGGCGCGGGGTTCGTCCCTTGATGGCGGGGCCATGACTCCCGCACACGGCACAGACAGGGGGCCACCATGAATCGCCTTGGGACCGGTATCGGATGGAGGCCGGAGATAGCCGACGACATCACCGGCCTGCCCGGGCTCGACTGGGTGGAGGTGGTGGCGGAGAACATCTGCCCCGGCCACCTCCCCGACGCGCTGCGGGCCCTGCGCGAGCGCGGCACGACCGTCGTCCCGCACGGCGTGTCCCTCGGACTCGGCGGCGCCGAGCGGCCCACCGCCCAGCGCCTGGCCTCCCTCGCCGCATGCGCCGAGGCGCTGGGCGCGCCGCTGGTCAGCGAGCACATCGCGTTCGTACGCGGCGGGGGGCCGCTCACCGCTTCGCCCGGCATCGAAGCGGGCCACCTGCTGCCGGTGCCGCGCACCCGGGACGCGCTGGACGTGCTGTGCGAGAACGTACGGATCGCCCAGGACGCGCTGCCCGTGCCGCTGGCCCTGGAGAACATCGCGGCGCTGATCTCCTGGCCGGGTGAGGAGATGACCGAGGGGCAGTTCCTCACCGAGCTGGTGGAGCGGACCGGGGTCCGGCTGCTCATCGACGTCGCCAACCTGCACACCAACCACGTCAACCGGGGCGAGGACCCGGCCGTGGCGCTGGCCGGACTCCCGGTCGAGGCGATCGCCTACGTCCATGTGGCGGGCGGCGTCGAACGCGACGGAGTATGGCACGACAGCCACGCCCACCCGGTGACGCGGCCGGTGCTCGACGTCCTCGCGGAGTTGTGCGCGCGCGTGTCACCGCCGGGCGTGCTGCTCGAACGCGACGAGGCGTTCCCGCCGGTGGCCGAGCTGGCGGGCGAACTCGACGCCATCCGCGCCGTGCTCGCGGCCTCCACCGGAGTCGCGCCCGCTCCGGCGGAACCGCCCGCAGCACGGCGCGAACTGGCCACCGTGGGCGCGGGCCGGGCCACCCGCGCCGCGACCGGGGAAGCGAAGGCGACGGCCGCGCCTGAGCCCGCTCGCGGCCCCGGTGCCGGTGCCGGGCCGGACACCGGCGGCACCGAGCCACGCCGCCAACGGCTCGCCCTCGCGCAGACCGCCCTGCTGTCCTCGCTCGTCGCGGGAACGCCCGCCCCCGAGGGCTTCGACCGGCGGCGGCTGCGGGTGCAGAGCCGCGCCCTGGCCGCCAAGCGTGCCGACGTCGTGGCCAAGGTGGCCCCGGAGCTGCCCGAGATCCTCGGCGACGCGTACCGGCGTACGTTCCTCCGCTACGCCCGCACCCGCCCGATGACCGGCGGCTACCGGCGCGACGCCATGCTCTTCGTCGAGCGGCTGCTCGCGACGGACCAGCCGGCCGACGCGGCGGTACGCAAGCGGCTGACGGCCTGGTGGCAGGAGCGCTCCGGCCCCGCCCCGCTCGCGGAGAACCCCGCCGCGCGGCTGCTCCGCGCCGCACGGCAGGTGCTCGGCCGCCGCTGATCACCGCGCTGGCGCTGCTCATCAACCTGGCGGCGGGCGCCGCGGTGCTGGTCCGCCCGAAACGGCAGCCGGGCCCGGCGTCCGGGGAGCCACGCACGCGCCCGCGGCGGGGCCGGAAAACCGACAGGAGCCGAACGGGGCCACCGCAGAGCCGGAACGGGGCAACGTATCAGCCCTCGGTGCCGGACTGCCCTCCTTCCCGGAAGGCTTGGTGGGATCAGCGCGCGACGCCCTACCTTCGGTGCTCCGGGAGGAGGCACCATGCGATCCGTTACCGGCCCCGGGCTGGTTGTCACCGCGCTGGCCGCGACCCTCGCCGCCCTCGTGTTCCCGATCTGGACGTACAGCGACCCGGCGGGCGGGCGCGGCGCGGGCGGGCTCGAAGCGCAGGCCGTGTCCACCCAGTACGGGCCGCTCTCGGCCCTCGACCGTGACTTCGTCAACCGGGTGCGGCTGGCGGGGCTGTGGGAACCGCCCGCCGGGCAGCAGGCCGGGGAGCGGGGCACCACCGAGGCGGTCCGCACGGCCGGCCGGCACCTTGTGGAAGGGCACGCCGGACTCGACCGGAGAGTCCGCGAGGTGGCCCGGCAGCTGGGCGTCGGGCTGCCCAGCAGGCCCAGCGCCCAACAGCGGGACTGGCTGCGCGGGTTGAGCGGCGTGCGCGGCGCGGAATACGACCGGAGGTTCGCCAACATCCTGCGGCTCGCGCACGGCAAGGTCTTCGCTGTCGTCGCCCAGGTACGGGCCTCCACCGGCAACTCCCTCATACGCCAACTGGCCAACGACGCCAACACGACTGTCCTCGACCACATCGCCGTGCTGGAGGACACCGGTCTCGTCGACTTCGACGCCATCGCCGCCGGGACGGCCGGCTCTCCCCCAGCGTCAGCTCCCCCGCCCGCCCCGTCCACGGGGAGTACCGCCCCCGTGCCGACGCCCGCGCTCCCCTCCGCACCGAACGGGCAGGACGGGGCGCGGCCTGGCGACTCCGCTGGCGCGCCGCACGGCACCGGCGCCCCGCCCACCGTGCCCGGCACACCGTCCCGGACCTACCCGCTGCCCCTCCGCCCCGGGGCGGGAACCTGACGTCCGGATCGTGAACAAACCATGGCGGAGCGGATATCGGCCGAGTAAGAATCGGCCATGCTGTGGGTCCTGTTTCTTGTGATCGCCTGGAGCGCGGCGTTTCTCACCTGCGCCAGGCTGTGCCAAGCCGCCGTCGCCGCCGCGCGCGGACCGGACGCCGAAACGGCCTCCGGCCACGACCGCGCGCTCACGCTCTACGAGGCGGCGTTCCTGTCGGGCGGCCCGTACCGGGTGAGTGATCTGGCCCTCGTCGCCATGCACCGGCAGCGTCGGCTGCTGCTCGCGCACACCGGGTGGGTGACGGTGGTCGATCCGGTCGGCAGGGACGACCTGGAGCGTTCGCTGATCACCGCGATCGGCTCCGGCGGACAGGCACCCGTCCCACCCGTGCGTTCGGCGCTCGCCGCCGCCGACGCGGTGCGGGCCCTCGCCGACCGGCTGGTCGCCGCCGGGCTCGCGGTGCCCGACGCGGCCCGGATGGGGGTGGCTTCGGCGGTCTCGCAAGTGCGGGGTGCCTGCGTGCTGGTGCTGGTGACGGCGGCCGCCGCGCTGGTGATGGTGCCGCCGGAGACCGGCAAGGGGCCGGTCGCCGCCTGGTTCGCGCTGCCGCTCGTGCTGACGACGGGCTGTCTGGCCATAGCGCGCGTCGAGGTGCATCCGTACACCCGGTGGGCGTCGCCCGCCGGGCAGCAGCGGCTGGGCCGGATCTCCGTACCACCGCGCGAGGACCGGGTGCCCGGGGCCGCCGGGACCACGGCGGGCGCCGAAGCGGAAGCCGTGGAGCAGGGCGAGGACGGGCGCGAGCGCGAGGGGCGCGCCGTCGGCGGTGACGGCGCCGGGACCATCGGGGCGGCCGCCGCGCGGGACGCGGACGACGCGGCCGCCGACCGGGCCGCCGCGGCCGCGCTCACCGTGCTCGCGGTCCACGGCGCCGCCGCGCTGTCCGACCCGGCGCTCCGGGCGGCGCTGCGCGGCGGGCGCCGACGCGACCCCTTGTGACCACTTCTGACCTGGCCTCCGTGCCCGTGACGGGCCGGGGCCAGGCCCTGTGCGGCGTACGGTGGCTGACCGCGGCGCGGGGGTCCGGCCTAGGCCAGACCGGCCACCAGCTCGGACAGCGCCTTGCGCCGCCCGGTGTAGAAGGGCACCTCTTCGCGTACGTGCATGCGCGCCTCGGAGGCCCGCAGGTGACGCATGAGGTCGACGATGCGGTACAGCTCGTCGGCCTCGAAGGCGAGCAGCCACTCGTAGTCACCGAGGGAGAAGGCGGGGACCGTGTTGGCCCGCACGTCGGGGAAGCCGCGCGCCATCTTGCCGTGGTCGGCGAGCATCCGCCGCCGGTCCTCGTCGGGCAGCAGGTACCAGTCGTAGGAGCGGACGAAGGGGTAGACGCTGACCCACTCGCGGGGCTCCTCGTCGGCGAGGAACGCGGGGATGTGCGACTTGTTGAACTCGGCCGGGCGGTGCAGCGCCATGTTCGACCAGACCGGGTCCACGGCGCGGCCCAGCTTGGTGCGGCGGAAGCGGTTGTACGCGTCCTGGAGGGCGTCCGCGCTCTCCGCGTGCCACCAGATCATGATGTCCGCGTCGGCGCGCAGCCCCGACACGTCGTAGGTGCCGCGCACGGTGACGTCCTTGGCGGCGAGCTGCGCGTACAGCTCCTCCACCTCGTCGGCGTAGCCGGTGCGGTCGTCCGGCAGCACGTCGCGCAGCTTGAACACCGACCACAGGGTGTAGCGGATGACCTCGTTGAGGTCCTTCGCCTTCTTGCCGGCGTTCGGGGTCTTGTCAGGAGCAGCAGTCATGGTCCCTATTCTCGCTCTCGCCCGGCGGTGTCCCCCGCCAGGGTGCCCGCCATGGAGGCCAGCAGCTCGTCGGCCGCGGTGTGCGCGCTGGCGACGCACGCCGGGATGCCCACACCGTCATACACGGCGCCGCACACCCGCAGCCCCGGCAGCTTGGCGACCTGTTCGCGGACCCGGGCGACGCGGCCGAGGTGGCCGACGGGGTACTGCGGCAGGCCGCTGTCCCAGCGGGTCACGCGGGTCGCGACGGGGCGCGCGGCAAGGCCGACCGTCGTACGGAGGTCGGTGAGGGACAGCTCGACGAGTCCGGCGTCGTCGCGCTCCAGGTCGGCCTCGTCGCCGAACCGGCCGACGGAGGTGCGCAGCACGAACAGCTCGGGGTCGCCCGCGGCGACCCAGTCCCATTTGTGGCTGGAGAACGTGGACGCCTTGATGGTCAGCCCGTCCACGGACGGCACCAGGAAGCCCCTGGTCTCCGGGAGGGCGGTGACGTCCGCGCGCCGGAACGCCATGGTCACCAGGGCCATCGAGGCGTATGCGACGGTGGCGAGGTCGGCGGCGGCCGCCGGGGAGTCGGCGCCGAGCAGCCGGGAAGCGGCGGGCGCGGGCACCGCGAGCACGACGCCGTCGGCGTCCAGCGTCCCGTCGGCGGTGGCGACGGTCCAGCCGGAGCCGGTACGGGCCAGCCGCCGTACCGGGGTGTCCGTGCTGACGCGCGCGCCCTGCGCGCGTACGGCGTCGGCGACGGCGAGCGGCAGCCGCCCCACGCCGCCTTCGATGCCCATGAACACCGGGCCGCCGCTGTCCGCTCCGGCCGCGGCGCGGCGCTGGATGGCCCGTACGCCGTCGATCAGGGAACGCTCGCCGCGTGCGGCCTCGTAGAGCTGGGGGACGGCGGCGCGCATCGAGATGCGGTAGGCGTCTCCCGCGTAGACGCCGCCGAGCAGCGGCTCCACGAGCCGGTCGACGACCTCCCTGCCGAGCCGCGCCGCGACGTACTCGCCGATGCCGACGTCCTCGCCGATCTCGACGGGCGGCAGTGCGGCGTCCTCGCTGACGCGGGCGAGGCCCTGCTCGGAGAGCACGCCGGAGGCGGCGAGGGGCGCCAGGTCGCCGGGGACGCCCATCACGTGTCCGGTGGGCATGGGCCGCAGCGCGCCGCGCGTGTACAGGCCCGCGGCCGACGCCGCCGGGGGCCGCAGCCGGTCGCCGAGTCCGACGGCGCGGGCCAGGTCCACCGCCTCGGGCCGGCGGGCGAGCATCGACTCGGCGCCGAGGTCGACCGGCACGCCCGCGATGTCGCCCGCGTACAGCTTGCCGCCCAGCCGTCCGGACGCCTCAAGGACGGTGACGCGTACGCCGCCGGCCAGCAGCCGGTGCGCCGCGGCCAGTCCGGAGATTCCACCGCCGATGACGACCACATGACGGGCGCGCACGCGCGTATCGCTCATACCCCCACTCTCTCAGAGCGCGCCTTGCTGTCCGCTCCGTGCCCCCGGTACCTGGCCCCATTGACACTCCGTGCCAGGGTGCGGAGACTCGGCCACGATCACGGAATCAGCGGCACCATCCGCTCTCCCGTCCCAACCGGACGGTCGGGCGGTCGGGACGGCTGGGTTGTCCGGTAACGCTCCGGCATGTCCCGGCAGACATCAGCACGGCTTCGGCACGCATCGGATGAGGGACCATCACCGCATGAATGACCGCCTTCGCGACGTGTATATCGTTGACGCAGTCCGCACGCCGATCGGCAAGTACGGCGGCACGCTGTCCGGCGTACGGCCCGACGACCTCGCCGCGCACGTGCTGCGGTCGCTCGTGGAGCGCGCCCCCGACCTCGACCCGGCCCGCATCGACGATGTGTACTTCGGCAACGCCAACGGCGCGGGCGAGGAGAACCGGGACGTGGCGCGGATGGCGGTGCTGCTCGCGGGGCTGCCGGTGACGGTGCCCGGCGCGACGGTCAACCGGCTGTGCGCCTCCGGGCTCGAAGCCGTCGTGCAGGCGGCCCGCGCCGTCGCCGTCGGTGACGCGCGGGTGGTGGTCGCGGGTGGCGTCGAGTCGATGAGCCGGGCGCCGTATGTGCTGCCCAAGCCGGAGCGGCCGTTCCCCGCCGGCGACCAGACACTGCTCTCGACCACCCTGGGTTGGCGGATGACCAACCCGGAGATGCCACCGGAGTGGACGACGTCCCTCGGTGAGGGTGCCGAACTCATCGCCGACCAGCACGACATCTCCCGGGAGGCGCAGGACGCCTTCGCCCTCACCAGCCACGAGAAGGCCGCCCGGGCGTGGAAGGACGGCGTGTACGACGCCGAGGTCGTGCCGTACGCGGGCGCGGTGCTCCAGCAGGACGAGACCATCCGCGAGAACACCTCACTGGACGCCCCCGCCCGGCTGAAGCCGGTGTTCCGCCAGGACGGCACCGTCACCGCGGGGAACTCCTCCCCGCTCAACGACGGGGCGGCCGCGCTGCTGCTGTGCGACGAGGAGGGGCTGCGGGCGACGGGCCGCGAACCGCTCGCCCGGGTGCGGGCCTCGGCGGTCACCGGCATCGAGCCGCAGTACTTCGGGCTCGGCCCGGTCCGCGCGGTGCGGCAGGCGCTCGGCAAGGCGGGGCGCGCCTTCACCGACCTGACGACGTTCGAGCTGAACGAGGCGTTCGCCGCGCAGGTGCTCGGCTGCTTCGCGGAGTGGCCGGAACTGGACCCCGGCATCGTCAACCCGCGCGGGGGCGCCCTCGCCATCGGCCACCCGCTGGGCTGCTCCGGCGCCCGGCTCGCGGGCTCCGTGGCACACCAACTGGCCGCCGCGGGCTCCGGCGTCGGCCTGGCCGCGCTGTGCATCGGCGTCGGCCAGGGGCAGGCGCTGGTGCTGGAGCGCTGAGGCCGCCGAGCGCCCCCTGTCGATAAGAACAGCGGCCCCCTGTGGATAACAACGGGGCGCGCCACCGCCGCACCGTACGGTGGGGCGGTAACTGCGGGCCCGTGCCCGCCCGCTGGACCTGCGGGCGGGCACGCTGGTGAGAGGAGCACGCGGGATGGCGGCACGGCGGCTGGTGGTCATCGGGGGCGACGCGGCGGGCATGTCCGCCGCCTCGCAGGCCCGCAGGCTCAAGGACCCGGACCAGCTGGAGATCATCGCGTTCGAGCGCGGGCACTTCAGCTCGTACTCGGCCTGCGGCATCCCGTACTGGGTCGGCGGCGAGGTCGACGGGCCGGGGGTGCTGGTGGCCCGCACGCCCCAGGCGCACCGGGAGCGCTCCATCGACCTGCGGATGCGGACCGAGGTCACCGAGATCGACTTGGACCGGCAGCGGGTCCGCACCCGCGACCACGAGTCGCCCGGCGCCGCCGAGCGGTGGACGGGCTTCGACGACCTGGTCATCGCGACCGGTGCCCGGCCCGTGCGGCCGCCGCTGCCCGGTATCGACGCGCCGGGCGTACACGGCGTGCAGACGCTGGACGACGGGCAGGCGCTGATCGGCTCGCTGCGCGAGGCCGAGGACGACCGTCCACTGCGGGCCGTCGTCGTGGGCGCGGGCTATATCGGCGTGGAGATGGCGGAGGCGCTGATCCGGCGCGGCTACCAGGTCACGGTCGTGGACCGGGGAGAGCAGCCGATGTCCACCCTCGACCCGGACATGGGGAGCCTGGTGTACGAGGCGATGTGCGGCCTCGGCATCGAGACGGTGCGCGGCGCCGCGGTCACCGAGATCCGCACCGGCGAGGACGGCAGAGCGCGCTCCGTCGTCACCGAGGACGCGGAGTACCCGGCCGATGTCGTCGTCCTCGGCATGGGCGTCCGGCCGGAGACGGCGCTGGCGCGGGAGGCGGGGCTGCCGCTCGGCCCGTCCGGCGGGCTGCTCACCGACCTGTCGATGCGGGTGCGGGAGCGGGAGAACGTCTGGGCGGGCGGCGACTGCGTGGAGGTCCTCGACCTGGTCTCCGGCCGCACCCGGCACATCGCCCTCGGCACCCACGCCAACAAGCACGGCCAGGTCATCGGCTCCAACATCGGCGGCGGTTACGCGACGTTCCCCGGCGTCGTCGGCACGGCCGTCAGCAAGGTCTGCGATCTGGAGATCGCCCGCACCGGGCTGCTGGAACACCAGGCGCGCGCGGTGGGGCTCCAGTTCGTGTCCGTCACCATCGAGTCGACAAGCCGGGCGGGCTACTACCCGGGGACCCGCCCGATGCGGGTGAAGATGCTCGCCGAGCGCCGTACGGGGCGGCTGCTCGGCGTGCAGATCGTCGGCAGGGAGGGCGCGGGCAAGCGCGTGGACATCGCCGCCGTGGCGCTCACGGCCGGGATGACGGTGGAACAGATGACGGCGCTCGACCTCGGCTACGCCCCGCCGTTCTCCCCCGTGTGGGACCCGGTGCTGGTGGCGGCCCGCAAGGCGGCAGCGGCGGTGGCTCGCCAGGCGCGCGAGGGGTGACGGGCCGCGGCGAGGGCGGTGGCCGGGAGGGCCGGTGCGCGGGGAACACCGCTGCCGTGGGACTGCCGCCGCTGCCGCCCGGGGTGTGCCCGGGCGGCCTGGGGCGTGCGGATGCGCGGCGGGCCGGTGGGGCACGGGGCCCGGCACCGGGACCGGCTAGCGCGCGGTCTGCTCGTGGACGTACGCGACGAGGCGGGTCAGGGCCTCCGGGTCGGTGTCGGGCAGGACGCCGTGGCCGAGGTTGAAGATGTGCCCCTCCAGCCCGCTGGCGGCGTCGAGGATGTCGCGGGTGGCGCTCTCGACGGCGGCGCGCGGCGCGAAGAGCACAGCGGGGTCGAGGTTGCCCTGGAGCGCCTTGCCGGGGCCCACCCTGCGCCGCGCCTCGTCCATCGGCACCCGCCAGTCCACGCCCACGACGTCGGCGCCCGCCTCGCCGAGCAGCGGGAGGAGTTCGCCGGTGCCGACACCGAAGTGGATGCGCGGTACGCCGTAACCGGCGACGGCGTCGAAGACCTTGACGGAGGCGGGCATCACGGAGCGCCGGTAGTCGGCGGGGGCGAGCGCGCCGACCCAGGAGTCGAAGAGCTGCACGGCGCTGGCGCCCGCCTCGATCTGCACCTTCAGGAACGCGGCGGTGATGTCGGCGAGCCGGTCGAGGAGGTCGGCCCACAGCTCCGGGTCGCCGTACATGAGCGCCTTGGTGTGCTCGTGGTTGCGCGAGGGGCCGCCCTCGACGAGGTAGCTGGCGAGGGTGAACGGGGCACCGGCGAAACCGATCAGCGGGGTCGCGCCCAGCTCGGCGGTCAGCATCCCGATCGCCTCAGTGACGTACTTCACATCGTCCGGCGAGAGCGGGCGCAGCTGGTCCAGATCGGCGCGGGAGCGGATGGGCCGCTCGATCACGGGGCCGACGCCGGGCTTGATGTCGAGGTCGACGCCGATGGCCTTGAGCGGGACGACGATGTCGCTGAAGTAGATCGCCGCGTCCACGTTGTGCCGTCGCACCGGCTGCAGCGTGATCTCCGTGACCAGGTCAGGCCGCATGCACGACTCCAGCATCGCGGTGCCCTCGCGCACCTTGCGGTACTCGGGCAGCGAGCGTCCGGCCTGCCGCATGAACCACACCGGAGTGTGCGGCACCGGCTCACGCCGACACGCCCGCAGAAAAGCGGAGTCATACGCCGCGGTGCGGCCGGTCTGGTGCTGGCTCGTCGGCCGGGAGTTGGCGCTCATGTCCCAAATCTTCGCACGGGCCGAACGAGTGACCCGCCCAACCGGGTGTCCCTCCCCGAACTAGCCCCCTCTTCCGCCTAGTCTTCCGGGCATGGCTGCGGCTCAAGGACACCTCGCTGACGATGCGGACGGCGCGGACGGGGAGGGAACCCCGCTCGTTTTCCAGCATGCGGTCGCCGGGCTGCGCGACGCGCGGCTGCGGCCCGAGCTGGAGATCGACCCGACGCCTCCACCCAGGCGGCTCGCGCCGTTCTCGTACGCGCTGGAGGCCGCGGTCGTCATCGAGGATGAGGAACTGGCCGAAGGGCGGCTGATCCTGCTGCACGACCCGGCGGGGCACGACGCGTGGCACGGCACGTTCCGTATGGTCACGCTCGTGCACGCCGACCTGGAGCCGGAGATGGCGGCGGACCCGCTGCTGCCCGAGGTGTGCTGGTCATGGCTGACCGGCGCGCTGGCGGCGCGCGGCGTGTCGTACAGCGAACCCAGCGGCACCGTCACCCGGGCGGGCTCGCATTACTTCGGCGGCCTCGCCGACCGGGAGCCGACCACCCGTATCGAGATCCGCGCCTCGTGGACCCCGGCGGACTGGAGCACCCCCGGGAGCCTGGCGGACACGGTGCCCGACACGGCCGCGCATCTGTCGGCGTGGGGCGACCTGCTCTGCCAGATCGCGGGCCTCCCGCCCGTGGGCACGGCGGACGCGGGTGTCGTCACCCTGCCGCAGCGACGCGGCCCCCATTCCCGCTGAACGCCTCCGCCCTGCGGCGCGCCTTTGCCCTGCGGGGCACGCCGCCGCGTGCGGTCTGCCGCCGTGCGGCGTCCGGCCGGGCCGCCGCGGGCCCGCGCCGCGCCGCCGGGTCGGCCGCTTCCCGGGGCGTGCGACCGGCCGGTGAGCGCGCGCCCGGCACCGGACCACCCCCCGTGTTCCGGTGCGTCACTCCGCGCCGCGAGGCACGGGGAGGCGGCGCACGCCCCGGTGGGCGGCGCGGAGACCGGGTCCTCACCGCCGCGCGGGCGAGAGAGGGCGGACGGCACCGCGGCGGGCGCGGTCGGCGCGCACGCGCCAGCAGGGCACGATGGCGTGCGGGAGGCCGCCCGCACGCGGACGGACGCCGGAGCCACCGCCCGCGCGGCGGACCGCGCCGGGCCGGGCCGCGCACCGGCGGCCCGGGCCCCGGTCGGCGGCCCCGGCCCGGCCGACGGCCACCCGCGCGCGCCCACACGTCCACGCACGGCGTCAAGGTGCCGCGCCGAGCGGGGTGTTGCGCTGTTCGGCCAGGTCGGGCGGGCCATGGGCGGCGCATGATCACGGATCGAGCAACCGTCCGTATTGCACCAATTGTTACCAACTAATTCGTGATCACTCTCTAAAGGCGGGCACGTTTGGTGCCGAAGGATCACTTGACCCTTCCCGCACAGAGCGCTCCGGCTTACCCAAGTCCGGGCCGCCCTTCTCGCCACTCCCCCAGGAGGCCTGGTGTCTGTTCTTCTTGAGCAACCTTCGAGCCTGGTCGCCTACCGCCCGAACAAGCCGACGGCCATGGTCGTCGTGGCCGACCCCCGAGTCCGCTCCACCGTGACCCGCCATCTGTGGGCGCTCGGTGTGCGCGATGTCATCGAGGCGTCGTCCATCGCGGAGGCCCGCCCCCGAGTCGGTAACCCGCGCGATATCTGCGTCGCCGACGTCCATCTTCCCGACGGCTCCGGCCTGACCCTCCTCTCCGAGACCCGCGCCGCGGGCTGGCCCAACGGCCTGGCCCTCTCCGCCGCCGACGACATCGGGGCCGTACGCAACGCCCTCGCGGGCGGCGTCAAGGGCTATGTCGTCACCGGCACCCGCACCAACCTCGGCGCCCCCGGCCGCCCCGGCACCACGCCGGTCGGAGCCGCCGCCGCCCGCATGCACCGCCGCCCGCCGGGCACCCCCGGACACCCGGGTGGCTACCGCGAGCTGTCGGGGCGCGAGGTCGAGGTCCTGCGGCTGGTGGCGGAGGGCCAGTCCAACAAGGCCATCGGCGTATCGATGGGCCTGTCCGCCCTCACCGTAAAGAGCCACCTGGCCCGCATCGCGCGCAAGCTGGGCACCGGTGACCGGGCGGGCATGGTCGCCGTCGCACTGCGGACCGGCATCATCCACTGACCCAGCGGGCCACCCCCCGCGCCCCGTCCCCTCTCCCCGTTTCTCCCCGTTTCTCCCCGTTCCCCCGTTCCCCTGCTCCCCCGCCCCCACCGTTCCGCCTCCACCGCCCTGGCTTCCCGCGCCCGTCGATGGTTCACCGTCGGCGGGCGCGCGGCATGTCCGCCGCCCGACCCTGACCCCATTCAGCCCCTTCAGGCCGCATACGAGCCTTACGCGCCCTTCACTCCGGAGCAAGCCGATTGCGAAGTATCACGGGGAGTTACCGAGCGCGCCGGGCGCGTCACTTCGGGGCTTCCTGGCCCAGAGTTCACCGCTCTGTGGACCGAGAAGAGAACTACTGAGCGTGGTTGATGCAGGTCAGGGCAGTCTCTTCCTCATCAGGGCAGGTCACCGCCTCACGCGGCCTATACCCTTGACGGGTGACCGACGCCCAAGAAGCCGCAGCAGAGACGACACTGCGAACCGCCGGGGGCGACCCCCCGGACGCCCCCTCGGCACCGGTCCCGCTGCTCGAACCACGCGAGGGCATCCCCCCTGTCGTCGCCGGGCCCGACGCCCTCGCCGAGGTCGTCGCGGCCTTCGCGGCCGGGACGGGTCCCGTCGCCGTGGACGCCGAGCGCGCCTCCGGGTACCGCTACGGGCAGCGCGCCTATCTGGTCCAGCTGCGCCGGGCCGGGGCGGGAACCGCGCTGATCGACCCGGTCGGCTGCCCCGACCTGTCCGAGCTCGGCGCGGCCATCGCCGACGCCGAGTGGGTGCTGCACGCCGCCACCCAGGACCTGCCCTGCCTGCGGGACATAGGCATGATCCCGACCCGGCTGTTCGACACCGAGCTGGCGGGGCGCCTCGCCGGGTTCGCCCGTGTCGGGCTCGGCGCCATGGTCGAGAACGTCCTCGGGTACGCCCTGGAGAAGGGGCACTCCGCCGTCGACTGGTCCACCCGCCCGCTGCCCGAGCCGTGGCTGCGGTACGCCGCGCTCGACGTGGAGCTGCTGGTGGACCTGCGGGACGCGCTGGAGGAGGAGCTGACGGACCAGGGCAAGCTGGAGTGGGCGCTGCAGGAGTTCGCGGCCATCGCCGCCGCGCCGCCCGCCCCGCCCCGCAAGGACCCCTGGCGGCGTACGTCGGGCATGCACAAGGTGCGGCGTCGGCGTCAGATGGCGGTGGTGCGCGAGCTGTGGGAGGCCCGTGACCGGATCGCCCAGCGGCGTGACGTCTCGCCCGGCAAGGTGCTCGGGGACACCGCCATCGTCGAGGCGGCGCTGGCCACACCGACGACCGCACGCGCGCTGGCGGCTCTGCCCGGTTTCGGGCAGCGCATGAGCCGCCGTCAGCTGGAGCAGTGGCAGGCGGCGGTGGAACGCGCGCGGGCCCTGCCCGAGACCGAACTCCCCCAGCCGGGCCAGCCGTTGAACGGCCCGCCGCCGCCCCGCGCGTGGGCCGACAAGGACCCGGCCGCCGCGGCCAGGCTCGCGGCCGCGCGCGCGGGGGTCACCGCGCTCGCCGAGCGGCTGAACCTGCCGCAGGAGAACCTGATCACCCCGGACACGGTGCGCCGGCTGTGCTGGGAGCCCCCGGCCGAGGTGACGGTCGAGACGGTCGCGGCGGTCCTCACCGGCTACGGCGCCAGGCCCTGGCAGGTCGAGCTGGTCACACCCGCCCTCACCGCGGCTCTGGTGACGACGGCGGCCTGAGTGACACGAGGGAGCGGAAACCGAGTGTGATCTCCGCCGCTTAGGGCGTAGGGGCTGGGCAGCTTGGTTACCCGTAAGTAGCATGACGGTGTGAGCCCCGCCGCTTTCACCCGCGGTGAGCTCTGCCGGGTGATCTGCCCTAGCTATCCGGCCAGCCCCGTGAGGTGAGCGAGCCGAAGGGCACACCGGTGCCGGCAATGGGGGCACCCGCCAGCCGAAAGGCCGGCGGAGCCTGCACTGGCCGAGACCGCCCGGCGGTGAGCGAACACAATGAGAGGGAGAGCCAACGTGCCTCGTACCGCTAGGGACGTCGTCTTCGTCGACGGCGTCCGTACCCCGTTCGGCAAGGCGGGCCCGAAGGGCATCTATCACGAGACCCGCGCTGACGACCTGGTCGTCAAGTGCATCCGGGAGCTGCTGCGCCGCAACCCCGACCTGCCGCCGGAGCGGATCGACGAGGTCGCCCTGGCCGCGACCACGCAGATCGGTGACCAGGGCCTGACCCTCGGCCGCACCGCCGCGCTGCTGTCGGGCCTGCCGCAGTCCGTGCCCGGCTACTCCATCGACCGTATGTGTGCCGGCGCGATGACCGCCGTGACCGCGACGGCCGGTTCCATCGCCTTCGGCGCGTACGACGTCGTGGTCGCCGGTGGCGTCGAGCACATGGGCCGCCACCCGATGGGTGAGGGCGTCGACCCCAACCCGCGCTTCGTCTCGGAGAAGCTGGTCGACGAGTCCGCCATGTTCATGGGCATGACGGCGGAGAACCTGCACGACCGGCTCCCGCACATCACCAAGCAGCGGGCCGACGAGTACGCGGTACGCAGCCAGGAGAAGGCCGCCAAGGCGTACGCCAACGGCGACATCCAGGCCAACCTGGTGCCGGTCTCGGTGCGCCGCACCAACGCGGAAGCCGGCGAGACCGGCTGGGGCCTGGCCACCGCCGACGAGCCGATGCGCCCGGGCACCACGCTGGAGAACCTGGCGAACCTCAAGACCCCGTTCCGCCCGCACGGCCGGGTCACCGCGGGCAACGCCGCCGGGCTCAACGACGGCGCGACCGCCTCGCTGCTCGCCGCCGAGGACGTGGCGCGCGAGCTGGGGCTGCCGGTCCGGATGCGCCTGGTGTCGTACGCCTTCGTCGGCGTCGAGCCCGAGGTCATGGGCATCGGCCCGGTCCCCGCGACCGAGAAGGCGCTGGCCAAGGCGGGCCTGTCGATCGACGACATCGGCCTGTTCGAGATCAACGAGGCGTTCGCGGTGCAGGTGCTCTCGCTCCTGGACCACTACGGCATCGCCGACGACGACCCGCGCGTCAACCAGTACGGCGGCGCCATCGCCTTCGGTCACCCGCTGGCCTCCTCCGGCGTGCGGCTCATGACGCAGCTCGCGCGGCAGTTCGAGGCGCAGCCCGAGGTCCGCTACGGCATCACCACGATGTGCGTCGGCTTCGGCATGGGCGGCACCGTGATCTGGGAGAACCCGCACTGGAGCGGCGCGACCAATGGACACCGCGAGGGGAACAAGTGACTACTACCGCTGAGCTTTTGAAGGGCGCGGCCGAGCTGTTCCCGGACGAGGTCGTGACGCAGGCGCACGTACGCCACCTCGACCTCCCCGCCGGTGCCGGGCGCTTCGCGCTGATCACGCTGGACAACGGGTTCGACCACACCAAGCCGACCACGTTCGGCCCGCAGTCGCTCGCCAACCTGGACAAGGCGATCGACCAGGTCGAGAAGGAGGCCGCGGACGGCGACATCGTCGGTGTCGGCCTCACCGGCAAGCCGTTCATCTTCGCTGTCGGCGCCGACCTCAAGGGCGTCGAGCTCCTCAAGCGCCACGAGGACGCGCTGGCCATCGGCAAGGGCGGCCACGACGTCTTCAAGCGGCTGTCGTCGCTCGCCGTGCCGACCTTCGCCTACTACAACGGCGCGGCGATGGGCGGCGGTGTCGAGGCCGGTCTGCACTGCTCGTACCGCACCGTCACCAAGGCGCTGCCCGCGTTCTCCCTCCCCGAGGTCTTCCTCGGTCTGGTCCCCGGCTGGGGCGGCTGCGCCCTGCTGCCGAACCTGATCGGCGCCGACCGCGCGGTCTCGGTGATCATCGAGAACTCGCTCAACCAGAACAAGCAGCTCAAGGGCAAGCAGGTCTTCGAGCTCGGGATCGCCGACGCGATCTTCGAGGGCGCGGACTTCCTGGAGCAGTCGCTGCACTGGACCGCCTCCGTCCTCAGCGGCGAGACCGAGGTCGTACGGGCCGAGGTGGACCGCGGTGAGGCGTGGGACCAGGCCGTCGAGCGCGGCCGTGCCTTCGCCGACTCCAAGGTGCACGGCGCGGCCCCGGCCGCCTACCGGGCCCTGGACATCATCGCCGCCGCCAAGAGCGGTGACCTGCGCGTCGGCTTCGACGCCGAGGACAAGGCGCTGGCCGACCTGATCATGGGCGGCGAGCTGCGCAGCGGCATCTACTCGTTCAACCTCGTGCAGAAGCGCGCCAAGCGCCCGGCCGGGGCCCCGGACAAGTCGCTCGCCCGCCCCGTCTCCAAGGTGGGTGTGGTCGGCGCCGGTCTGATGGCGTCGCAGCTCGCGCTGCTGTTCGCGCGCCGCCTTGAGGTGCCGGTCGTGCTGACCGACATCGACCAGGAGCGCGTCGACAAGGGCGTCGGGTACGTCCACGAGCAGATCGACATGCTGCTGCTCAAGGGCCGCGTCAACCAGGACAAGGCGAACCGCCTCAAGGCCCTGGTGACGGGCTCGCTCGACAAGGCCGCCGCCTTCGGCGACGCGGACTTCGTCATCGAGGCCGTCTTCGAGGAGATGGGCGTCAAGCAGCAGGTGTTCGCCGAGGTCGAGGCGGTCGTGCCGCAGCACGCCATCCTCGCCACGAACACCTCCTCGCTGTCGGTCAGCGAGATGGCGTCGAAGCTCAAGCACCCGGAGCGGGTCGTCGGCTTCCACTTCTTCAACCCGGTCGCCGTCCTGCCGCTGCTGGAGATCGTGCGCGGCGAGCAGACCGACGACGCGTCGCTGGCCACGGCCTTCGGTGTGGCGAAGAAGCTCAAGAAGACGGCCGTCCTGGTCAAGGACGCCCCGGCCTTCGTCGTGAACCGCATCCTCACCCGCTTCATGGGTGAGATCCAGAACATCATCGACGAGGGCACCCCGGTCGCCACCGCGGAGAAGGCCATCGAGCCGCTCGGGCTGCCGATGTCCCCGCTGGTGCTGCTGGAGCTGGTGGGCCCGGCGATCGGCCTGCACGTCTCGGAGACGCTCAACCGGGCGTTCCCGGACCGCTTCACGGTCTCGCCGAACCTCAAGGCCGTCGTGGACGCGGGCAAGCGCGGCTTCTACGTCTACGACTCCGGGAAGCCGGAGCTGGACCCGGAGGTCGCCGCGCTGCTCAAGCAGGGCGACACGGTGCTGACCGAGGAGCAGGTGCGCGCCCGGGTGCTCGGCGCCGTCGCGCAGGAGATCGGTCTGATGCTCGACGAGGGCGTCGTCGCCGAGGCGCAGGACATCGACCTCTGCCTGATCACCGGCGCGGGCTGGCCCTTCCACCTGGGCGGCATCACGCCGTACCTGGACCGTGAGGGTGTCTCCGAGCGGGTCACCGGCAAGCGGTTCCTGGAGCCGGGCGTGGCGAGCGTGCCCGCGTAGCACCGCTGGGGAAGTCGCCGGGGAGCGAGCGGCCGCGCTGGGCCGCGCGCTTCCCGGGCAGGTCGGACGGGCCGTACGGGAAACCCCCGTACGGCCCGTCCGCTGTGCTGTCGCCAATCCCCGGACGCGCGCGTGCGCACGCGAGGGCAGCGGGTCACCGAGCGCCCCGCCGCCCCGTAGCGGCGCTACACGCTCGTCCACGCCTCCAGGGCGAGACCCGGCTCGGTGGTCTTCTGGCGGGCCACCCGCAGGCCGCCGTCGGGACCGAGCGCGGCGAGCACCACGCGCCCGAAGCCGTCCAGGGCCAGCGCGGGGTCGCTCAGCCCTGGCTCCCCGGTCGGCGTCCACCACACACCGGCCTTCTCGTCCTGCGTGGGATACGCGGCGACCGTCAGCCGCCCGGACGTCAGCTCACGCTGGGCGAGGACGGTGCAGTCGTAGCCGTATACCGGGGCCTGGATGACGGCGACGGAGCCCGTACCGGACTCGCCACCGAGCGAGACGGGGCCGCCGCCCTCGCCCTGGCTGGGCCGGCAGGCGAAGATCTCGCCGCTGTCCTGGTCGCGCCAGAAGTGGGTGAGTGTGTCGCGCGCGGTCTCCACGGCGGCGGCGGAGCCAGGCTGCGGGCGCACATCCAGGTCGTCGCCCCGCTTGAGGCCGCCGCCCGGCTCCGTCATGTACCAGCGCAGCGCCGCGTCCTTCGCCGGAGCGAGGAATTCCACGCGGCCCTCCTCGGTCGCCACGGCCGAAAGCCCCTCGGTGACGTCCTTGCCCTTGAAGTCGGTCCAGCCGCTCCACTTGCCCTTGGCGTCCTGCCGCCGGGCGCTGATGCCGCCTCCGGCGTTGCGTACGAAGACGTGCACGGCGCCGTCCAGGCCGACGACGGTGGCCAGCACGTCGACGCACCGCGCCTTCCGCCAGTCCTTGGGGTGCGGCGTGCCCAGCGAGTGCCATGCCGTGAGCGGCCGGCCCGTCTGGAACTGCGTGGCGTGCACGACCTCCACATCGACGCGCTCGCCCTCGCCGGGTTTCGCCCGCAGGCCCATCAGGTGGACGTAGCCGTCCGCTCCCTGGCCGACGGCGCAGGCGGTGAGGCCCGGCACGTCCAGCCGCACCGGGGCCGACCACCGAGGGCCTCCGGGGCGGGTCTCCGTCCAGCGGACGATGCCGCCTGGCGCTGGGGCGTAGGCCGTGAGCCTGCCGTCCTTGCCGCGCAGCAACCGCAACATCATGGTTCGCCGACAACCCTTCCCTCACGTGACACCGACCATAGTATTTTGCCTGGCCGGACGCTCCTTGTACGCCCCCGTCCCCGATCTGCCCCCGCGGGCCGTGCCGGGGGTGGGCATGCCAGGGTGGTGGCATGAAGGCACTCGTGGTCGTGGACGCGGCGAACGTGGTCGGTTCGGTGCCCGACGGCTGGTGGCGCGACCGGCGGGGCGCCGCCGAGCGGCTCAGGGACGCACTGGCCGCACTGGCGGACGCCGGGCTTTCGGAGCGCGCCGACGTCCCCGGCTGGGCCAGCGGCACACCGGTCGAGATGGTGCTCGTCGTCGAGGGCACGGCGCGCGGGACGGCGTCGGTGCCCGGGGTGCGCGTCGTACCGGCGGCGGGCAGCGGAGACGACCGGATCGTCGCCGAGGTGGCGGGCCGTGACCCGCGGGACCGGCCGTGTCTGGTGGTGACCGCCGACCGCGAGCTCCGGGCGCGGGTGGGCGCGCTCGGGGCGCTCGTGGCGGGGCCGCGCGCGGTGCGGCGGGGCTGAGCGGTACGCGCCCGCTTCCCGGCCTCCTCTGTCACGCCCGGCCCCTCCCCGTCTCGGGCCCCGCGCGCCGTCGTGGCTAGCCCGCGCGGTCCGGCGTGGCGCCCATCCGGCTGTGGCCGCGCCCGTACGCGAAGTAGATGACGAAGCCGAGGGCCATCCAGACCGCGAACCGCAGCCAGGTCTCCGCCGGGAGGTTGAGCATCAGCCACAGCGAGGCGAGCACGGAGAGGATGGGCAGCACGGGCACCAGCGGAGTGCGGAAGGCGCGCGGCAGGTCGGGCCGGGTGCGGCGCAGGATGATCACACCGAGGGCCACCACGACGAAGGCGAAGAGCGTGCCGATGTTCACGAGTTCCGCCAGCTCGGAGAGGCTGATGAAACCCGCGACGACGGCGACGACGCAGCCCAGCAGGACCGTCGAGCGGTAGGGCGTGCGAAAGCGCGGGTGGACCACGGAGAACGTTCTGGGCAGCAGCCCGTCCCGGCTCATCGCGAAGAACACCCGGGTCTGGCCCAGCAGCAGGATCATGCAGACCGTGGTCAGGCCGACGGCGGCGCCGAAGCTGATCAGACCGGCGTAGAACGGGTGCCCCGTCGACTTGAACGCGTCGGCCAGCGGGGCGTCCACGCTCAGCTCGGTGTACTTCTGCATGCCGGTGACCACGACCGAGACCGCGACGTACAGCACGGTGCAGATGAACAGCGAGCCGAGGATGCCGCGCGGCACGTCCCGCTGCGGGTTCCTCGTCTCCTCGGCGGCGGTCGCCACGATGTCGAAGCCGATGAAGGCGAAGAACACCACGGCGGCGGCGGTGAAGATGCCCTGGACGCCGAAGGTCGTCGGCTCGTAGCCGAACAGCAGCTGCACGAGCGGCGCGGCCATGCCGCCGCCCGTGTCCTCGGTCTCCTCGGCGGCGGGGATGAACGGCCGGTAGTTGTCGGCCTTGATGAAGAACGCCCCGGCGATGACGACCAGCAGCACCACGCCGACCTTGATCGCGACGATGAGCGAGGTGACGTGCGCGGACAGCTTCATCCCGGCGACCAGCACCCCGGTCAGCAGCAGGACCAGCACGAAGGCCAGCAGGTCGAAGCCGAAGCCCTCCGCGTCGCTGGTGCCCGACAGCCACTGCGGCAGATGCCAGCCCGCGTTGTCCATCAGCGAGCGCACATAGCCCGACCAGCCGACGGCGACCACCGCGCAGCCGAGTGCCAGCTCCAGCATCAGGTCCCAGCCGATGATCCAGGCGGGCAGCTCGCCGAGCGAGGCGTAGGAGAAGGTGTAGGCGGACCCGGCGACCGGCACGGTGGAGGCGAACTCCGCGTAGCACAGCGCCGCCAGCGCGCAGACGACGCCCGCGGCCACGAAGGCGAGCGCGACGGCCGGGCCCGCGGTCTCCCTGGCGATCTGCCCGGTGAGGACGAAGATGCCGGTGCCGATGATCACGCCGACACCGAAGACCGTCAGGTCGAGAGCGGAGAGCGACTTGCTCAGCTTGTGCTCTGGCTCCTCGGTGTCGCTGATGGACTGCTCGATCGTCTTCGTCCGGAAGTAGCTCCCGCTGCCTTTGGGGGCTCCCTGTGTGCTCACCGGCGCACCACCACACTTCCTCGTCCCACCCCAAGCTCTCGCACCACGGCGGAGGGCCGGGAGCCCACACAGCCTCAGGATGGCCGGTTCACCCGATGGGAGTCACGGGCCGGGACAGCACTGGGCCGGTCGGAGCACCCCGGGCGGGGGCTCCGACCGGCCCGGTGGCGCGATCGGCGGGGCGGCTCAGTCGGCGGGGCGTCCGGCGGATCACGCATGCCCTGTCAGGGGTGCGGGGAACTGCGCGACCAGCCACGACGCACCCGCGGTCCCCGACGCACAGACAGGGGCTCCCCCAGCCCAAGCCGCCGGACGACGGCCTAGTCGCGCGCCGGCTCCGCCGACCGCCCGACCGCCTCGCCGCCCGCACGGGCCGCCGCCGTCTCGTACTTGCCGTCGATCTTGGCGACCAGGCCGGTGACCTGGCGGGCGATGTCCGGCGCCGTGAGGCCGATCTCCGCCAGCACCTCCTTGCGGGAGGCGTGGTCGAGGAAGCGCGGCGGGATGCCGAAGTCGCGGAGCGGGACGTCCACGCCCGCGTCGCGCAGGGCCTGCGCGACGGCGGAGCCGACACCGCCGACCCGGCTGTTGTCCTCGACCGTCACCACGACGCGGTGCCGCTCGGCGACCGCGGGCAGCGCCTCGTCCACCGGCTTCACCCAGCGCGGGTCCACCACGGTCGTGGAGATGCCCTGCTTGTCGAGGAGGTCGGCGATCTCCAGGCACATCGGGGCGAGCGCGCCGACCGAGACGATCAGTACGTCGGCGCGGCCCGCGGCCCTGCCCTCGGGGGCGGGCTCACGGAGGATGTCCATGCCGCCGATCCGGTCGACGGCCTTCACCGCCGGGCCCACCGCGCCCTTGGAGTAGCGCACGACGGTGGGGGCGTCGGAGACCTCGACGGCCTCCCGCAGCTGGGCGCGGACCTGGTCGGCGTCGCGCGGGGCGGCGATCCGCAGCCCCGGCACGACCTGGAGGATGGACATGTCCCACATGCCGTTGTGCGAGGCGCCGTCGGTGCCGGTGATCCCGGCGCGGTCGAGTACGAACGTCACACCGCACTTGTGCAGCGCCACATCCATCAGGACCTGGTCGAAGGCGCGGTTGAGGAACGTGGCGTAGACGGCGAAGACCGGGTGCAGGCCGCCGGTCGCCAGGCCCGCCGCCGACACGGCCGCGTGCTGCTCGGCGATGCCCACGTCGAAGACCCGGTCGGGGAAGACCTTCGCGAACTTCTCCAGGCCGACCGGCTGGAGCATGGCCGCCGTGATCGCGACGATGTCATCGCGCTCCTTGCCGAGCTTGACCATCTCCTCGCCGAAGACCGAGGTCCAGTCGGCGCCGGAGGTGGAGATCGGCAGCCCGGTGTCGGGGTGGATCTTGCCGACCGCGTGGAAGCGGTCCGCCTCGTCCTGGAGGGCGGGCTTGTAGCCGCGGCCCTTCTCGGTCAGGCAGTGCACGATGACCGGCCCGCCGAACCGCTTGGCCCGCTCCAGCGCCGACTCCAGCGCCTCGATGTCGTGGCCGTCGATGGGGCCGACGTACTTCAGGCCGAGGTCCTCGAACATGCCCTGCGGGGCGATGAAGTCCTTCAGGCCCTTCTTCGCGCCGTGCAGCGTCTCGTAGAGCGGGCGGCCGACGACCGGGGTGCGCTCCAGGATGTCCTTGCCGCGGGCCAGGAAACGCTCGTAGCCGTCGGTGGTGCGCAGCGTGGCGAGGTGGTTGGCGAGGCCGCCGATGGTCGGCGCGTACGAGCGCTCGTTGTCGTTGACGACGATGACCAGCGGGCGGTCCTTGGCGGCGGCGATGTTGTTCAGCGCCTCCCAGGCCATGCCACCGGTCAGCGCGCCGTCGCCGATCACGGCGACCACGTGGTCCGGCTTGCGGCGCAGCTCGTTGGCCTTGGCCAGGCCCTCGGCCCAGCCCAGGACGGTCGAGGCGTGGCTGTTCTCGATGACGTCGTGCTCGGACTCGGCCCGCGAGGGGTATCCGGACAGGCCGCCCTTGCTCTTGAGCTTGGCGAAGTCCTGGCGGCCTGTGAGCAGCTTGTGCACGTAGGACTGGTGCCCGGTGTCGAACAGGACCCGGTCCTTCGGGGAGTGGAAGACGCGGTGCAGCGCGATCGTCAGCTCCACGACGCCGAGGTTGGGCCCGAGGTGTCCGCCGGTCTTGGCGACCGCGTCGACGAGGAAGGCGCGGATCTCCGCCGCCAGCCGGTCCAGCTGTGCCGGGCTGAGCCGGTCGAGATCGCGCGGACCCTTGATGCGGCTCAGCAGCCTCCACCCGTTCGTCGCCTCAGGTCGGGTGGCCTCCGAGCCCTCCACCGCCCCCGTACGCGCTGCGCGCGGCTCCTTCGGCACTGTGCCTCCTTGGTGTCGAGCTGACGGGCCTTACCGATCTGACGAGTCTAATGTTCCGCACTCGACGGCGAAGCCCGCATAATGCGATGTAACTCACGCCTCACGTCCAGATGCCGGTCATCCTCTGGGGCTGCGGGCCCTGGGCCCGCCCGCACACGGCCAGGACCGGCGTCCGCCCTTCCTGGGCGGCGCCGGTCCTGGCCGGTGCCGGACTGTGACCGGACTCTGGCGCGAACTGAGCGGTCAGCGGTCAGCCGCGGCCCGCCGTCCGCTGGGTCTTGCGGGAGACGGAGTCGATGACGACCGCGGCGAGCAGTACGCCGCCAGTGATCATGTACTGGACGGACGCCGCGATGCCGAGCAGCGCCATGCCGGACGCGATGGAGCCGATGACCAGCATGCCCAGCAGGGCCGACCAGATCTTGCCGCGGCCGCCGAAGAGGCTGGTGCCGCCGATGACCGCGGCGGCGATGGCCTCCATCAGCAGGTTGCCGGTGCCCGCGCCCTGGTTGGCGGCGGCGATCCGGGAGGCGATGAACAGGCCGCCGACCGCGGCCATGGTGCCGGAGATCGCGAAGACCGATATGCGGACGATGGCGACATTGATGCCCGCGCGGCGGGCGGCTTCGACGTTGCCGCCGACCGCGAAGACCTTGCGGCCGAAGCGGGTACGGCGCAGCAGGACGTCGTAGCCGATCAGGACGACCAGGAAGATCAGCAGCGCCAGCGGCAGGCCCTTGTACTCGTTCAGCCGCCACGCCGCCGCGAAGGCCAGCACCGCGAGGACGCCGGTGCGCACCAGGATCTCGCTGAGCGGCCGGGACGGCACGCCCGCCGCCCGCCGTCTGCGGGCGTCGAGCAGCTGGGCGCCGAGGAATCCGGCGACGGCGAGTCCGGCCACTCCGTAGGCGACCGCGATGTAGACGAAGTAGTGGCTGGTGAGGTTGACGATGAAGCTGTCGTCGTCGAGGTTGATGGTGCCCGTGGTGCCGAGCACCTCCAGCATCAGACCGTTCCAGGCGAGCAGCCCCGCCAGGGTGACGACGAACGCGGGCACCCCGATGCGGGCGAAGAAGAAGCCGTGCAGCGCTCCGGCGGCGGCCCCCGAGGCGAGGGCGATGAGGATGGCGAGCCACTCGGGCACGCCCTCGTTCACGTAGAGCACCGCGACGACGGCGGCCGCCAGACCGCTCACCGAGCCGACCGACAGGTCGATCTCGCCGAGCAGCAGCACCAGGACGATGCCGACGGAGATCATTCCGGTGCCGACGATGTAGATCGACAGGTCGGAGAGGTTCTTCGGTGAGAGGAACGCCGAGTCCTGCCACTGGAAGACGGCCCAGATGACGGCGAGACCGACGACGACGGGCACGGAGCCGAGTTCGCCGCCGCGCAGCTTGCGGCCGAACTCCTTGACGTAGCCCTTGAAGCCCTGCTCGCGTACCAGCAGCCGGGGATCGACGGCGGTGACGGCGCCGGGGGCCGCGGGGCCGCCTTCCAGGACGGCGCCGGAGGGGGCGCCGCCCGCGCCCGCCGCGTCCGTGTCGCGCGGGGCCGGGTCGTCGGCTGACTTGTTGAGGTTCGTGGTCACTTCTGGACCTCCGCATCCGTGGTCCGGGCCTTACGGCGCGTGACAGCGTTGTCTGTGGCGCCGGTGATGGCGGAGATGATGTCTTCCTGCGAGGTCGTCCTGACGTCGAACGTGCCGTTGTTACGGCCCAGCCTGAGCACGGCGACACGGTCGGCCACGGCCTTGACGTCGGCCATGTTGTGACTGATGAGGATGACGGCGAGGCCACGCTCGCGCAGCCGCTCCACCAGGTCGAGCACCTGCGCGGTCTGCTCCACGCCCAGCGCGGCGGTCGGCTCGTCGAGGATCACGAGCCCCGGCTCGCCGAGCATCGAGCGGGCGATGGCGACGGTCTGCCGCTGGCCGCCGGAGAGCGAGGCGATGGGGATACGGACGCTGGGAATACGGATCAAGAGGGTGTCGAGCAGTTCGCGGGAGCGGCGTTCCATCTCGACCTCGTCGAGGATGCCGCCCCGGACGATCTCCCGGCCGAGGAAGAGATTGCCGACCACGTCGATGTTGTCGCAGAGCGCGAGGTCCTGATAAACGGTCGCGATGCCCAGGTTCTGGGCGTCGTGGGGCCGTTCGACCCGGACGGGCCTGCCTTCCCACTCCAGCACCCCGTCATCGGCGGGGCCGACCCCGGCGATCGCCTTGACCAAGGTGGATTTGCCGGCTCCGTTGTCGCCCACGAGGGCGACCACCTCTCCGGCGTGGACCTCAAGCTCTACGTCGGTGAGCGCCTGGACGGCACCGAACCGCTTGGAGATCCCGCGCAACGCCAGTACGGGCGCAGCGGACACATGAACCATCTCCTTCACCGCCTACGGGGCGGGGGAAGCCGCACCGCCTGTGAGGCGGGCGCGTACAGAATTCGGGGGTGACCCTGTGGGGCGGCCGCAGCCACCGCGGGGCTACAGCAGACCCGCCTTCTCGCAGGCGGCCCTGTACTTGGCCGTGCAGATCTTGTCGAGCTTGTAGAGCCCGTCCTTGAGGACCGTGCCCTTGATGTTGTCGACGGTCAGCGCCACCGGCGGGATCAACGTCGCCGGGACGTCCTTCGCACTCGGGCTGTCCACCGTCGTCTCGGACTTGACCTTCTCGCCACGGCCGAGCGCCACGGCCATCTCGGCGGCGGTCTTCGCCTCGGACTTGTACGGCTTGTAGATGCTCATGAACTGGTCGCCGCTGACGATCCGCTGCACACCGGCGAGTTCGGCGTCCTGCCCGGTGACCGGGGGAAGCGGATCGAAGCCGCCGTTCTTCAGGGCGGTGATGGCGGCGCCCGCCATGCCGTCGTTGGCGGAGTAGACGCCGACGATCTTGTCCTTGCCGATGGCGGAGATCGCGCCGTTCATGTTGTTGTTCGCGACGTCGGCGAGCCACTTGTCGACGTCGTACGACTTGCCGATCTTGACCTTGCCCTTGAGGACTGAGAGCGCTCCCTTTTTGAACATGGCGGCGTTCGGGTCGGCCTCCCAGCCGTTGAGCATCACGATCTGGCCCTTGTCGGCCTTGTCGCCGAGCGCGTCGAGCAGCGACTTGCCCTGCACGCGGCCGACCTCCTCGTTGTCGAAGGAGGTGTACGCGGAGATCGGGCCCTCGGCGAGCCGGTCGTACGCGACCACCGGGATGTCCGCGGCGTGCGCCTTCCTGACCGAGCTGGCGATGGACTTCGAGTCGACGGAGTCCAGGATGATCACATCCACCTTCTTGGTGATCATCGAGTCGACCTGCTGCTGCTGTACGGAGGCGTCCGACTTGGCGTTCACGTACTTGAGTTCGCAGTCGGCGCAGAGCTCCTCGATCCGCTTCTTGATCAAGGGCCTGTCGAAGTTCTCGTAGCGTGCGGTCTGGTCTTCCGGCAGCAGCAGGCCGATGGTGAGCGGGCCGTCCTTCTTCCGGTCGCCCGACCCGTTCCCGTCCGCTTCCTTCGCCTTACCGCAGGCGGCCAGGCCGACGGTCATGCTGACCGCGGCGGTGGCTATGACGACACGACGCAGCGTCGCGTTCATGTGGGGTTACCTCCCTGACGCGGCCGCGTCACTGCGGCCGAGGTGGCTGGAAGTCAACTCGGCCACTCGGACACCGTCAAGAAGTAAATCCTTAACGAGATGGCAACGGTGCCATTCGTTATGTACGTGAACCCAGCAATCGGCGCCCAGAGCAGTGGGCGGCGGGCCTTATCAGGTGAGTGCGGGGGTTCCCGGTGACAGGGTCCCGTCAAGAAGTGTCGAGTCGCCCATCTCGCTCAGGACGAGCGCGAGCGCCCCGAGCACCTCGGCCCTGCTGCCGAGGGCGCCCGGCATCACCGAGAGCTGGCGCCCGGCGCTGGGGATCGCGTACCGCGCGACGGAGTCCCTGATCGGGCCGAGCACCAGCTCCCCCGCCTCGGCGAGGTCCCCGCCGAGCACGACCCGGCTCGGGTTCAGGAGATTGCACAGGTTGGCGACACCGCTGCCGATGTGCCGCCCGACGTCGCCGACCACCCGGCGACAGCCGGGGTCGCCGTCCCGCGCGAGCCGCACCATGCGCTCCACGGTGAGATCGGGGCCGTGGCTGGAGAACAGGAGCGGCAGTACGTACCGGGCGGCGGTGAAGGTCTCCAGACAGCCGCGGTTGCCGCACCGGCAGACCGGGCCCGACTCGTCCAGCGTGATGTGCCCGATCTCGCCCGCCGTGCCGCCGGGGCCCCGGTAGATCTGGCCGCTGATCACCAGACCGGCGCCGACACCGCTGGCGACCTTGATGTACGCGAGGTCGGAGACCCCGCGGCCGCTGCCCCACACCAGCTCGCCGAGCGCGCCGAGGTTGGCGTCGTTGTCCACGTACACCGGGACCCCGAGCCGGGCGGCGAGGTCGTCGCGCGGGTTGGTCCCGGCCCAGCCCGGCAGGATCGCGGTGGACCCGAGCGTGCCGGACGCCACGTCGATCGGCCCGGGCACGCCGAGCCCGACGCCGACCACCTTGCCCGGGGCGATGCCGGTGGCCGCGATCAGCCGCTCCACCAGGTGTTCGGCACGGTCCATGCCCTGCGCGGCGGACGCGTCCACGTCCAGCGGCTCGGTCTCCTCGGCCAGTACCTGGTGGGCGAGGTTGCCGACGGCCACGCGCAGGTGGGCGTGGCCGAAGTCCACGCCGACGACGATGCCGGCGTCCCCGCTCAGCGCGACGCTGCGGGCCCGGCGGCCGCCCGCCGAGGTCGGGGTGACCTCGACCGTGCCGCTGTCCTTCAGCTCCCGGACGATATTGGAGACGGTCGCGGCGGAGAGCCCCGTCGACCGGGCGATCTCCGCCTGCGTGAGCGATCCCGCCATGCGCACCGCGCGTACGACCCGCTCAAGATTGGCCCGGTGCAGCGATGACTGCGATCCCGGTGTCTCCACGCCCATCCACTCCCGCCTCGGCGAACGGCACGACGGCCGGCCACCCACCAGGCCACAGCGGTGGGGCCCGGCACTGTCTCCAACATGTGAACTCTAAGCTGAGCTGCCCAGGTTGCCCCCCGTCAAGTCCTTGACGTGTCGAGGCCGCTCCTGGGCCTGGCGGCCCGAGGGGGACGAGCCCCCCTGGCCGCGCGTCGGGGACTGCGGGTGTGTGGTGGCTGGGCGCGCCGTTCCCCGTGCCCCTGACGGGGCGCTCCCCCTGGGCTGGGCGCGGTCGCGCATACCGCCACGACGGCCCTGGTCCCGCCGGGAGGGCGGGGCCAGGGCCGGTGTCGGTGAGCGTAGTGCGTAGGACGGGGCGTACAGCACGTACGGCCTCAGCGCGCCCACGCGCGCGTGCGGATTACTTCAGCGCGCCCGCGGTGAGTCCGGCCTGGACCTGGCGCTGGAAGATGATGTAGACCGCGAGGACGGGCAGCATGGCGATCAGCAGGCCGGAGAACAGCACCGCCCAGTT